>CAZLXJ010000064.1:0-9687 GCA_964563645.1 uncultured Actinomycetota bacterium | reverse complement strand
AACTCCTGCAGCCAGCAGCGTACCGAGATATCTTGCAAACCTTGATAGGGCCATCTTTTTAATAACATCTCCCATTTTAGGTATATTTATTCTTATAGTATCTATTGTTTTCCTGCCATTAGGTGTCTCCCTGTATTTGTGGAAAAGAAATCTTCCTCCAACTATTATTACTATTAAAATGATATAGAAAAATATATTTTGAAAAAGGTTACCTACCAGGATTACTGCTTTTGTCATTGCCGGAAGTTCTGCACCGAGGTCGGCATATATATCCTCAAAAGTCGGCACCAGAAAAATTATTATTACAAGGGTTACTACCAGAGCAAAACCCAGAACAAATTTTGGGTATGCAGTCTTGTTTCTTACCTGCATACGGACCTTTTCATCTTTTTCCAGAAAATTTGCCAGGTTCTCCATGGATTCATCAAGAACTCCTCCGGTCTCACCCGCCCTTATCAGACTAATATATAATCTGGAAAATATCTTATGTTTTGTCATCGCCTCAGAGAGGCTGTATCCTGATTCAATATCCCTCCTTACCCGGGATATTATTGCGCGAAACTTATCACCAGTCGTCTGTTTTTCCAGCACTACAAGTGATTCTATAAGGGACATCCCTGAAGTAATTAAAGTGGAAAACTGTCTTGTAAAAACTACCAGGTCCCTGGTCTTTATTCTTTCAAAAAACTTTATATTTCTAGAAAGGCCTTTTTCCTTTTCATCCCTGAACCTCTTTATATCAAGGACAAATAGGTCTTGATCCTTCAACTTGGATATCAGCGCATCTTCGCTGGAAGCATCAAGCGAACCGGTCAATATCTCTCCATTCCTGTCTTTTGCCCTGTATTCAAATGTAGCCATATTTTGTCTAATATATGTTTTTTAAATTATAAACTGTATATAAATTACGTACAATAAATATTGATCAATTGTTAACAATATTATTCAATCATCCTTGCTACTTCTTCCCTGTTATGACATTTTTCAATACAAATTTCCCTTGAAATATAACCCTGCCTGTAAAGGTCTGCAAGAGATTTGTCCATGGTCATCATCCCTCTTTTTCCTCCGGCCTGTATTGAAGTGTATATTTGATGGACCTTCATCTCTCTTATCATATTTGATATAGCCGGGGATGTAAACATAAGCTCAGTAGCAACTACCCTTCCATTTTCTTCACGGTTTGGTAAAAGCTGCTGGACCAGGACCGCTTTTAAAGTTGACGCAAGCTGGGTCCTTATCTGTCTTTGCTGATTTGTCGGGAAAATATCTATTATCCTGTCTATGGTCTGGGGAGCATCCTGTGTATGGAGTGTTGAAAAGACAAGATGGCCTGTTTCTGCGGCTGTAAGCGCACTGGATATTGTTTCCAGATCCCTCATCTCCCCCACCATGATGACATCTGGATCTTCTCTTAAGACTACCCTCAACGCTGAACTAAAAGAATTTGCATCAGCAAGAATCTCCCTCTGGCTAACTATACTTTTTTCATGTGTAAAAAGGTATTCTATCGGATCCTCTATGGTAATAATATTCTCTTTCCTGTTTTTGTTTATAAGATTTATAATTGATGACAGTGTAGTCGATTTACCGGAACCGGTAGGCCCCGTAACAAGAACAAGTCCACGGGGATATGCAGCAAATTCTTTTATCTGCTGGGGAAGCCTTAACTCTTCAATTGTCGGTATTTCTTTGGATATTAGGCGGAAAGCACCCGCCAGGGTACCCCTCTGAAAAAAAATGTTACATCTGAATCTGCCTTCTCCAGGTATGGTATATGAAAAGTCAAGTGATAGGTCGCTGTAGAGCCTTTTTTTCTGGTCATCATTTATAATTTTCAGCAATATTTTTTCTGCGATATCAGGTGTTATGTCTCCGAATTCTTCAAGTTTTTCAAGATTTCCATTAATCCTCAGTATTGGCGGAAGGATGCAGACAATATGGACATCCGAAGCCCCTCTTTTTATTCCTTCAATCAAAATATCATCTATTACCATATATATCCTCAATCCTTTTAAAATAATTTTTTATTATTAAATCTTTTATTTAATAAGCAGCTCTTTTAAATTTCCAATTTCAGGGATAACACCAAACCATATATTAAAAGACGACGCAGCCTGGTTTATAAGCATATCTATACCGTCTACAACCGCTGCTCCATCCCTTTTTGCTTTTTTTACCAGTTTTGTCTCAACCGGATTGTATACTGACTCAAATACTATTTTTCCACCAAGATTCATGCTCTCAGGTACAGGCATCTTTTCGAGCATGTTTCTTAAATTCATTCCGAGCGGAGTGCAGTTACATATGATATCAATATCTTTGCTTCTTGATTTTATCTCATCGGGACTGTATAGAACCTCTATCCGCCCGGATTTTATTCTATTAAATGATTTCAATAAATCTTCTGCTTTTCTTACAGTCCTGTTGTAAATAAATATTTTTCCTGCTTTTTCCCGTAAAAAAGCAAAAACAGCACTTCTTGCTGCTCCTCCTGCACCTGTTATCAAACAATTTTTATCCTTTATGCTGCATCCAGCTTTTTTTATTGATTCTGTAATACCGTATATATCGGTATTAAATCCGGCAGCCTCAATAAAATCTCCTTTTTTATTAAACTTTATTGTATTTATTGAACCAACTGCAGCTGCGAGTTTATCATTTTTATCAGAAAGGCCGAAGATTTTCTCCTTATAAGGCATTGTTATATTGAGTCCATAAAATCCCAGAATCCTGGCACCTTCAAAAGCTGATTTAAGTTTTTCTTCCGGAAATTCAAATGTAAGGTATACCGCATCAATTCCGTTATCATGTAAAAACTTATTCTGGATAACAGGAGACAGGCTGTGTCTGGATGGATTTCCGAATAAACCCAGAAGTTTTGTATTCGAACTAATATTTAGTTGCTGCATTTTTATTATTTTGTTTCTTATTTATGTTACTATGAATATATTAAAAAAAATTATTCAGTATTTAATCTCAAATGTATTATATATCCTCTCTTCTGGAATCTCTTCAATCCTTACATCTGTAACTACTGAAAAAGAAGGGCCCTTTTTTACAGCTGAAATAAAAGAATCCAGTTCTTCTACTTCACCCTGGCACATTATCTCAACTTTTCCTTCGTATGTGTTTTTTACATAACCTTTTATTCCGTAATTATCTGCCTGTGAAACAGTAAAATATCTAAATCCCACTCCCTGTACTCTTCCTGAAATCAAAATATTGTAAGTCTTAATATTTTCAACCATAATTTTATCAAAAAATATATAATAATAATAACAAAAATAATATTTTTTTACAATTTTATAATCTTTTAACCTTTTATTTAATTTTAATTATAAATGAAAGTAATTTTATTTTTTTATCCTTAATATCGAAAAAGGACTTATATTTTTAAGTCCCCTTATTATTACCACATCATTGGGGTTTGCAGTAGCGGCCGGCCTGTAATCCGGTTTGAGTAAAATATCACCTATTTCTCTTTTTACGGGATATTTTCCTGGCTGAAGTATATCCAGTGTCTGTCCTATTGAAAACTGGTTTCTTACAAGTATCAGGGGCTCTCCGTATAAACGATCTTCTCCTTTTACAGTGCCTGTAAATTCATATTTTTTTACATAACCGACATTTTCATTATCTTCAAGCTCTTTTTTATCTTTTTGGAACATAAAACCTTTTGTAAAATTCCGGTGTGATGAACCATCAAGTGCAGATTTAAGGTAATATTTTTTATCACTATCAAAATTACCATTTTTTATAGAATCCAGAGCCATCCTGTAGACCCATGTTACCAGACTTACATAATTTTCTGTTTTCATCCTGCCTTCGATTTTAATGCTGTCCACTCCAGCAGAAATAATGGAATCAAGTTCTTCAAGAAGACAAAGATCTCTTGAATTATAAATATATGTCCCTTTATTGTCCTGAACAACAGGGAAAAATAGATTTGGCCTCTTCTCCTCCATCAAATAGTACTTCCATCTGCAGCTATGCGCGCATTCTCCTTTATTTGCATCCCTTCCTATCATATACTTTGACAGCATGCACCTGCCTGAATAAGAGATGCATAATGCACCGTGTACAAATACCTCTATTTCTATGGGACTTTCCCTGCAAATCTTTTTAAGACTGCCGTATGATATTTCTCTTGACAGATTTACCCTGTATGCACCCATACCGGCAGCAACTTTTACTCCAGCCAGATTTGTAATATTTGACTGTGTACTTATATGTATCCTGATGTCTGGAAGTATTTTTCTAACAAGTGACATCACTCCAAAATCAGAGATTATTATCCCGTCCAGCTCAAGTCCTTTGAGGTTTTCTATATATTCTTCAAGCTCTGCCACTTCATCTTCATGCACAATGGCATTAAGTGCCAGGTAAACTTTTACACCTCTTTTATGGGCATATTTGATACCCCTGTCAATTTCCCTTATTGTGAAATTTCCTCTAAGGCTTCTCAGGTTAAACTTTTTTCCTCCTGCATATACGGCATCTGCCCCATACTGTACAGCATATTTCAATACATTGAGGTTGTTTGCCGGAACAAGAAGCTCTGGTATCCTTTTGGGAATCAATTTATAAACCTCCCCTGTAAATACTGACTGCGATGCCGTCTCCTGTGCCTATTACAGCTGTTTTAAAATATTTTTGGTCAGATACTATCCTTAAATATTCTTTTAAGCCACCTATGGTTCTTTTATAATGTTTTACCTCTGGCGGTGATAATATCCTGTCACCATACAGGATATTATCTGCTATTATTATTGCATTATCATTAAGTTTTTTCATAATCTCTCTGACATAGAGGGGATATTCAAATTTAGCTCCGTCAATAAAAACAAGGTCGTATGCTTCCTCAATCCCCGGCAATATATCCAGAGCGTTTCTACATATGAATTCAGTATTTGCTTCGGGAAATTTATCAACAATGAGTTTTTTTGCAGATGAGAGCCTTTCCCTGTTCATATCAATACCTGTATATTTTGCACTGCTATTGAGATTCTTTACAAGAAAATAAGTCGAAAATCCGTTGCCGCAGCCTATTTCAAGGATTCTGGAAGGTTTCATGATAAGTACTGCAAGCTCAAGAAGGTATCCTGTATCCTTTGTTATAACGGGAATTTTTTTTGATCTTGATTCCTTCTCAAATTTTTCCAGTAAATCCCTGTGTTTTAAAAACTGTGTTAAACTTTCATTTTGCATTGTTTATATTATCCAAATGCTCATTAGGATCATCGGTAAAGGAATGCCTGTGTGTCTCGCTGTCTGTAACCACAAAATAGAGGTAATCCACATCAGCAGGATTAAGGGCGGCAATTATAGAATCAAGACCCGGGTTGCATATGGGAGTTGGGGGGAGACCTTTATATAATCTGGTATTATATTCTGTATCGGTATCAAGATCTGATTTAGTAAGAGGCTCTTCCCACTTGTTAAGATAATAACTTAGAGTGGCATCTATGCCAAGAGGCATATAAATATTTAGACGATTATGTATTACTGCTGATATCAACTCCCTCTCTTCCGGTATATATGCTTCCCTTTCAATCATAGAAGCTATTTTTAATATATCGTATCTTGAGAAGCCCTTTTCTTCCATCATTCTGTAATCAAGATCCCCTGTCTCAAATTGGTACTGGGCCAGCATCATTTCAATAACACCACCAGCATCATAATCCAGTAATACTTCATAAGTCTTTGGAAACAGGAATCCTTCCAGGCCCGGGCATCCACTTAAAAAATCATAGTCGTAATTATTTACCTCAGAAGCTTTTTCCAGGTCTCCTATATCCAGGAAAGGGACTTCAAGGCTGTACTTTTTTAAAACTTCCCTTACTGTAAAACCCTCGGGTACTGTTACATTATAGACTATCTCAGGAGGGCCCACTATCAGTTTCTGGAGTACTTCATCATATTCTGAACCTGTAACCATTTCATATTTCCCGGGAGCCAGGTTCTTCTCTTTACCTCTTTGCTGCACAAAAAGCCTGAACATAAAGGCACTGTCCACTATACCGGCAGATTCAAGAAGTTCTGCAATCTGCTGCAGAGTCATACCCTCCTTTACTGTAATCTCTACATTGACCCCCGGTGCTATTTCCTCTTTTTCAGTGACTGCTTCATTATCCAAACATGAAGTAAAAAAAAATGCCGTTGATAATATTAAAATTGTAATTACTATTGTAAAAAATATTTTTATATTTTTCATTTTTATTTATTACTTCCAGATTCTGTGTCAAGGTAATCGCTAAGTATTGATGCTGCTGAAAATTTATCAATTCTTCCTTTTATCTTTCTTTTATTAATGGCGTTTCTTAGATGGATTTTGCTTGTATATCTCTCATCGAAATATATGATATCAGGACCTGTGTCTTTAAGATTTTCATTAATAAAATCCATAACCTTTTTACCCTGTTTTCCAATCTCGCCCCTCAGGGTATATGGCATACCTACAACTATTTTTTCAATCTTTTTTTCCTTTATTACCTTCTCCAGGTTCTGGCGTATATAACTGTTATTTGGAAAAATAGAATATGTAATAGAAAATTTATTTTCCCTGTCTGTTATGGCGATGCCTATTCTTTTATCGCCAATATCTATTCCCATTATGCTCATTTTCTTTTATTAAATATATCTTTTACCCTTTTCACTGCAAAATCCATAGCTTTTGGTAATGAACCCTTATCTGATCCCCCGAGACGGGCAAATTCAGGCCTACCTCCGCCTCCGCCTTTTACAATGCTTCCCATTTCACCGGCAAGCTTTCCACAGTTAACGCCGGACCGGACCATATCATTGGTGCACGCCAGGACAATAACAGGTTTTCCTTTAGAAATACTTCCAATAGCGATAAAGGTTTTTTTATTTTTAAAATAATCCTTTATCCTGTCCGCTATCCTGGACATATCGTTTACGGGCACATCAGAGGACAGGTCTGAACCGGTAAGGCTGAATGCAATTATATTCTGGTCCTCAGTTACCTGCTTCTCTTTAATCCTTCCAATAATTTCATTTACTGCCGTTTTTATTCTCAACTCTTCAAGATCTTCTTTCCTTTTTTTGTCTTCATCCTTTAACTGGATAAGTGACTTTAGTAAATTATTTTCTCCGACTTCCATCTCTTTAGAAATATCTGTAAGTATTTTTTCTTTTTCTTTTATGGCATCGTATGCATGCATTCCCGTCACTGCTTCGATACGTCTTAAGTTTGCCCCAATGCTGCTGTCAGAAATTATCTTAAAAATACCTATTTCACCGGTTCCCCTTACATGAGTTCCGCCGCACAGCTCTCTACTGTAATCATCTATTTCAACAACTCTTACGAATTTACCGTATTTTTCGTCAAATAACGCAATAGCGCCCAGTTCAACAGCATATTCCATTGTTGTCTCAAAACATCTCACAGGGTCGTTCATCTGAATCTTTTCGTTTATCATCCTCTCTATCTTCAAAAGATCACTATCATCAGGGGTATTGTATATGGAATAGTCAAATCTAAAATGTTTATCCGATACAAATGATCCTGACTGTTTCACCTGTTCCCCAAATAAGGTCCTCAGGGCCCAGTGAAGGAGGTGTGTGGAAGTATGGTTTCTTTTTATGTCCATTCTTTTTTTCCTGCTAATCTCTATATCTACTTCCTCGCCTGAATTTACAACACCTTCTCCTGCATATCCCCTGTGGACGTAAACACCTTCAAGCGGGATGTGGGTATTATTTACAATAAAAATTCCGCCTTCCGATTTGATAATACCCTCATCTCCTACCTGTCCGCCTTTTTCTCCATAAAATACAGTTGATTTTAAAATTACCTCTCCCTTTTCTCCGGCGCTTAGCATCTCAACTTCTTTTCCGGTGCCATCAGCATCCAGTCTTATGATACACTCAATGGTAGTTTTTGCCGACTCGCTTTCATATCCGATAAAATCCGTTTTTCCTTTTTTGCCTGCATGTCTGTAAAGTTCCAGATTTTTGTCAATTTTTTTGTCAAATGCTGCTGTTTTTCTGGACCTTTCCGCATGTTTTCTGAAATGATCTTCTACTTTTTTAAGATCAAGTAATATATTATTTTCCCTCAGTATCTCTGCTGTCAGCTCTACGGGAAATCCGTATGTCTCATAGAGCCTGAAAGCCTTTTGAGGATCAAGCGACTTTTTCTTTTTATCGATAATATCCTCAATCATACCGTCCAGTATTGAACTGCCTTCCATCAGTGTTCTTGTAAACCTTTCTTCTTCTTCAAGGACTATGCTGCATGCAAGGGGATACTTCCCTGCAAGTTCAGGATAATAATCTGAGTAAGATTCGATGACTGCATTACCAATCTTATTCAAAAAACAATCTTCTATGCCAATTTTTCTCCCAAATCTTACGGCCCTCCTTATAATTCTCCTGAGTATATAGCCCCTTCCTTCATTTGAAGGTGTCACACCGTCAGCTATTAAAAAATATATGGCTCTTAAATGATCGGCTATTATCCTTATAGGCCTGCTGACTTCTTTATTGCCGTTTCCGAAACCAGAACCTTTTAGTTTTTTACCTGTGATTTCGTATATCTTATCAAGGATCGGTCTGAAAAGTTCTGTCCCGAATACAGAAGATTTTCCCTCAAGTACAGCCATTATTCTTTCCAGGCCCATTCCTGTATCAATGTTTTTTTTGGGTAGCACGGCATAGTTTTTACCGTCAAAATTATACTGTGTAAATACCAGGTTCCATATCTCCAGAAACCTCCCGCAATCGCAACCGGGGCTGCAGTTCTTTCTGCCGCAGCCCTTGTCGGGCCCGAAATCATAGAATATTTCCGTACACGGCCCGCATGGCCCGGTATCGCCTGCCGGCCCCCAGAAATTTTCACTTTTACCAAACCTGTATATCCTGTCCGGACTGATTCCATTATCTAACCAGTAATTTATAGACTCTTCATCAGCCGGTATCTGGCCTTCTCCCTTAAAAACTGCAGTGGAAAGCTTTTCAAGCGGTATATTTAAAACATTTTTAATAAAATCTATAGAAAATTTAATAGTTTCTCTTTTAAAATAATCTCCAAAAGAAAAATTTCCAAGCATCTCAAAAAATGTAAGGTGATGCCCGGTATATCCAACATTATCTATATCACTTGTCCTGAAGCATTTTTGTACAGTTGCAATCCTTGCGGCAGGCGGTGCCTCTATTCCAAGATAATAGGGCTTGAACTGCTGCATTCCTGCTGTTGTAAGGAGAATGGTTGGATCATTTTTGGGAATAAGGCCTGAAGAGGGCATTACAAGGTGTCCCTTTTCTTTAAAATAATCTAAAAATATTTTTCTTATATCCATTAATGAAAATATGTCCTGTGTTTTATAATAAAAGGATACCCCGTTTAGTCGTAGCTTCAGTTAGTTTTGCGCCCTGCACTCAGCAGGTGGATGCTCGCCTGTCTGCTTTGTAAGTCCCGAAACATGTTCCGGGCATTTATGCTGCAACCAGAGAAAGAGCTTCCAATGTAATTTTGTTGGCACAAAAATTTCTTCAGCAACGATATAAACAGAGTACCCGTTTCGATATTATCATAATTAAATTCTTTATTCAATAAAGCCAGAATCTATCCATTTTTTGTTTATTCTACTCTTCTTCCGCAGCAATCGTCTTTATAAATACTTCATCAAGCTGTTCTTTTTTTACATCTGAGGGAGAACC
>CAZLXJ010000063.1:0-6774 GCA_964563645.1 uncultured Actinomycetota bacterium | reverse complement strand
TTATGAGGATAGCAATAGAAATAGCAGGCTACTCATTCAGCGAAGCATATATGCTCAGAAAAGCGATTGCCGGGCTCTCTTCGCTTGAAATGGAAAAACAGAGGTCAAAATTTATCAGAGGTTCTCTTAAGAAAGATTATTCTCTTGATTTTGCCAGACGTATTTTTGATTTAAGATCCAGGTTTGCAAATTACGGCTTTGTCAGGGCTCATGCTGCTGCCTACAGTGAAATATCTTATAAAATAGCCTACTTAAAAGTATATTTTCCGGCAGAGCTAATATCTTCAATACTTTCAAATAACTCTGGATATTACAGGCAGGCACAATACATAGAAGAAGCCCGGAGACTGGGACTGTTCCTTAAGCTCCCTGACGTAAATAAGAGTAAATATAAATTCAGTCCTGAAGATAATGGAAAAGCCATAAGAGTCTCACTAACTTCCATAAGGGACCTTGGTCCCTCTGGAGCAAATTTTATAATAAAAGAAAGGACAAAAAACGGTTACTTTAAGAATTTTTTTGATTTCTATAACAGGTGTGTAAAGAGGTTTTCACTGAATAAAAATGCTGTTGAAAATCTGATAAAGGTTGGGGGATTTGATTATACCGGAGCATGCAGGAAGGACCTTCTTAAATTATTCTATTACCTCAGAACCCTTAAACACCGTCCCTTTGACCCATCTCTCCCGGCATTAAACTCTGTATTCAAACTTGAATGTAATAAAGATAGCTATATCGACATTGAAGAAAAAAATGAGGAAGAATCCAGAATACTTGGATTTTGTATAAGCTATAACCCTCTTGACTATTTCATATATGAGCTTAAAAAATTCAATCCCTGCAGCAGCGGAACTTTCTCCAAAATTCTCAAAAAAACAGGAAATAATAAATCCGGTAATATTAATATTACCTGTGCAGGAATTGTCCTTAGCCGGAGAGTTGAAAACACGAAAGACAGGAAAAAAATTCTCTTTTGCACCGTGGAAGACAGGGATGGAATATTTGAACTGGTATTTTTCTCTCCTGTTTACAGGAAATATTTCAAAACACTTACAGAAAACACTGCTATGATCGTAAAAGGAAATCTTAATCAAATAGATGGGGATATTACGGTCACAGGTAAAGAAGTGATCGACCTGGCACTTTTAAAAAAAATAAATAAAAGCCGTAGAGCTGAAGCCCTGAGACACAGCATACTTGCAGGATTGGAGCCGGTTTGGAAAAACTAAGGAAAATAATACACGTGGATATGGATGCATTCTTTGCCCAGATAGAACAGAGGGATAATCCCGGATACAAAAATAAGCCTCTTATTGTTGGAGGTCCATTAAACAGGGGTGTGGTATCTACCGCCTCTTACGAGGCCAGGAAATACGGTATTCATTCCGGGATGCCTCTGAGCAGGGCAAAAAAACTCTGCCCTGAAGGTTTATTTATACCTGTTAACATGGAAAAATATTTAAGGGAATCGATGATAATAAAAAACATATTTCATAACTTTACCCCACTTGTAGAAATAATAGGATGCGACGAAGGTTTTCTGGATGTTACGGGTTGTGAAAGGTTATTTGGAAATGCACTCGAAATAGCAAAGAAAATAAAAGGCAAAATTTATGAGAGCACAAACCTTACATCTTCCGCCGGATTGGGGCCAAATAAATTTCTTGCAAAGCTTGCCTCAAACATTGGAAAACCAAACGGCCTGACCGTACTTGAGAACACAGATGAGATACTAAAAAAGATAAGACTTCTTCCAGTATCATATATCCATGGTGTCGGTCATGTTACAAACAAAGAACTTGGATCCATGGGTATATATACAATTGGAGATCTTGCAGATACTCCTCTAGAAATTATTGAAGCCAGATTCGGCGAAACGGGCAGGGTGATACACGATATGTCCAATGGCATAGACAACAGAAAAGTCAACCTGAATCCTGAAGTTAAATCAATAGGCCGGGAGATAACATACTGTAAGGACATCAATGACCTTTCTATACTTAAATCCACACTTCTTCTTCTTTCACAAAAAATCGCCAGGAATATGAGATACAGAGGATACAGGGGTAAAATAATTACACTTAAATTAAGGTTTGCCAATTTCAGGACAATCACCAGGAGAACAGCACTTCATGAACATACATATGGTATTTTTGACATATACAGGACAACAGTATCACTTTTAAGGTCCATTGATCTAAACCATAACAGAAAAAGACTTATAGGAGTATCTGTAAGCGGCCTGGAGCACATATCTGAACCCGGGAGCCTTATATATTATAATAAAAATAATTATAATGAAAATCTTACTGAAGCGATTGATACAATATCAAATAAATTCGGGGAAAATAAGATTATCCTTGCAAACTTAATAGAAAGAAATGATATAATAGATTGTAAGGCTATTAAACCTTAAGATTTTGACATCATGTCAGTTGAAAGAATATAAAGAATAACTTATGAATTCCAGAGATAAAACATTTCGCCTGGCCGTTTGCCAGATGCTTGTAGAAAAAGATAAAAAGAATAATCTGGTAAAAGCAGAGAAATTAATAAGGCATGCTAAAAAAGAATTTAACGCAGATATCATAGTACTCCCGGAGATGTTTAATTGTGCGTATAACCATAAATATTTCCATATAACAGCAGAAAAATTTCCAGGCGAAACAGCAATTTTTTTATCAGGTATTGCACTTGATTTGAAAACTTTTATTATAGGCGGTTCAATACCTGAATCAGAAGATGGAAATTTATTTAATACTTCCTATACTTTTGATCCGAAGGGCAAATTAATTGCCCGGCACAGGAAAATACACCTTTTTGATGTTAATATAAAAAATGGCATAAGTTTTCAGGAATCGAAATATATATCTCCCGGCAACAGCATTACTGTCTTTGACACTGGTTTTTGTAGAATAGGAATAGCTATCTGTTATGATATGCGATTTCCTGAACTTATAAGAAAAATGGCACTGGAAGGCGCCTCATTGATAATAGTACCTGCAGCCTTTAACATGATAACGGGCCCTGCCCACTGGCATACTACAGCCAGGGCCAGGGCTATTGATAATCAGCTGTATTTTGTTTGTGCATCTCCTGCCAGAGATGCTTCCTCCGATTATATTGTTTACGGTCACTCCTTGATGGTAGACCCATGGGGCCAAATTTTTTCTGAAGCTGGAGAAGATGAGACCATAATATCCGGAATAGTAAATCCCTCTGAAGTTGAGCGCGTAAGAAAAGAATTGCCCCTTTTAAAACAAAGAAAACCTGAAATCTATATATAATTATCCGGCCATTATTCAATTAGACTTATAAATTGCTCAAGGAGCACCGGATCAAACTGTTTTCCACTGCATTTTCTAAGTTCCTTTATCACATCAGTCTTGCTCAAAGGCCCTTTATAGAACCTTCCGCTTCTCATAACATCATAAGAATCTATAATATTCATTATCCTCGAAAGCAGCGGTATGTCATTGCCTTTTATTCCTCCCGGGTATCCGCTCCCGTCCCATCTTTCATGGTGGCATAGTATATAATCTGCTATATGTGAAAATTTAAAAGAAGATTTTGCAATATCATAACCTATTTCAGGGAATGATTTTATTATATCCCAGTCTTCCTTTGATAATTTTTCTTTTTCCCTGAGTATCTTATCAGCGATTGCAATTTTTCCAAGGTCATGGAGACTCGCAAGTATTGATAATTCATCTATTTTGCTTTTTGGTAACTTTAGGAATGTTCCAAAATCTTTTGCCATTTTTTCAACCCTTTTTACATGTTCCCTTGTTTCATATCCTTCACCCAGAAGGGAGTCAACCATTGAAATCACTGGATTGCCCTGTGCACTCTTTCTGTATATTAGTTTATTTTTATGCATCATGTCTCTTGCTTCAGTAATAACATCGCTGAAATTAGTGCTGGCAATATCCTTTGCGGCTATACCGGTTGATATTGTAAAATCAAATTTTTCCTTTTTTATATGCCTGCACGATTTAAGTATCCTCTCATTTATATCTGATAACGACTTCCTGTCAGTAGCAGGTAAAAGTGCAGCGAATTCATCTTCGCCATATCTGGCTATTATGTCTTCCTTACGGCATACTTTCTTGAAAACATCTGCAATATCCTGCAATAACTTATCACCTTCATCGTTGCCAAAAGCATCGTTTATTAATTTTAATTCATTTACATCACTTATTATAAATCCAATAGGTAGCAGCCTTTCTGTATCCAGACGTTTTATTTCTTCGTCAATATAATACCTGTTAAAAAGGCCTGTAAGCTGATCATGAAAACTAAGATATTTCAGTTCATCTTCAATCTTTTTTCTTTCGGTAATATTTTTTATTATTATATGAGTCCCGGTCACCTTAATACCATTTTTTATAAGGCTGGATCTAGCCTCAATAAAAATCTTATCTCCATGTCTATTCTCAAAGATTATATTATCACCGGGTTTTTCTGAACTGTTTTCTGCATCATCAAATAATCTGAAATATTGCGGTAGATTTTTTTTGCTTATTGCATCCACAGATGAAAAATGTTTTTTTGCTATTTCTTCTTTTTTGCAGTCTAATATCTGTAATGCAGCCTTATTTATATTAAATATTATTCCATTACGGTCCAGCTCTATTATTCCTAAAGGGATTGAATCTATTAGTGAGTTATACTTAATCTCATTTTCCTTAAGCAATATTTTTAGAAACTCATACCTGTCTTCAGAGTATTTTATATCATCTATGACTTTTTTTAATTTCTCGATTTCCAGGATAATCTGTTTTTTCCCTGTATCGTTCATATTTTTTCGGGTATGCTATTAATCTATTAATATTTTTATATTTATTACAAATTTTATAAATTGATGAGATTAACAATTATTATATTAATAATAATATAATATTTAATAAAAATTAACAATTATTTATATATAGTATATATAATATATATATTTATACTTTATCCAATATTAATTTGATTTTTCTACGATTAAAATCTTAAGATTCAGTGACTTAAAATAAAAATCCTTTTTATTTTCTTAATATTTTATTCAGGTATTCTTATTTTTTAAGTTTAAAATATATATAAATTTATCAAATAAAGCTCTTGGTATAATTACTCAATAAAAAGGTTCCTGGAAGAAAATTTACCATCAGTTGTAAGATTTATGCCCAGTCGGTTCAGTGCAACCTCATCACCGGGCGTCGGTATATGAGTCATATGCATTTCACAGCCCCTCAGCAGTTCAAGCTTTTTCATAGCAAGTTCTGCAGAGGGATTTACCGTAGTACTTATTGACAGAGCTGTGAGTGTCTCCTCAAGGTCAAGGCTTTCAGACTCCTCTCTGTAGATACCTTTTTTTAATTTTGATATTTGTAATATTACACCCGGCGGAAGCAGATGTATTTCATCTGGTATATTTGCAAGAGTCTTTATGGCATTAAGGATAAGGCTTGATGCAGCATGTAAGAGTTTTGAATTCTTTCCCGTAATAATCCTCCCATCCATAAGCTGCAGAGCTGCTCCGCAAAATATCCCTTTGTTTCCCTTTCCCTTTTTCTCCGCCCCTACTGCTTCTTTTCTTGAAACAGCAACTACCTTTCTATCTTCTATGCTAACATTTAATCTTTCCATTAAAAATTTTACCCTGTCCACTGTTTCCTTTTTTTCAACTCCTTTAAGGTACTGTGTCCTGTACCTGAAATACCTTCTTATCAATTCGTCCCTTGCTGCCTCTCTTACAATCCCATCGTCAATGATACCGTAACCCGCTCTATTTACACCCATATCTGTTGGCGAATTGTACATCACATGATTATTATCATTATCTTTGATTATCCTGCTGATAATCTGCTTAAGTATAGGAAAGCTCTCTACGTCCCTGTTGTAATTAACCGCAACTTCATTATATTCATTAAGATGGAACGTTTCTAAAATATTAAAATCATTCAGGTCAGCAGTTGCCGCTTCGTAGGCAATATTTACAGGATGATCCAGTGGGAGGTTCCATATTGGAAATGTTTCAAATTTCGCATATCCAGACTTTATCCCACTTCTATGATCATGATATAACTGTGAAAGACAGGTTGATAGTTTTCCGCTATTAGGCCCGGGAGCCGTTACTACTATTATCTGATTTTTTGTCTTGATATAATCATTTTGCCCAAAACCTTCCTTGCTGAAGATCATATCTATTTCAGAAGGATAACCTTCGATAGGATAATGCAGATAAACCTTTACCCCCCGCCTTTCAAGCTTATTTTTAAAAACTGTGGAAGAAGGCTGGCCCGAATAACGTGTAATGACTACAGAAAGTATATCAAGCCCCCAATTTCTGAGGTCGTCAATTAATTTTAAAGTAGCAGTATCATAAGTGATACCAAAATCTCCCCTCACCCTCCCGCTTTCTATATCACCTGCATAAATACACAGTATTATCTCTATCTTATCCTTCAGAGATTGCAAAAGACTTATTTTTACATTTGGATCATAACCCGGCAGGACTCTTGCTGCATGGTAATCAAAACAAAGTTTGCCGCCAAATTCCAGAAAAAGTTTATTATCAAATTTCTCCACCCTTTCAAGTATTGCAGCAGTCTGTTCTTTTAGATATTTTTTATTATCAAAACCAATTTTTTTCCCTATTGTGTCTTTTCCTGGAGCATTAATCATTTTTTCTTTAAAACCCTGATAAATCCACCTCTTATCTTATCCAGCATATAACTGGCCAGGAAAGCTCCGGGATCTGTTTTATATACCAGCTTATGCATTAAT
>CAZLXJ010000062.1:0-9587 GCA_964563645.1 uncultured Actinomycetota bacterium | reverse complement strand
CTGCCTCTCAATAGAATCAAAAAAGAAGCCTCTGGCCGGCATCTTTGCCGAAGGAGGGTAGCTCTTATCACCTTCAGCATATTGATACAAGCTTCCGTCGCTATTTTTTTCTGTGTTAAAAAGCCCGGGCACAAGCACCGGGGTACCGTCGTTTAATTTCCATTCTTTCCAGTTTTCCATATTGTATCCGAAGAAAGTCCCTTTACCTTGTAGAAGCGCTACATCCACACCCATCGCGTCCTTTAAGTCATCGGCTACCTCGCCAAGCATCTGGTATGGTTCTATAACCTTAACCGGGGTTCCAGGTTTATCAAGCCCGAAGTGCTGCCGGAGTTTGTATACAACACTTACATGAATTCCTGTAGTTGGTGATGAACCGAAATCGACAGGGAGTTTATCTGTCTTTTTATGAGCCAAAGCCGTCTTTATTCTTTTTCTAGAATTCATTTTTTTCCTTTCGGTTTAATTATTTTATTATCTTTCCTGTCTGTCTGTTATTTTATTATCAGCCCAACAGGTGGCCTTATTTTTTTCCGTTCAAAAAGATAAAAAACATTTAATATAAATATGACAGCCAGCATGACAAAGTGCCAGGTGCCATAATGTAAGTCTACTATCTTCCAAAAACACTTACAGTCATAAAGGTTGAGAATATAAGGAGCATAATATGATACAAGTCCAAGCAGTATTATGAATAATCCAAGATGTACCGCTTCATGCCTATTTGCTAACCCAGTATCAAGGAGAACTGCTATCACTATTTCAAATATAGGTATTATAGGTATTGCATATGCTAGTGTCTGCAACGGCAACAAATAGTAAAGTTTTAATGAAACAAGTTCTCAACAAAAACTATTGATATCTGTAAGTTTCGCTATCCCTGATATTAAAAATTTTATAGTAAGGATCAGTCCTGAAATAAAACCTATATAGCCAAAAAATGTTCTTTTATTTTTCATCTGATTCGCTGTAAGTGCTTTCTTTACACTCAAAACTGCCTGTTATATAAGACATCAATTCCTTTTTATCTGTTTTTCTTCCTTTAAAACTGCCTACTATCTTTCCATCATATACAGTTATTATATTGTCACTTAGCTCCAATATCTCCTCGAATTCTGAAGAAGTAAAAAGTATAGCATGGTGTTGCCTGGCCAGGTTGTCTATCAGCTTGTATATCTCTGCTTTTGCTCCCACATCAATACCTCTTGTGGGATCATTTAATATGATCAATCCTGGTTCTGTAGCCAGCCACTTGGCAATGGCCACCTTCTGCTGATTTCCCCCACTCAGGTCCAGTACTGTTTTGTAGATATCGTCAGTTTCAGTTATAATATTAAATCTTTTTACATAATCAAGTGTCAGCCTTCTTAAAGCACGGCCGTTTATAAGGCCTAGCCGGTTTCTTAATTCTTTCAACATCACAAAACTTATATTATCCTTTATTGACCAGTTAGTCATTAAACCCTGACGGTGCCTTTCAGCTGGTACCAGAGCCCACTTCTTTTTGATCATATTCCAAGGTGTAAGTTTTTCAATCATCTTACCTTCAAAGATGATTTCTCCTGAAGTCTTTTTTTCAAGACCAAAAAGAATCCTGAATATATCCTCTATACCGCAGTCTTCAAGACCGGCAAAACCAAGTACTTCACCTTTATGAAGCTTAAAGCTTACAGACTTTAATCCCTTTCTGCTACCAAGACCTCTCACTTCCAGCACTACTTCACTATCTTTGTCAAGGATTCTTTCTGGTGGGAATACATCTTTAAGCTTTTTCCCCACCATAGCATTTATGGTCTCTTTTATAGTGGTTTCTGCTATATTCCAGGTATTTATATATTTTCCATCCCTTAGTACTGTTATCCTGTCTGCAATTGAAAATACTTCCTCAAGCCTGTGTGATACATATATTATAGTAATACCCTTATTCTTAAGGCTTCTTATTAGGTTGAAGAGTGCCAGGCTTTCACTTTCAGACAATGCCGAATTGGGTTCATCAAGGATGATTATATTGGATCCGAAAGACTGTGCCTTGACAATCTCTACAACCTGCTGGTCCGCTACTGAAAGTCTGCCCAGGACCTCAACAGGGTTTATATCATGTTCTTTAGCCAGATTTTTTAAAAGCTCCCTGCTTTTCTTTATCATCTGCCTATTATTGAGTATACCGCCCCCGGAATTTATTTCATTAGTCATAAATATGTTTTCAGATACTGTCAGGTGTGGGAAATTATTAAGCTCCTGAAATACCATGCTTATACCTGCATACTTGGAGTCAAGGGGATTATTTATATCTGCTTTTTTGCCGCCTATATAGATGCTGCCGCTGTCTTTAATCTGTACACCTGCTAATATCTTCATCAGTGTGGATTTACCCGCACCATTTTCTCCTACCAGAGCATGTACCTCACCCTTGTCAATAGAAAAGCTAACCTTATCCAGAGCAATGGTACCTCCGAATCTTTTTGAGACATCTTTAATCTTTATTATGGTATTTTCTAATGTCAAAACTTATCCTTTAGTTTATATAAAGAGGGGATTATCTCAGACCCCTCTTTATTTTTACTAACTTAATCAGTCAATAAATTCATCCCAAGGAACTGACTTTTCCCATATTGGAACAAAATTTTTTCGAATATGCTGCTCATACCATGCCCTTTCTGAATCTGGGTCAGATTCCCTTTCCATCACTTCATCTATATTGGCCTGAGTTATTACTTCTTTGCCGGAATCTATCCAGCCTTCGGCCAGCGGATTGCCGTTTACCAGATGTTCGGCAATGGCCATTACAGGCAGATAGCCCTGCAGATATGGGTGCTGTCCCAGTGTAATACTATGAAGTCCTTCTTTTATTCCTGCCAGAGCATCAGGCTCAAGGTCGTATCCTACAGTCACAAAGTCGGCTTCCGTATATTTCAGCTTTAACTTGTAAAGTGCAGGAAGATCAAGCGAACATGTTCCTATTGCCATTATCATATCGGGATTTGCAGTATAAGCATTTTCCCAGAATGAATAGGTGACATCCGGGGTAAGGCCGGAATCCAATGGACCTTTTATTTCCCATTCAGGTTTATCTTCCAGTGATTCCAGGAGGCCCTTTATCCTATTCTCGAGTACCGGTAGACCTGGTACACAATTACCAAGAACAACTGTACCTTCTTTTCCTTCCAGTTCAGATAGCTTCTTAATCTCATCTCCCAAAAGAAGTCCGTCTGTATAACCGGAGATACCTACAAAAGCTGATTGTTTAGAATCCCTTACTCCGGAATTTGCACCCATAACTATTAATCCATTATCTACTGCTTCATTAATGGGAACTACCCATGATTGGGCATCTACATTGAATATTACTACTGCCTGTGCACCCTTTGCTATCTGACCTTCAAAAAGACCAATCTGCTCCATAGTATCACCACTTTCAGCGGCAGCTACATCTATAGTAACACCATAGTCCTCGCCAGCTGCTTCAGCTCCTCTTACCATTGACATAGTAAATGGGGATATGAAATAGAGGTTTATACCGACTACTACGTCAGATAGTGCAAGTTCTTCTGTTTCTTCTGAACCAAGTTCTTCTTCTTCACTTTCCTCTTCAACTACTTCTTCTGCAGTCTCCTCAGAAGCTTCTACTCTATCTTCTTCAGACTGAGCTTCCTGCTTGCAGCCTGATATTACTGTTATCCCTACAGCCAATATAATTGATAATCCGATTACTAATAGTAATTTAATCTTATCCATTGTATCTTTTCTCCTTTTTCTTTTTAACTTACAAAATAATTTCTTTCCTGTCATCACCTCCCTTTTCTTTACTAAAGAGTGTGTTTATAATAAAATCTAACTTGAGATTTGTTTTTAGAGGGATAGTGCATCTTTTCTTTAGACAAATCTCTTTTTTACATATACCTCCTTTCCTATGCCACACTCCTTCCTTTTCTAAATAAATAATCCACAGCTACAGCACCAATTATAACTATACCGGTCACAGCAGAACTCCAGTAAGGGCTTACTCCAAGGTGTACTATTCCATTCCTTACTACCATTATTATAAGTGTACCTATGAGTGCACCCAGTATAGAGCCGGTTCCACCTGAAAGCGCAGTACCTCCTATGATGGCTGCTGCTATTACCAGTAGTTCTGTGCCCGTTCCCATAGAAGGATTTGAAAGCTGTAAAAATGATACTTCAAGTACTGCTGCCAGTGCAGCAAGTGCTCCCATCAACATAAATACTATTATCCTGTATTTGGCAATATTAACTCCTGAAAAACGTGCTGCCTCGGGATTTGAACCAATGGCCCTAACCCTGTTGCCGAAAAGGGTGAAACCGTATACTATACTTAAAATTACGGTTAAAATTAAAAGTATTATTGTTCCCGTGGGAATGCCTGCTACTTTTGTGCCGATGATATTAAAGAAAAAATTATCCTTAGGAAAATCGTATATCTGACGGGACTGGCATACGACCAGCCCGAATGCTTTGAATATCCCCATAGTTCCCAGGGTTATAATAATGGTGGGTATCTTAAAAAGCAGGGCTAGGGAGATATTAAGAAGACCGCATAGTATTCCAGTACATATCCCTGCAAGCACTGCTACCAGTATGGGAAGGCCTTTGAATATGCAGAATGCTGTTACTATTCCTGCTACATTATATATTCCGCCAACTGACAGGTCTACATCTCTTTCCGAAAGTACAAAGACCATACCCAGGGCCATTATACCGATAAATACAGACTGCCTGAGAATAGCAATAAGGTTATTAAGATCGAAAAAATGTTCCGTGGAAAAACCTAGGGCGAGGCTTAATATAACTAGGGCCGTTGCCACACCTACTTCCTGAAACATCCCAATCCGTTTTAATCCCTTAGTTAAATTTGTATTTATATTCATCTTTTCCATCTGATAATACTTGTTTTATTTTATGATTGGCTTCCCTTATAGCCTGAATTGGATCTATCTGGCTCTTGACAGCTTTTACCACAGCTCCGCCATAAATCTTTTCATAATCTCTTTCAGATATTGCCCCCCTTGTAGTCACACTGGATACCATTCGCCTGCTGCTAATATTAAAACTTTCCAGTGCTTTTGGGAGCCAGGGATACATATTTAAAAGTTCAGAACTTTTAAATAGTGTTATCCGGGGAGTAAAGCCTCCAAGGATTGTAAAAGGTATGGCGATCTCCTTACTAGTAGCCCATTTTATGAATTTAAAAGCTTCCCGGCTGTTTATGCTTTTTTTATTTATAGCCAGTGACCATCCCCCCAATAATGGTCTTCCCCCGGGAATTATATCATATCCCACATTACCCACTATCCGGGAATTTCTCCTGTCACATATATCACTAGCATGGGCAACGAAAAGTATCATCATTGCTGCTTTTCCCTGGCTAAATTCTTTCGCCTCATCCTCCCAGAAATTATCCGGTGATGAAGGTGTTGCATATTTAAAGCTCTCGACATAATTTTCCAGTGCCTTTACTGCACATCTTTCATTTAAATAAAAATCATCAGGGTTTTTCTCTATGTCCTGGCAGTATGTCCACATCCTTGAAAGAAATTCACAAAACGCCCCTGCCGGGAACTGAGCCCCAAGTGTTACCCCATATTTTACCGGGGAGTCTGGATTATATTTTCTGGTAAAAAACCTTGCTATAGTATTGAACTCTTTCCAGGTCTTCGGTGGTTTTAATTGGGTATTATATAGTTTGTTGAATTGGCTTTTTATAAAGATGTCATCAAAAAGGTCTTTTCTATAGAATAATATCTGGGTCCCAAACATATATGGAATGGCATAATATTTATCTTTGTATCTGGAATATTTCTTCATTACCCCTGGTATAAAACCTTCTATAGTCTCAGGACTCTTATATATGAAATCGTCCAGCTGTAAAAGATATTTATTCTCCACCAATTCTGAAAGCCACGGTATGTCTACCTGAAAAACATCATAATCTTCTTTTTCAGCTTCCTTGTATGTATTCTCATATAACTGGTTAAAATCATAAGTGGTAATATCCACTTTTATTTTTTCCTGTTTTTCAAAATATGGCAGAAGGTTGTTAAGTGCTTCAAAGGAAGAGTCATACCTCATAAGGGCCTTTATGGTCTTTATCTTCTTATCTTCCCTTGCAATCTCTTTTACTTCCTCAGGGGGATATTGGACCTCCATGTTTTCCAGTTTGTATATTACTGTCTCAAAGGACTCGGGTTCCATAATATTCCTGACCAGACTATCTGCTGCCATGGCTCCAAGTTTGATGGATCTTCTGGGTATCCTAATCACTCCCGGGTAATCATTACTTATCCATGAATACCCGCAGAGACAGATTATCTGTGGTTCCTTTTGTATAAGTTTCTTGGTAATTGATATAGCCTTGAGTATTCCCCTTAAAAGTTCTACTGAGGATGCAATAATTACATCAGGATAATCCTTATCATGGAAGAGTTTCATTAAAGCCTTAAAAGAACTCTCCTTATCAAAATTTGTTTCAATTATATGCTTATTGTTAAACCTGAGTCCGACATCGTGATAGGCATCAATATAGCCGTATATACACTGGGCTTCGCTGGAATATTCTTTAGCGCCAGTAAACAGGAATATTTTCTTTGTCTTCTTAAGGTGTTTTCTTGTCACTTCAAATATGGAATTATAATTGTCATATTCCAGGAAATTATATTCCTCGGCTCCCTCAATTTTCCTTTCCAGAAAAACCATTTTTACTCCTGTTTCCTCAAGCTGTTCAAAGACCCTGGCATTCTTAGGCTGACAGGACACTATTATGGCTCCCTCCATCCTCTGCTGCTGCATTTTTTCAATAATCAGGTTTTCTTTTGATGGGATTTCGGAAGTTATGTAAAGACTTGCTGTATAACCATTCTCACTAAGGATTCTTTCTATGCCGGTAAAAATAAGTGACATGTCTGGATCGGTTATATTAGGAAGTATTACACCAATATTGCCGGTCCTTTTTGTCTTGAGGCTTCTTGCAGTTGCATTTGGCTTATAGTTGTATAGTTTTATCGCATTTTTTACCTTATTTATTGTATATACACTTACTACTGCTTTATTGTTAAGGACATTGGATACAGTGCTTTTTGACACCCCTGCAAGCTTTGCAATGTCTTTAATACCGACCATTTAGTCTCCATTTTTAATAAATTAGGAATTGGAACGGTTTTATTCTTACATAATTATTATATTGTGTCAAGAAAAAAATTTTTAAATTTTCCTCTTTTATCTAATTATAGTGGTATTATTATATAATATTACTGATTTTTAAGTATATAATTGACTTATATTTTTTTATGTGCAAAAATAAAACCATTCCAAAACAATTTTAATTTTTGATAAATTTAATAAAACACGGAGAATAATATGAATAAAAACAACATTAAAGACAAAATATTAATGGTAACTGGAGCCAGCAGAGGTATGGGGAGGTATTTCTGTAAGTTTTTCGCAGATAAGGGAGCAAAAATAGCTGCTATCGCTAGGAATGAAAAAGACTTAAAAGTACTTAAAGATGAGATAAGTAATAATGGATCCCGGATCGATTATTTTCCTCTAAGTGTTACAGATTATGACAAAATACAGGAAGCCGTAGAAAAAATCGTTAAAAAATGGGGAACAATAGACATCCTTATAAACAATGCCGGGGTTATCAAGGCTTCTGCCAATTTCGATGAGTATTCAAAAGAAGACATGAATACAGAGATAGATACTAATCTTAAGGGAACATTATATGTGACCAGACTGGTATCTCCAATTATGATAAAAAATAGAAAGGGATATATATTTAATATTTCTTCAGTTGGTGGTACCCGTGGTCCATATATGCCAGGAGCTGAAGTATATATTGCCACCAAATTCGGTATCAATGGATTTAGTGATGCTTATTCCAAATACCTTCTAAAGCATAATGTTCATCTTATTACACTTTGTCCTGGGGGAACTGATACTACCATATGGGACAGGAATAACTACAGGCATGGGACTGATAAAGAAATACTAATTAAGCCTATTGAGATCGCTCAAATAATAGAGCATGTTTTAAGTGTAAGAAGTGCTGTTTTCTTTAAGAGTATTGTATTTTTTCCTACTTGTGAAGCTGACGAATGGTAATTTTTTATTCAAATAAATATTAAAAGGCTAAGAGTTCGACAAACTTATCTTTTATTTAAAAGAAATATTGTGAGTACATAATTATAATAGGGCTAAAAATATATATTAATCTTTAAGCTCCATCCAAAAACTCCTCTTTGATTATATGTTATTGAAAATTTAATGACTACAATGTGTCTAATTTGTTTTTCTTATTTTAAAAGGAATAATGCTTCTTCGTTTTGAAAATACAAAATTCCCTCAAATAAGTAAGAATTCTTTTTATAAGGAGTGTTGATAAAATAGTTTAACTTTTATAATTTTCCCCTAATTCTTTGAAGATTTGTAATATGCGTATTGAATTTATTATCCCAAAATGTTATTTGACTTAATGCTCTTTCCTTAATATTTAAACTTTGTTGTTGAATATCTATAATGTTTTGCTTAACCTGATCATTGATATATTTCTCTGAATTAATTGAAAAATCTTTTAAAAATTTTTGCAATGCTTCAATATTCTCATTATCAAATTTTCTATAAATCATACCACTTAAGAAAAACTGATTTACATTAGTTAGAATTATCTCACTCAAATAAAACCAACTATAGTATGTATTTATTGAGTCTGCTAAAACTTTTTCTTTACACGCCTGTAGTTCCCTTTTAAATGAATTAATTTTCTCAATATTGATATCAATCTCGTGTTTAAAATACTATATAAGTCTTTTTCCCCTTATTAAATTAATAACCCAACTTAAAATTATATGGACAATTAACCCTGCAATTAATCCAGCAGCAACACCCAAAAATACCTCCCAAAAATTCATTTTTCCTCCAATTCAAAGAAATAGCACTTTATTGGTATTATATATTAATATTAAATATAGCAATATAAAAATTTGAGAGTAATCTGTTCCCTCATTTAAAAAAGTATTCGAAATATTTTAACAATTAGGGACAAACCTCTATTCTAAAGGAAGAAAATATCTTCTTTTGGATATAAGGAGGATTACTCAAGATGAATATGACAAAAAAGCATATGAATTAAAGCAATTACAGTATGACTTAGAAGTTAAGTTAAGACAACATACAGAAGCTGATGAAAAGTTTGGAATTACTGTTAATTACCTGCTAAATTTGGCCTCAAGAGCATATGAATTATTTGAAAGTTCGAAAATAGAACAAAAAAGGCAACTTATCAATTTTTTACTTTCGAACTTAAGGTTAAGAGGAAAAACCCTACTATATGACGTGAATAAACCCTTTGATGCAGTACTAAAAGCTAATAATTGTTCTAACTGGCTGGGGAGAGCGGATTCGAACCATAAAATTTTTACTAAATAAATACCTTGAACAGAGTTTTTTATTTCATAATATTTTTATAATAAGAGTTATGGCAGAAAATATCTTGGATTAACTTTAACCCCATTTACTATTACCTCATAGTGAAGATGACTTCCAGTGCTATAACCAGTATTGCCCATTAGTCC
>CAZLXJ010000061.1:0-10762 GCA_964563645.1 uncultured Actinomycetota bacterium | reverse complement strand
TGAGTGGTTTTTTGTGACCTGGAAAGTGCCCTGATCTTCGACAATATAGTCTTACGTGAACTGTTTACTATATCATCTTTAACAGATTTATCACCTGGAATTTTTTTAAAAGTAAGTTTATTATTTATTTTCATCTTACTTAAAGAATCAAAATAACAATGTTTTTAAAATCACTTATTATCTACAAATTATAATTAGTAATTGTAGTATAATTATATATAAACTTATTATTATTATATTATATCAAAAATTTTTAATATTTCTATCTTTATATATATTACAACAATTAATAATCTTTCCCCAATTTTACCCCAAATACCAGATAAAATAAGGCTATTACCCATACAGCCCGGAGAACCATTTTCTAAATGGAGGTTTTAAAGGTAAAAATCTGTCAAATTTTTACCGTGGGGGGTGCCTAAAACATCTTTATTTGTGATAATATTAAGTCAGTTGTGTGGTTGGTTTATCAAAAACTAAAGTCAGAAGGGGTGTTATATCGGAATTGGGGGAATTGTTGGAGTCAGCGGAATAGAAATATCATCTGTGTGAAATCCTATCCCTATTAGTTTTTTTCTACATCTATGTCTCTTATCTTACCCGGGTCCATATCAGGTAAAGTTTGTATTAAAGGCATTGGATAAATTGGAGTATAAAAATGAAAACTAATAAATTGATTGAAAAATATACTTACAGAGTAGAGTGGTCAGAGGAAGACAAGCTGCATATTGGCCGGTGTCTTGAATTTCCATCACTTGCTGCACATTGCAGTACAATTGAAGGTGCAGTAAAAGAGATTGAAAAAGTTGTTGAGGAATACTCTGTCAAATCACTTTTAGAATATCAATAATGTTGACTGCTAACGCAGTTTTGCGGTTATGCTCTCAAACTTTACTGCACCCTCCCTTACAGGCAGGGGAATGGGCCCTGTCACATCGATAACCGTGGATTCGATCCCGCCGGGCTGGACTTCCGATTCCACTATCATGTCAACGCTTTTGCATATCCGGGCAGGTATATCCCGCACAGCGGCTGGTTTTGTCCCTGCCCCGGATATGGTCGCGCTTGTAGAGACTATGGGACCGGCCGCCTTTATTATCTGTCTTACATACCATGGCCCGGCAATCCTTACAGCTATTGTCTGCATCACTCCAGAGATGTCCGTACCGGGACTTTTACGCTTTTTAAATATAAGCGTGAGGGGCTTAGCCTCTTTCCCTTCCCAGAAGTTTTCCATGATTTTTTCTGCAGTACTATTTATCCTGCAAACCAGCTTCTGAAGCTGGTCCCTGCCTGATATAAGTAAAATAAAGGGCATGCCGGCTCTGCGGTTCTTTATACTGTATATCCTTTTGACTGCTTCACTATTATCATAGCAGCAGCTAAGACCGTATACAGTGGAGGCGGGAAGTATTATCACGCCGCCGCCCAGAAGGACCCCTGCAATAGAGTCTATCTTTTCCTTTAAGGCACTGCCTGCCCCGGAAACCCCGGCGGCCTCTTTTTTGTATATCATTATCTTTTTCACAAATATTAATATACGCAATAATAAGTATTGATGCAATAAAATAAACAGTGGGTGGGAGGGGATCCCACCCAGAGGAGGGTCGACTGAAAAAGTAACTTTCAGTTTCAAGTAATATAGTATATTGATAGATTATTACAAATATTTTTATGCAATATTATCAAAAATAATTAATAAATATCTCCATAACATTAATATTCTGTTCATATTCTTTGATTGGATTTATCCTGTAATAATCAATATATGCATTTATGTCATAAAAAAATAATAAATTTTCCCCTGACAGGTAGATAATTTCATATAATACTGCTCTGTAATATTGTATAATCTTTTCTAATATCAATATTTCAGGGACATTTGAAATGTTAATGACAAGGCCGACATGGGATGAATATTTTGTAGCGATAACAAAACAGGTCGCTACCCGCTCTACCTGCCTGAGGAGGAAGGTAGGCGCAATAATAGTAAAGGATAAAAGGATACTTACTACCGGCTACAACGGAGCCCCGAAGGGTGTCAGGAATTGCCTGGAAAGGGGAACATGCCTCAGGGAAGAGCTCGGGGTACCCTCCGGTGAAAGGCAGGAGATATGCAGGGGGCTGCATGCCGAGCAGAATGCCATACTTCAGGCAGCATACCACGGTGTGAGCATAAAAGGTTCCGTGATGTACTGCACCACCCAGCCGTGTATAACATGCGCCAAGATGATCATAAATGCAGGTATAATAAAGATATACTACCTTGAAGACTACCCGGACCCCCTTTCAATGCAGATGCTTGACGAGGCGGGGGTAGAATATGTAAAACTTGACTTCTAAAATAGGGCCCTGCCTTTTTGCCTCCTTATGGATTTGAAATTAGCTGCATATCAAGTATAATTTTTGCATACTTAAGTCCAAGGACAGATGGCGGATGCAGCCAGCGGGACTTCAATATATTCTGCAGTTAAGGGGGTTTTAAATATGGCTTCCGGCATGGGATTTGAAAAATTAAGGAATCTGTTGCTAATAATATTTGCTGCGCTTGCAGCACTGCTGGCCATACTTTATTTCGTTCTGCCCGGAGACATTTCCCTGGCCGTAATAATAAGTTCGGTGCTTGCATTTGCAGCATTTGCAGCGACACTATTTTATTACCGCTGGATATTTCTTAAAAAAGCAGGAAAGGCAATAAAATTTGCAATAGCCGCCTTTGCTGTCAAGATAATATTTCTTGGATGCACCTTTTACCTGGCAGCCAGGTTGGAGATGATAAATATTATGGCTTTTGCGGTGTCTTTTATTGTATTTTT
The DNA here is from genome assembly GCA_964563645.1 of uncultured Actinomycetota bacterium. GTDB lineage: Bacteria > Actinomycetota > Humimicrobiia > Humimicrobiales > Humimicrobiaceae > M55B120. Next base: position 7,946 of record CAZLXJ010000061.1, on the reverse strand, counting down.
TACAATTTTTTTATATATTGAATTGTTTGTGGTATACAGGAAAATGCTATTTAAATAGTCTGGCGACATCGTGGAAGTACTGGAACATTTTTACATTAAGGTCATAGTGCCAATAAAGGTATTTGGAATAGATATCTCTATTACAAACCTTACCCTGTCCATGTTTGCAGCCGCTGCGGTCTTTCTGGCGCTTTTTATACCGCTTGCCGTAAAGCCGAAAATCAGGCCCGGCAAAAGGCAGGTAATATTGGAGACACTCCTGGACTTTATAAAGAGGCACCTTGTCTATAACATGATAGGCAAAAAGGAAGGAGACAGGTGGGTGCCCCTGATAGGAGGCATCTTTATATTTGTCCTGGCAAATAACCTTATAGGCATTATACCGGGAGCATACACCCCGACATCCAACCCGGTGGTGACAGTCACCCTGGCGGTGATCGTATTTTTCACTGTCCAGTTCACAAACCTTAAGATGCACGGGTTTAAGGGTATTGCAAGGACACTGGCGCCGGCGGCAGTCCCTTCGTGGATGTATGTGATTGTGGTGCCCATAGAGACCATCAGCATGATAGCAAAGCCTTTTTCGCTGTTTATCAGGCTTACGGCAAATATGCTTGCAGGGCACACCATCATATTTGTGCTTCTGGGGCTGATACTGCATTTTAAAAATTACCTGATAGCAGTCCCCGTGATACCCTTTGCCGTTGTAATGACACTTTTTGAAATATTCGTATCGGCGATACAGGCTTATATATTCGCGGTCCTTTCTGCAATGTATATAGGAGAGGCAGTAAGGACTAAATATTGATATATAAAATATAATTTTTGATTAACAGGAGGAATTTTTATGGATCCGAAGACAGCAGCATTGATAGCGGCAGGATTTGTAATGGCCATAGGCTCTATAGGGCCGGCGCTTGCAATAGGGAACCTTGTTGGGAAGGCCCTTGACGGGATGGCCAGGCAGCCGGAGGCAGGCGGCCAGATCCAGACGGCAATGTTTATAGGCATAGCCTTTGCGGAAGCCATAGCCCTTTACGCGCTGGTGGTCGCTTTCCTGCTGATATTTGTTGCATAAAAGTTATAGATTATATAAGGATTAACTAAAAGGGGTGAGAGCAATTTGGAAGAAGCACTTCAGATATTAAACCCGATGACAAGTACTATTTTCTGGTCAATTGTGGTTTTCGTGATACTGGCCGTTCTGCTGTGGAAGTTTGCCTTAAAACCTATAAACAATATTATATCCAGAAGGGAAAAACAGATAAGGGAGAAGATAGACGATGCGGACCGCAGAAACAGGGAAGCCCGCAGGTACCTTGAAGAGCAGAAAGACTCTATAGAGGATTCCAGGGCGGAGGCTAAAAAGATAATAGACGAAAGCAGGGATGAGGCAAAAAAAATAAGAGAGGAAATAGAAAAAAAGGCGCACGACAGGGCAAGGTCGATGATAGAGGAAGCAATGGAGGAGATAGAGAGGGAAAAGAAAAGGTCAATAGGCGAAGTCAGGGACGAGATAGTGGAGATTGCCCTGGATGCTTCCAAAAAAGTAGTATCGGCAAGTCTTTCAAAGGAGGACCACAAAAGGCTGATAGAGGAAAGCATTAAGGAACTGGGGAAGGTCGGGACAGGCAGATGAACAAGAAAAGGGGGAAATGCAAAACCCCGTGCGGTATAAAACATACATATAATACTGCCGGAGAGGCTGCGGGCAGCATCAGCGGAGAGGCCTGCGCTGAAGTGGTCAGCGCAGTGGAGCTTGACAGTAAGATGATGGATAAAATAAAGAAATATATGGGCAGGGCTGCCGGACATGACGTCAGTTTAAAAAATAAGGTGGACAGTTCCATAATAGGCGGCCTTGTAATAAATATAGGAGAAAAGGTTATAGACCTCAGTGTCAGCAGCAGACTTGAAGACATAAGGGCCAGGCTGAAAGCGGTAGATTTAGGGGGTGAAGGGTTTGGCGCTTAAGATAGATTCAGGAAAGATTGCCTCGATTATAGATCAGCAGCTAAAGACATATAAAAGACAGACGGCAGTCGAAGAGATAGGCACTGTCACCATGGCAGGGGACGGAATAGCCAGGATATCCGGGCTGTCCGGAGCCATGGTGGGAGAGATGCTGGAGTTTCCGGATGATGTATACGGGCTCGCGCTTAATCTGGACAGGACCGAGATCGGCGCCATAATATTGGGAAATTCATCCAGGATACAGGAAGGGGATCCGGTAAAATGCACTGGAAGGATACTGGAAGTCCCTGCAGGTGAAGAACTTGTAGGAAGGGTAGTGGATTCGCTGGGGAGGCCCCTTGACGGCAGGGGCCCCATAAAGGCCAAAACCTACAGGCCCATTGAGTTTACAGCCCCCGATATTATAAGCCGCCAGCCGGTAGAGGAACCCCTCCAGACAGGCATAAAGGCTATTGATTCTATGATACCGATAGGAAGGGGCCAGAGGGAGCTCGTCATAGGCGACCGCAGCACGGGCAAGACAGCCATACTCATAGACACTATTCTAAACCAGAAAGACAGGGGCGTTAAATGCATATACGTTGCAATCGGTCAGAAGACATCAAATGTTGCAAAGATAATTGACAGGTTAAAGCGCAGCGGTGCCATGGAATACACCACCATAGTCTCAGCCTCCGCCCGGTACCCTGCATCGCTTCAGTACATCGCTCCCTATTCAGGTTGTGCGATAGGCGAATATTTCATGTATGGAGGGCAGCATGCGCTTGTACTTTATGACGACCTTTCAAAGCAGGCTGCCGCATACAGGGAGCTCTCGCTTCTGCTGCGCAGGCCTCCGGGAAGGAAGGCGTACCCCGGCGATATATTCTACCTTCATTCAAGGCTTCTGGAGAGGTCGGCGAAACTCTCTGATGAGCTGGGCGGCGGTTCCATGACAGCGATACCGGTAGTGGAGACAAAAGCCAATGATATTTCTGCATATATCCCCACAAACGTCATATCCATAACCGACGGCCAGATATACCTTGAAACAGATCTTTTTAATGCAGGAGTAAGGCCTGCCATAAATGCAAGCATATCGGTATCCAGGGTAGGCGCAAATGCGCAGATAGAAGCAATGAAAAAGGTAACAGGGACGCTGAGGCTGGACCTTGCCCAGTACAGGGAGATTGAGACTTTTGCTAAATTCGGTACCGAACTGGGACAGGAAACAAAGAAGCAGCTGGCCAGGGGTGAAAAGACTATGGAGATATTAAAGCAGGACCAGTACGAGCCAATGGACGTAGGGGAGCAGGTGCTTTTAATATTTGCCCTGACGGAAGGATACCTGGATGAACTGGAAATAAGGGATATATCAGATTTTGAAAAAAAATACTTAAATTTTATGAGGAACTGCAATCCCGATATAATGAAAGAATTAAAAGTAAAGAAGGATATAACAGAGGATCTGGATAAAAGGATAAAAAAGGCAATAGAAAATTTCATGGGCATCTTTAAGCACGGATAAGGCTTAAAATATGATAAGCACAAAACAGTTAAGCAAAAGGATAAAGAGGATAACCGGGACCAGGAAGATAACAAAAGCAATGGAGATGATAGCATCCTCCAAGATAAGGACTGACCAGAGGAGGATACTTGAGGCAAGGCCCTTTATTGATAAGATAGAAGATTCCCTGACTGACATAGCCTGCTACTCCAATGTCCGGCACCCGCTTCTTACGCCGCATAAGGAAGTGAAGAACATACTGGTGATGGGAGTAACAGCAGACCGCGGACTCTGCGGGGGATATAATTCAAATATAATAAGGCTTATAGAGAAGATTTTGCGTAAAATAAAGGAAGACGGCATAAGTTACAGGCTTGACATAATAGGCACAAAGGGCAAGAACTACTTCAAATACAGGGGATATGATATAAACAGGGTGTATGAGAACCTTTCAGACCACCCCAGGTTTCTGGATGCCAGGGCAATAGCGGAGGAAATAATAACCGAATATATAACCGGAGATGTTGATGAAGTGGTGATATGCTATACAAAATTTAACAGCCCTGCGGAACAGACAGCCAGGGCGATCGAGCTTCTCCCGATACCGTTTACGGAAAAGATGGAAGAGATAGAAGACCTGGAGAAGAGAATAGGGATTGTAAACCTTGGTGACAGGATGTGCAGGCTGGTGCCCGAATTTTTGTATGACCCCTCAGCAGAAGCTGTCCTGGAATCCCTGTTGCCGTCATATATATACACCATCGTATACATGTCGCTTCTGGAATCGACGGCAAGCGAGACAGGAGCCAGGATGACAGCGATGAGGAACGCAAGCGACAATGCAAAGGATATGATAGAAGAGCTTGGAATAAAATACAACAGGACAAGGCAGCAGCTTATAACCATAGAAATATCAGAAATAATATCCGGGTCCGAGGCGCTGAGCGAGAGCCTTTACAAATAATTTTAGCCTCCCGGGAGGTGGCAGGAAGCAGTATGGCAGATGAAAATATAAACAGGGGAAGGATAGTAAGTATAAGGGGATCGGTTATGGATGTAGAGTTTCAGTCCGGCAGGATCCCCGACATATATAACTGCCTGGAGGTTTGCCGCCCGGGAAACAGCCGGGGCGGGAAGGTAGTGGCAGAGGTCCAGCAGTCCATAGGCGGCCATATGGTAAGGGCTGTTGCGATGTCTCCTACGGACGGCCTCTGCAGGGGTATGGAAGCAATAGATACGGGCAGGACAATAGAAGTGCCTGTAGGCCGGGAAACCCTGGGAAAGCTATTCAATGTACTGGGTGAGCCTTTAAATAAAGAAGGTAAGTTTTCAACAAAAATGAAGCTTTCCATACACCGCGACCCTCCCGCAATAGGGGATATAGAACCCACCACTGAACTTTTTGAGACCGGGGTAAAAGTCATAGATCTTCTCTGCCCCTTTGTAAAAGGCGGCAAAATAGGGATGTTCGGCGGGGCAGGGGTAGGAAAGACAGTAATAATAATGGAGCTCATACATAATATCGCCATAAAGCACGGCGGCTTTTCAGTATTTTCCGGTGTCGGTGAGAGGACCAGGGAGGGAAACGACCTTTACCTTGAGATGAAAAGGTCCGGGGTGCTGGACAAGACGGTAATCGTGAGCGGGCAGATGAGCGAACCCCCCGGGGCAAGACTGCGCGTGGGCCTAACCGGTCTTACCATGGCAGAATATTTCAGGGATTACGAAGGAATGGACATTCTGCTTTTCATAGACAACATATTCAGGTTTGTACAGGCGGGCCAGGAGGTATCGACGCTTCTGGGAAGGATGCCCTCCGCAGTGGGATATCAGCCGACACTTTCCAGCGAGATGAGCGAGCTTCAGGAAAGGATAACCTCTACAAAAAAGGGATCCATAACATCGGTGCAGGCGGTATATGTACCTGCTGACGACCTTACGGATCCGGCGCCGGCAACTACATTTTCACACCTTGATTCCACGGTGGTCCTCTCAAGGCAGATAACCGAAAAGGGTCTTTATCCCGCAGTCGATCCCCTGGAATCAACCTCGCAGATACTGAATCCGCAGTATGTCGGTATAGAGCATTATAATGTGGCCAGGAGTGTCCAGGAGATACTGGAAAGGAACAGGGAGCTCCAGGACATAATAGCCATACTGGGAATAGACGAGCTTTCGGAAGAGGACAGGCACATTGTCCAGAGGGCAAGAAAGATTGAGAAATTCCTCTCCCAGCCGTTTTCAGTGGCGGAGCCCTTTACCGGCCGTAAAGGAAAGTATGTAAAAATAGAGGACACGATAAAGGGTTTTAAGGCAATTATAGAGGGAAAATATGACGATGTGCCGGAACAGGCTTTCTACATGGCAGGAGGCATAGAGGATGTAGACGAAAGGGCGGATAAGGCAAAGGCGCAGCAGAAAGAAGAGGAAAGTGCGGCCAAAGATTGAGCAAATGGCAGTGATTTAAGGTTATGAGCGAGAAAAAACTACATATTAGCCTGGTAACTCCGGAGGAGAATATTTTTGAGGGTGATACGGATTACCTTAGAATACCCGCCCTTAGCGGTGCCATGGGGATACTGCCGGGACATATGCCCATGGTTGCAAGACTGTCAATAGGAATAGTAAAGATAGGCAGCGGGGACGGTGCCCGCTACTACGGCATTCAGAGGGGCTATATGGAGCTTCTCTTTGACAAGGCCAACATCCTGACAGAGAGGGCGGTAGAGGCAAAATATGAAGACCGGCACAGGGTGATAGAGAAACTGAAGGAAAAATACGACATACTCCAGGAAGTCACAGAAGAGACAAAAAAGGTAGCCCAGGCAATCGCCCATATCAAAAAGCTAAGAGATAAGCATGAGCGATAAAGACGCAGAGCTTAAAGCTTTAGCCCTGACCCCGGCATAAACCACCACGCTACTCTTAGGCTACCCGGCATTATAATTTCTTCAATGGGCAATTATTTGCTATAATTACCATTATCTTAAGTAACCTGATATTCTTATAATATTTGTTTCTATACGCGGGTTTTAATGGCGGCATTTATCATAAATGGAGGCAGGACTCTTTCCGGAAGAGTGGTTATAGACGGGGCGAAAAACTCAGCCCTAAAGCTCATGGCTGCATCCATACTTACAGAGGACAGATCCAGGATATCCAATGTCCCCATAATAGAAGATGTCATTACAATGGCGGACATGTTAAAGAAGCTGGGAGCCCGGGTAAAGGTAGACGGGAAGGCAAAATCGCTGGAGATAGACCCTTCGGGGATAAGGAGCCAGGAAACACCCTATGAGCTGGTGCGCAGGATGAGGGCCTCCATACTTGTAGCAGGGCCCCTCCTTTCCAGGTTCGGAAGGGTAAGGGTGGCAATCCCGGGAGGCTGCAACATAGGTTCCAGGCAGATAGACATGCATCTAAAGGGTTTTGAAAGCATGGGGGCCACCTATTCTATAGAACACGGATACATAGACTGCGGCATAAGTGGGGACAGGCTTAAGGGGGCGGTCATAAACCTGGACTTTCCGTCAAGGGGAGCAACTGAAAACATAATGATGGCAGCGGTGCTTGCCGAAGGGACGACCTTTATAAATAATGCGGCGCTTGAGCCTGAGATAGCGGATCTTGCAGGGTTTTTAAACAGCATGGGCGCGAAGATATCCGGAACCGGTACTCCGGGCCTTAAGATAGAAGGGGTGGCCTCCCTTTCCGGATCGGATTACAGTGTAATGCCTGACAGCATAGAGGCAGGTACCTATATAACGGCCGCAGGCATGTGCGGAAAAGATGTTATAGTGGAAAATGCAAGGCAGCAAGATCTGGAGATATTCTTTTTGAAGCTAAAAGAGGTAGGTGTTGGTATAGATATCGTAGACGGCAGTACAGTAAAAGTCAGCGCATCAGATAAAGGCTGCAGGGCAACAAACGTGGCCACTCTGCCCTATCCGGGTTTTCCCACCGACCTTCAGCCTATAATAACGGTGCTTCTGGCTACAGCCGAAGGCGTATCAATAGTTACCGAAAACGTCTTCGAGAACCGGTTCATGTATGTGGATGAGCTTAAGAGGATGGGGGCCGATATAAAGGTAGAGGGCCACCATGCCGTTATAAAGGGGGTAATGAAACTCTCCGGGGCCCCTGTACGTGCATTTGATCTCAGAGCAGGTGCAGCAGTTGTAATTGCAGGGCTCGCAGCAGAAGGGAAAACAGAGGTAAGCGATGTATTCCACATACAGCGTGGATATTCCGATATGGTGGGAAAGCTCGGGGCCCTGGGCGCCGACATCAGACAGGCCGGATGATTAAAACCCTATGATCCCTTTACCGTTAAAATCAAAAAGGGTCCGATACAGATTAGTTTAGTACTAAGTTTTAATATATATAATTATTTTATTATATATTGCTCTATATTTGTATTTGAAGTATTATTAATGGATAAAATATTTTAAAAATTTATTGATGCATAAATAATAGATCGGGAGAG
>CAZLXJ010000060.1:0-36941 GCA_964563645.1 uncultured Actinomycetota bacterium | reverse complement strand
TAGTTTGGGAGGTGCTGCTTGTTATATATGCATTTTATATTTTGTCCGCTTATCACTGCAGCTGAATTATATATGAGACCGTTTTTACTGTCTGCAAATCCGACTATTGCAGTGATTTCCGACACTTCTTTTTTTATTTTTTCAATATAAGCGGTATTTTCATTTAAAAAAGAATTTTTAAGCAGGAGGTCCTCGGGGGGATACCCGGTGAGGGATAGTTCCGGGAATATTACAATATCAGCACCACTGTCCTCTGCTTTTCTTATATGTGATACTATCAGGCTGTGATTGCCTTTTAAATCTCCTACAGTAGGATTTATCTGTGCCAGATATAATCTAATTTCCATAAATTTAATCCAAAATTGATAAGTCGAATTAAAAATTATCACTGTTGTTATATACTGTCAATAAAAAATCGGTCCGGGCTAAACCGGAAAGAGCCTGGACGGCTTTTTAATAGGGATTTTATGGTAGAGAAATAGTGGATTAAAATTGTCGTTTAAAATATAATGTAGTGAAAAATTAAGCAGTTTTTACATAATTATTATGATGGGGAATATAAAAAATTTAAGTCAGTCTGAGAAATGGGCGAATATAATATCATTTGTATTTGACGGTACATTTATTTCAATTCCGATATTTATTATCATATGCATGGTGCTGGTTAAAAACTGGGCAATGGCTTTAAGCTGGGCAGTTCTTTGCCTTCTTTTTAGCACAGTAATACCTTTTATGTATGTATTGTTCCTTTACAGGAAAAACAGGATATATGATATTCACATACCTGAAAGGAACAAAAGGATAAGGCCTCTGTTTATTTCATTATTAAGTTATGTTGCAGGTCTGATAGTACTCTATCTGCTGGACGCACCCGTGTTTTTGAAGGTTATTTTTATACTGACTATTATATCCACACTGATACTTACAGTTATTACCTATTACTGGAAAATAAGCCTTCATGCCAGCTGGATCACCTTTGTGGTAATAACATTTAATGTCCTGCTGGGGCCATGGATGCTGATGCTGACCCCTCTTATCCCCATAATAGGATGGGCAAGGGTAAAGGTTAAAAGACATACGACATCCCAGGTAATAATGGGCGCGGGTATATCTCTGGTCATATGCTTTCTTGGATATTACTTTTATGGTTTCATAAATCTTTTTAGGTGGTAACCGGATCATCCTGCCAGTTTTTCCATGAACTGGTGCATCTTATACGAGATAAAAAGTTCAACTGATGCAAGGACAAGTGCGATAAAAACGGGTATTACCAGGTGTCTGCTAAAAAGATTATCGGCCCGATGTGCGAAAAAGGGTATCAAAAGTACAATTACCAGGCTTAAAAAAAAGAAGGTAAAAATAACGGAAATACCGGTAAAGTAGTAATAGAAGATTCCAAGATATTCAAACCTCTGCAGCGTAAAGATAATAAATACTATCAGTATTATGATGAAGGCAATAAACTTTATAGGCCTTTTAAAGATTCTTTCACTAAGGGATTTGCGGTAATACTGGAAGTTAAAGACAGGGAAAAGAGCAACAATAAGGGAGGTTCCGCAAAGAACCCCGGTGGAGAACCTTATTATATTGTTGGTCTCATAAAGGTTCAGATATGAAGCGGCCCCATCAAATACTGTTGAGAGGAAGAATATACCCATTATTGCAAGAGCATATGCCGGGGGAAGATCGTTTTGCTTCTTCCTGAACATCAAAAAAAGCAAAACGGCAGAAACTGCAAAACCTGTATATATACCGGCGCATCTGGAGCATACAGGAGTAAGGATTTCCCCGAAGGCAAGGCTCCTGGCATCCAGCTGGTGGCAGACGGAGAAACCTACAAGTTCTATCAGATTTTTAAACAATATGCTCAGTACCTTCCCAGGTTATCTTCCAATTTACCGAATCCCCTATCTATCATCATAAGGAGAATGGAATGCAGTTCCTTGTTAGAGGATGCCACAATGGAAAGCTGAAACTCTCTTCCTATCCCCATAAGCGGCCTTTCTTCAAGGCTTCTGCCGCAGGCATCAGTAATGCAGCCGCCGCTTTCCTTTAGTATTATGTATCCTGCTGCAATATCATAGGGATAATTGTTGATGATGCTTCCCTGTCCAACTTTTGTGTAATTTTTTTCAAGTATCGGGAAATCGGAGACAAGTCTGTGTCCTATGTCTATGTAGCAGTCAAGCTGGCCAGACACCACTCTTGTAATGGAAAAAGATGCGCTTCCAAGGTAAAAAACGCTTCCGTTAAAATTGGAGCTGTCTATGAGTTCTTCAAGGATCTCGATAATTGGTACAACAGGTCTGCCCCTTAGACCGACTGACCAGAAAAGTGAACCTATGTCAGTATTTTCAGATAGTGACGGATCAGACGCCTTCCCTTTATAGACAATGCTGGCCCCTTTATCCTTTTCCGCAATAAATATCCTCCCGCTCTTGATTTCGTGAACGCAGCCAAGCTCCAGGTCCCTGATCTCCGGGTTTTCCGTAAAGCTTGAAAGGGCGATGGAGATGCAGCTTGATTCAAGGCCCGCCGAAGCCGCCCTGGTACCATCTATCGGGTCTACTATAAGCAGCTTTTCAGGGGATCCGTATTTTACAAGGCCCTTATCCTCCGAGTAATAGGCTATATCCAGGCCACTGTCCTCTAAATACCGGGACAGGAACGTTTCTGATATATCGTCTATAAAAAATGTTGAGTCGCCTCCTATGGACTTTCCGGAAATAGACCTGGACTCAGGCCTGCCGAAGAATTGAAGTATCCTCTGCCTCATGTTGTCTGTCAGTTCAAGTATAAAATCTTTCCAGTATTTTTCTATCATAGATATTTCCTAAACGGTTTTAGTTATCCTGTAATATTGTACCAGTAATAACGTTTTTTATGTTAAAATCATGGTCTTATATAATCAATACTGTTAGAATTAGCATATAATTTTATAGGATTTTGTAGATGTAATCAATAAAAGAAAGGATTCCCGGGAAACTTATGATATATGATTTTCATACCCATACTTTTTTATCAGATGGAGAAAATAACCCCATAGAGCTGATAAGATTTGCTGTAGCTTACGGATATAAGTGCATAGGAATATCTGATCATGCCAGTTATTCAAACCTGGAGTGGATTATAGAAAGTTTAAAAAGAGATTGTGAGCTGGCGGAAAAATACTGGGACATAACAGCAGTACCGGGAGTAGAACTTACAAATGTGCCGGCAGCCAGCATAAACGGTATGGCAAAAAAAGCAAAAGAGCTGGGGGCCAGGATGGTAATAATACACGGCGAAACTATTGTGGAAGAAGTAGAGGAAGGGACAAACACGGCTGCAGTAAGTTCAGAGTATGTAGATATTCTTGCACATCCGGGCCTGCTGACCGGGGAGCAGGCAGGGCTTGCTGCCAGAAACGATGTTTATATAGAGGTAACTTCAAGAAAAGGACACTGTCTGGGGAATGGAAGGACGGTAAAAATAGGCAGGGAGGAAGGTGTTAAATTTCTTCTAAACAGCGACTCTCACAGCCATCTGGACCTTTACAGGGGAGATTTTCAAAAGGAGGTTGCCATGGGGAGCGGCCTAAGCGAAGCTGAATATGACGTTATAACGGCCAGAAACCAGAAGATGTTTTTAAAAAAAATTGGATACAGTTAGATTTATTCCATCTGCGGCATTGCCTGCCCTGTTTTCATTCATGAGAATGTTTTTGATCTGGAATTAGCTCTTCTTTACCATCTCAATATACTCTAATGCAAGCCTGACTGCTTCCTCTGCAGAGTCAGCAGTAATTATTCCGGGGGCGTGAATCTTTCTATACGGTTTTACCTTCCATGTATTTATACCAATAAGCGGCTTACTGAAAGTAAGTGCATAGCCTATCTCCGTAAGGGTTCCCAGGGCCCCATCGACAGCAATGACGGCATCCGCAGACAGCACCACAAGGACATTTCTTGCATATCCGAGCCCCGTGGGTATTTTTATATCAACCCAGCTGTTTGCAGTATTCTCATCTGTGGAAGGAAGTATTCCAATTGTAAGGCCGCCCCCTTCTCTGGCACCCCTGCAGGCAGCTTCCATTACTCCGCCCAGGCCGCCGCATACAAGTATTGCTGAATTTAGGGCTATATTTTTGCCCACCTGGTAGGCAAGGTCATAGGCCGTGCTGTTCTCCTCTATCCGGCTTCCGCCTATCACTGATATTTTTTTAAAACCTTTTTTTATATACATCATAACTCTCCGGCGACTTTATTATATTTTGATTTATTTTTAGCATTACCATTATATTTAAGTTTTAACAGCATTTAAATAAATATATAAAAATCTTACTGATATTATAAATAATATGATAACATTTATTCTTAAAAGCAATACAGTGAAAATTCCTGGTAAAGGGGAGGATATAATGCATATCAATATCAGGCAGAGGATTCTATCTTTTATTATAGTGTTTTTAATATATATCGCTGCCTTTTTTGTGGGCTTTATGGTATTTAAAATTACTTCTGATATGCATATTTTGATGTCAACATTGCTTGCAGATATAGCAGCGACTTCAGTGGTGTGGGCCTCTGGTATATTATTTGGAAATTCCAGCGTATATGACCCTTACTGGAGTGTGGCACCACCTTTGATAATGGCATTCTGGATACTTGAAAAGGCAATGGCATTATCTTTTATTGATATCTTATTTGCTGCAGCTGTCTTTGTCTGGGGGATCAGGCTGACGTTTAACTGGGCTCACCGCTGGAGAGGGCTGGGGCACCAGGACTGGCGGTATACGATGCTCAGGAAAAAGTCCCCCCGCCTATGGTTTTTTACAAATCTTATCGGTATAAACATCATGCCCACACTGATTGTTTATGTTGCTTTGATTTCCGTATACTTTGGAATTGGGACAGGTAAAGAATTAAATATTTTTACAGCTGCAGGCTTTTTTATATGTTTGGGAGCTGTACTGGCACAGGTAATTGCCGACAGGCAGATGGATATTTTTAGAAAGGAAAACCCGGGCAGGGAAAGTTATATGGACCGGGGCCTGTGGCGCTACTGCCGCCATCCGAATTATCTTGGCGAGGTTTTTTTCTGGTGGGGTCTGTGGCTTATGCAGATTGGAACTGCCCCCCGGATCTGGTTTACAGTAGCCGGACCTTTGCTGGTTACTCTCATGTTTGTTTTTATAAGCATTCCCATGATGGAGAGGCATATCCTAAAGTCCAGGCCCGGTTACAGGCAGTACCAGGAGAATGTGCCAGTAATAAGGCTGCTGCCGTGGAAGACCACAAAAGATATTCAGTAGAGCCAGTAAAGGTATTATAGCCTGTAGGGAAATCGATAATTTCAAGAAGCGATGTGGCCGGTGATCCTGAAAAGTCCGGAGATATTATTTTAATAAGTCCGGACACTGTAATATTAGATTATTGGAAAAATGACATAAAATCCGGGAATAATAAATAGGCCAATCTTATGATAGATCAAAATGCTATATATTCTGTTCCTTCCTTATTACCCAGAAAAGTACCGATACTAAAATAAGACCCATAACAGCTCCTGCGGAGGCAATGAAGGCTATATACCCCTTCCCGAAGTACTCTGTCACATAGCCGTTTATGGGCTGGAATACTACAGATCCTGCAAAAGCTGATGCAATTGTAAAACCCAGTATCGTACCGGAGTTTTTTGGGTCCCTTTTGGCTGCAATGGAGGTTGAAAGAGGAAATATCCCTGCCAGAAAGACAGCCTGAAGGGCAAGGGCTGATATTTTAATATATATATTTAAAGCGCTGCTGAATACAAGCATGCATGTTGTCCCGGCAAGACAGCCGTAAAAGAGTATATGGATCTCCTGAAACTTTGATACAATTTTTGTAGTGATTACCATGCCGCAGATGGAAAAAAGCCAGTATACTGATAAAATGATTGACCCATAGGCAACTCTTACTCCCAGACCCAGGAAATATGTGGTCATCCAGGAAGACAGGCCCATGATTGCCCCTATGTAGAAAAATAAGATCATACCTGAAAGGATAACGGCCGGGTTTTTGATCATGCTGAGATCGATCCAGTACTTCCCTTTTTTGTTCCTATCAGCTGTCTTACTATTATTAACTATCCTTTTCCCGGGACATATTCTGTAAAAGATTATAAGGAAAAACATATATAAAAAGGCAAAAATAAGAAAAAGATATTCCGGTAGAAATTCAAAGTAGAGTACGGCACTGATAATAAGGGGGCCCATTACAGCTCCGCTATACCATGCCATATCAAGTTTTAGAAAGATGCGGCTGATATCCTTTTTAAAAAGTTTGGCAGAAAAAGAATGGACAGATGTATCCATTATACCAAAGCCGGACCTTAAAAATAATATTATGATAATAAAGATGATAAAATTAAGATATATCCCGAAAAGGGTAAAGCCCATGAAGAGAAGAATCATTCCAAACATGATAAGTTTTTTTATATCTATCCTGTCAGATAGTCTTCCGGTAATAAGATTAGAGATAAGAGCCCCGATTGAGCCGATAAAAAGTGCTATGCCTATCTTATCAAAACTGACACCTATCTGTTCGGCTATTACAGGTATAAGCGGATCAATTGTTATGATCGAGAGCCCAAAAAGGACAAAGATCATATAGAAAGTTATAAGAGTCTGTCTTTTAAGTTTTTCGTCCATCCATGCTTCCCGGTCTGTACCCTTCCATGTCTATTGTTATATATTTAAAATCAAGGGATTTCAATCTTTCTACAGCCTTTTTTCTCAGGCCGGGCTCTATTATGCGGGGTATGTCCTGAGGATCTACTTCGATTCTGGCAAGGGGGTAGTGATACCGCACCCTGACCTGTCTGAAACCGAGACTGCGTATAAATCCTTCTGCGAGCTCTATCGTCTTTAGTTTTGATTCAGTAAGCTCTTCACCGCAGGGTATCCCTGTTGCAAGACAGGAATAAGAAGGCTCATCCCATGTTGCAAGATTGATTTCTCTTGAAAAATGCCTGATTTCTTTTTTGGTAAATTCAGCTTCTGCAAGAGGGCTTCTGACACCGAGTTCCTGAAGGGCCTTAAGGCCCGGACGGTATGCCTTAAGGTCGTCAAGATTGGTCCCGTCAGCAAGGTGCCTGAACCCATATTCATGAGCCAGATTTAAAAACTTTACGAAAAGGCTTTTCTTGCATATATAGCATCTTTCGGGAGGATTTTTTTTAAGCAGCGGATCCGATAGCGGGTTATATCTTATTATCTTATGTTTGATACCAATGACGGCAGCGGTTTTTTTTGATTTTTTTATCTCTGGCTCCGGCACAAATGGAGATCTGGCTGTTAGGGCGATAACATCTATGTCTTTTACACCGGCCGCAGCGGCAAGAAGGAAAGAGCTGTCAACACCTCCCGAAAACGCAACAGCAACCGATTCCATCTGCAGGAGAATTTCTTTTAATCTATCAAACTTTTTTTCCAGCATGTCTTCCATATTATTTAACATAATCAAATAAATTCTAATAAAAATAATATAGAAACAGATTAAACTAAAAGCATTCTAATTTCAAAACATAAAAAGATAATATTTTGGCAATTCTTTTGATAAAATAATTAAAAAATATGAAATGGAGAGCTGATGGAAAAAATAATATATCTTGATTGTTTTTCCGGCATAAGCGGGGATATGATGATAGGTGCCCTGCTTGATCTGGGCCTTGATTTCGAATGCCTTTCAGAGGAGCTGGGCAAGCTCGGAATTGGAGGCTATAGAATAAAAAAAAGGGATGTAATATCCGGTTCAATAAGGGCAGTAAAATTTGATGTAGAGGTTACGGAAAAGCAGGTGCCGAGAAAATATTCTGATATCAAAGACATTATTACAGGCAGCAGTCTGGACCGGGGCATTAAAAAGAAATCCATTGATATTTTTGAGAATATTGCCAGGGCGGAATCAAAAATACATGCAAAGGATATATCGGAAGTTCATTTCCACGAAGTAGGTGCGGTGGATTCAATTATAGATATAGTAGGTACTGCGGTAGGGCTGCACAGGATGGATGTTAAAATGCTATATTCCAGTCCTGTCCCTATTGGCAGCGGATATATAGATACAGCCCACGGAAGACTTCCGGCGCCTGCACCGGCAACCCTGGAGATCCTTAAGGGCGTACCTGTATATAGAGGGGATTTTGATTTCGAGGTCACAACGCCTACAGGTGCAGGTATTATTAAAACTCTTGTCTCTGGTTATGGCAGTTTCCCCGATATGGTCATTGAAAATATAGGTTACGGCGCCGGTTCAAAAGGTATCTCCGGGGACGGAAATTCCCAGAGTGCCGGGCTCCCCGACGTGCTCAGGATATTTACCGGAAAAGAGACGGCTGGAGCCGGAGAAAAAATGCCGCCTTCTTCAAAAGATACTGCAATGCTGTCAGCCAATATTGATGACATCAATCCAGAGGTGATGGGGTATGTAATGGAAAAGATGATCGGAAATGAAGCTGTAAGGGATGTATGGCTTGAGCATATCTATATGAAGAAGAACAGGCCTGCATTTAAGCTCAGCGTCATATGTGATATTAAAAATGAAGCAGATATAGCGTATATTATATTCAAAGAGACAACCACCACTGGAATAAGGAGAGAAGTCGTCGACCGTTATTGCCTGGAAAGAAAAATAGAAAAAATAAAACTGCCTTACGGTGAAGCAGAGGTAAAGAGGGCATTTCTTGGAGGGAAAGTTACAAACGTTTCTCCCGAATACGAAACCTGCAGGAAGCTGGCAGAAAAGACCGGAAAACCGCTGAAGGAGATTTACCGCGACGTTATCCTTTTCTTTTCAAGAAGGTAATATTTAAGGGTCTCCTGGATTATGGCTACCGTAGGGACTGCTATGAGGAGCCCCCAGAAACCAAATAGCGCCCCACCTGCCATAAGCGAAAATATGATAATACCCGGATGGACCCCTACCTGAAATTTCATAACGTTGGGAGATATTATATAATTATCAATCTGCTGGACCGCTATAAAAAGAAGGATTACAAGTATTGCCTTAAGAGGTGATATAAAAAGTGCGGCAAGCGCTGCAGGTATGCCACCTATGATCGGCCCGAGCAGGGGTATTAAATTAAAAATGCCGGCAATAGCTCCCAGAAGTACAGCAAAATCTACTTTAAGCACGAGCAGCACTATTGTACACAGCACACCGATTATTATGGAAATAAATATCTGGCCTCTTATATATCTGCCTGCCACATGGTTTATCCTGTCTATTGTATTAACTACATGATTTTTATATTTTCCGGGAAACACCTTTATAAACACCTCTCTCAATTTGTCTATATCTTTCAGTATATATATACCAAGGAGAGGGCCTATGATAAGGTAAAGGATAATATTTATAAGGGACCGCGTGAACGCCGTTGCCTGTTCCAGAATGTTTATGTTTCCCAGGTCAAACCTTCCCATAAAATACTGGTATATTGAATTCATGTCCGGAGCCGCTATTTCCTTGCCCGTCAGGCCCTCTGCATATTCTACGATGATGCTGTTTCTAAAAAAATCTTCGAGGGTATAGTTGAAGTTCTGCAGATACGAGGGGAACCTGTCAATAAAAACTCTGAACTGGTCCACTATGATGGGTATTATAAAGAAAAATAATAGACCTATTACTCCTACAAATATTATATATGTAATCGCCAGAGCAAAGCCTTTGCGCATTTTCCTCTGCAGCAGCATCATAAGAGGCGAGACCAGATAGGCTATTGCAACTGCTATAAGGACCGGGACCACTGCTATCCTTATAAGATATATTATATAGAAGAAAAGGGCTGCAATAACCAGAGAGCCTATAATAGACCAGGAAAATATTCCCAGGCGCTTTACGCCATCTCTGTTTTGGGAAGGTTTCTTATTCCTCATAGTTTTTTATTATAGTACATTTTTTTTAAAAATATAATTATATTAATGACATCAGTAATTGAAGTAGCAATATAATTATGTTAAAGTTTAAATTCGTAATAATAAATTTAAAACTTGCTATAGGATAAATATATGCCAGGAGAATCAGTAGCTGCATATATAAATAGTACCGTTACTTTTATAATATTCATCCTGGTCTGTATGGCAGTATTTGCATTATTATACGCTGTATCGGCCGGTATAAGGAAAAAGGTTTTAAGCAGAAGCGGAAAGGAACCTTCCGACGAAAATGACAACGGGGGAATATATACTGCTTTTAATATAGATCTATATAAAAAAAAGAATTCAGCGCTGCTGGGAATGTCGTTTGTATTTGTTATTCTTTCACTGCTGTTGATGCTGGCTGTACTTTATTTTTCCCTTAATATAAGCCCGGGATTAATTATTGGTTTAATATCTTTTATTATATACGGTATGATAGTTGTACTTGTATATATGTTTAGATCAGGGCTGATTAATAAATAAGATCATGAATACAAGTTGGCTCCAAATATAGAAAAAAGTAATTTAAACATAATTGTTGCTGGAACCGGCGCCTGCAGAAGCGAAATACTTGCGACCAGGAGCTCTCTTTATGATATCCAGAGATTTGGCATAAATTTTGTAAGCAGGCCGGAAGATGCTGACATACTTGTTATCTCCGGTTTTTACGATGAAGAAGGCGTTAAGAGGCTGATGGATATCTATAAAAGGATGGAGCCGCCCAGATGGGTATTTGCCTGCGGGAGCTGCGCAATAAGCGGTGGAAGGTTCTGCAATTCCCCGAACATACTTGAAAAATTTAAGAAAAGCACCGGTATTGATATGTATATCCCCGGATGTCCTCCCAGGCCTGAAGCCTTCATTTATGCGGTTATAAAATTTATAAAACAATAACAGTACCCGGCGGTATTTTTATGATGCTTGAAGATTACGGTATCTATTCAGACACGGGAATAATTTATCTGGAAAGACTTGATAAAAACCTGCGGCATTTTATTGAGGATAAAGTAAGTAGAATAAAAAGGGTAGGACCGGATATATTGATAGAAATGGAACACGAGCATCTTGGTGAAGTGCTGAAAGAGATTAAAGATAACCCCGAACTTTCAATAGGGATCCTGAAAAGCATAAAAATGATCGAGGACGGAAATAGAGCTTATGTTCTTTCAGAATTAAGCCCGGCAGGTTTTGATTACTCAATAATTTTAAAGATAGGCCTTGATGAGGATAGGGCAGAGGAGATTTACAGGATTGTTTTAGACCGGTTTAAGGACCATTATATAAATGCAGAATCATATGCCCGAACGAAGGGGGAAGCGGAGGGGTTATATAATTGTATACTGCCGGCGGATATGTTTAATGTGATTGAGGGGTTTGATATAAACCTTGATATCGAAGATGACATAATAAAGAAAGCCAATGTAAAAAATTCAATGGCGAAAGTTATAAATAAGGATTTTTTTAGGGATCTGGAAATAGGCCAGCTGGTAAGCTATATGGCAAGGTTTGATTACAGCGCAGGAATATTTGGGGAACTTGCCCTGTGTCTGGGAATAGAAGATCTGCTGCAGCTTAAGGTGCCCAAAAGGGGCAAATACATCAGGATTTTAATGTCAGAGCTTTTCAGGATTACAAGTCATCTAAGATTTCTGGCACAACTGACTGAAATACTGGGTCATGACCTGGCCTGGAATATGATAATGCTGGAAAGGGAAAAGCTGCTGGGGATAATAGAAGAGGTTACGGGGGCGAGGTTTATACCAAACTATATAAAAATAGGCGGGGTCAGGTCAAATATAGGTTCGGATATCATTAAAAAGATTAAAAGGGCATTAACTGGCTTTTTAGGAAAATTTAAAAGGATCGAAAAAATGATCAGGTCAGATTTTGCTTTTGCTGAAAGGCTCAGTGGAAAAGGCATTATAAAAAGGGATATGGCGCTGGACTATGGTATAAGCGGACCCAACCTCAGGGCTTCTTCAATAAGGTACGATCTCAGAAGAAATCTTGATTATGCGGATTACAAGAATTTTAATTTTACCGTTCCATATGAAAGAGAAGGAGACTGTCTAAGCAGGGCAGCAGTAAGAATTGGAGAGGTGTACCAGTCTGTAAGGATAATAAGACAGGTAACAGAAGGGATTCCTGCAGGGCCGGTACTGCATGGCATAAATCTTTCACATCTGGATTTCAGCCTTACCCCTTTTATTTCTTCAGTTGAGTGCCCGCATGGTACCTTTAAGATGTTCGGAGAAATAGAAGGAAACAAGCTCAGGACCTTTTCTGTGATGGGCCCGTCCAGACAGGCGCTTGTCCTATCGGAAAAACTGCTGGAAGGAAGCTTATTTGAAGACCTTGAGATTATAATCGCAAGCCTGGATATAAGTGCAGGGGAATTAATTGAACTGACTTGATAATATGGAGCTCTAATTTGGTCATAATACTAAAAAAAATTGCATATGTTCTGGTAATTGTAGTGTTAAATGTATACATATGTTCCTATCTTGGATCAAAACTTTCTGCAAGGATGGAAATGAGAAGGGGATACGGGTCTGCCAGGACCGGAGGCATAGGTTTTCCGGCTATAAGGTTATTCTCATATACTGCCAGAAGAAAGAACGCGGATGTATGGACCCTCATTCTGTTTGTTTTTTCACTGCTTATCTGGTCGATAGCTCCACTCAGTTCCGGCCTTTTTCTCATTGATATTGACTCGACTCTTGTCCTGGCTTATATTTTTTATCTGGCTGTTCTTATGGCAGACTTTAGCAGCCAGGTTAAAACCGGATATGCTATTGTATATGGGCAGATGGTCAAAAGGATAGTATCGATAATAAGCCTGTCAACCCCCTTTTTTCTTTCGGCTGCTTCAATGGTGCTTGTAAACAGGACATTAAATTTACGGGAAATAGTAAATTACCAGCATGAATACTGGAATATAATATATCAGCCGCTTGGTTTTATAATAACCATTTTTTCCACTGTCATAATATTGAAGATTTTAAGGCTTAACAGGCGGGGAACACTACAGATTAAGGGGATGGACAGCATGGAAGGTTCAGGATTCTCGAATATTATACATAAATTTTCCGGCTACTCTTTGATTCTTTTTATGATATACATGATTGCATTGCTATACCTTGGAGGTTATAGAAATATGTATTTTATAAGAGGAGAAGTAATGCTGGGTATAAAATTCTATGTGTTATTTTTTGTAATTTTATTTTGCGAAAAAGCTGTTGGAAGTAATCTATCCGGCCCAGGACTTCTTATGAGAATAAACGGTAAATTTCTTATACCGATGTCGATAATTAATTTTGTAGCAACAATGGGATTCTTTATATACAGAAATATATTCGGCCTGACTTAGTAAGATTATTTTTACCAGAGGACAAAAAGGGAAAAGATATGTTCCGGTTGATAAAAAATTTTTTTATGTGTCTGGGAAATATATTCAGAAAGCCGGGGACTGTAGTTTACCCGAGGGAAAAGATAATAATCCCCGAAAAAAGCAGGGGTGTGCTGCAGCTAAAAATCGATCTGGACTCTCCGGGAGTTATATGTAACGGCTGTGGAAACTGCATGGATGTATGCCCTGAAAATTGTATAAGGGTAAGCAGGAAGGTCACAGAAGAAGGGAGAGAGGTGCTGGACAGATTTCAGATTGATCTGGGAAGATGCATATTCTGCGGTAACTGTGTTGCAGCATGCGAGCTTGATGCTATAACAATGTCATACCGCTATCAAAACGCAGATTTTTACAGGAAGAATCTGTTAATGGAAAAGGCCGATCTTATAAGGCCATCGGGAACCATAAGAGATTTTTGGAAATAAAGGGGATTGGAGAATCGATGTCATTAGAGAGCCATAAGGTAATAGAGATTATTCAGTATATTGTTTTCTCTGGTCTGCTAATCTCAGGAGCAGCTGTTTTATTAATAAAGGATTTCAGGAAAAAAATGATATTTTCATTTTTATTATTCATTTTATTAGCTGTAGTAGCTTTTGTCTTTTATTCAGGAACTCTATTTATTATCGCAGGTGCCGGGTATGTTTTTGTATTTATTCTTCTATACCTTCTTGCCGGTACTGCCGGGTGTAATGTAAAAGAAGCCTATCCTGCTAATTCTCATGCGGATAAAAAACAAATAAATGCTATTTTAAAGAAACCTGCAATGATTATAGCGCCAATTTTATTATGCAGCGTTCTGGGATACCTTGTATATGGTATTGCAGAAGGATATCTACATGAGACTGAAAGGACACAGGAGATATCAATAAATGGTATGGAGCAGGTATCAGCTGTTTTATTTACCGATTATAATATAATGATATTGCTATTAATATCAGCTTTGCCTGTATTATTTATATGGCTCACTGTTATGTTGGCGGAAATAAAGAACAGGGGGAAGGTGCATTAGATGAGTATTGAAGCTGTCTTTTTTATCGGTACGGCATTATTCCTCATAGCAATATTTATGATTTTTATAAAAGATGACGCTATATCAGTTTTTGTAGCATATCAGATTATAATAACAGCAGCGGTAATCAACCTTTTAAACTTTTCTATGCAGGCGGGAGCAGAAAAGCTCTGGGCAGGTATATTTTTATTTCCAGGCCTGTTAACAATATACCTCCTGATCTTTAGTGTCTTTTTCCACATTTATTCAAAAGGCCCAGCAGCCGGGAAAAAAGCTTTTGTTACAGATTGCAGATTATTCAGTCTGAATAGAAGCCACTGGTGGGGGGAAGACAGGATATGAGTATTGAATATTTAAATTATATAGTTGAAAGGCTGGATCCCTATACAGGCCCAGCAGTCATGATGATAGCTGTATTTATTTCTTTATTTTTTGGGTTTTCAAAGAGTGCCCGGACAAGGATCTTTATAATCATATTAAATGCCCTGGCATATTCTGCAGCTTTTTATATTTATGTATCGACATTTATAAAGTATGGTCCCAGAACAGACTTCCTTATAAATACCGGAATGACAGAGATGATATTGTCATGCGCAGTTTTATTATTCGGATTAAATGTGTTGCTCTATATTTCTGCTTCAATAATCCCTGAAGAAATTTTTGTCAGGATAACAGTTTTATTGACATTTTCACTGGTATCTATTTTGCTTTTGATTATGGCAGAAAATGTAATTTTTATATTAATATGCATTGCCCTGGCTGTAATGGGAATTTTTGCCCTTCTGTCATCGCTTGAGAAGGGGAATGAGAAGTCTGCGGATGTAATAAGTAAATTCGGCGTCCGGATAATCCTGCCTGTTTTGTTGTTATTTTTTGGTTTTTCCATTCTTTCCGGAACAGGGGCCATTAAAAACCTTTCAGATTATAATGCAATAAGTAACCGCGGGAATCCGCTTTTGATAATAGGTTCTATTATATTTGCATGTGCGGTATACCTTTATTTTTTCCTTTATCCTTTCCAGGGCAGCTTCCTGGAAATGTCGGGAAGGTTAAACAGTGTGACATTGTCGGTATTATGGTTTATATATATGCCTGCTGGCATAGTAATACTTACCAGGCTTGACCGTTTCTTTTATTTACAGGAAATAAAAGATAATATATACGGATTTATTATAGTTACCCTTTTTGCATTTTGCAGTCTCTTTGGGGCAGCAGCAGGAGCAGTAAAAGTATTGAGTCTGGAAAGGCTAATCACCATTCTTATTATATTTGATATTGGTGCGCTGGTGCTGATAAGATCCCTGAGGTCAATAGAAGTTTTGGATATTCCTCCTGCAGGCTATAATGACATTGGAACCCTGATAAAAATAATGATAATCTTCCTGCCGCTTAGTATTTTCTTACTTGTACTTAGAAAAAATACCGGAAACGGCTTAATTTCAGATGCCGGGATTATTGCAAAGAAGGATCTTTTTACAGGGGTGTCCCTGGTAATCATTTTTATCCTCTGGCTTATTTCCGGGATATTTGTATTTCCCTTTAAAATGCTCATAAATGGAGGAAGGCTGGCAGAAATAGGTACGGGCGGGATTATACTTTTCACGGGGTATTCCGCAGCGCTGCTATTTATGGCTGTAAATATTTTAAGGATAATTATTAGACTCTTTAAAAAAAACCCGGATATGGATAGATTTGAGACAAAATCCCTTCCCCGGCTCTACTATATATGCATGTCATTATTTGTACTTATTGGACTGTCTGCTTCTGTACTGATATTTACCGGAAGGGCTGCCATTGTAGGGGAACAGCTTAATATTTGGGACTTAAGCTTTAAAATTTTTAACAGCGGAGCCTGAGTCTTGGAAGAAAAAAAAAGGCTGTTTAATATAAAACACTTCCTGATAATAATACTGGTGCTTTTAATAGCCCTGGCTGTAGTTATAAGCATAAGGGGACTTTCTTTCAGAAAAGAATACCCCCCTCCCACAGCGCTTGCCGGGAAGCTTCCCAGGTTCAGATTGATAGATATGGATAGTCTGGGGGTAAATACTGACCAGGATAACGATGGGATAAATGATCAGGAAGATATACTGATGGGGGCAAAGAAACAACTTATAAACCCGGCCGTTAATATTTTTACGATTGAGGATGAGCCCAATTATTATACGGGCGGAGATCCTCCACCCGGTCTGGCAATAAGCACAGATATAATTGCAAGAGCATTTACGGAAGCAGGTTTTGTGTTAAAAGATCTTGTAGATGAAGACATAAGCAATAATTTCGATAGTTACCCCCTGCGTAAAAACTGGGGCCAGACATACTGTGATCCAAATATTGATTACAGAAGGATACAGAACCTGGAGATCTTTTTTGGAAGGAATGCCCTGGCAGCCGGCCTGTATTTTGATGAAAAAATTCCTGAAAACCTTGAATCGTGGTTTCCCGGTGATATTGTTTTTTTTGATATGGATGACGACGGTTTTACTGACTGTGCTGCAATTATATCAGACAGTACTACAAGGGAAGGCATCCCAAAGATCATATATAATTATATACAACCCGGCTATACGGTAGAAGAGAATATTTTAAAAGAGAAAAAAATTACAGGCCACTACCGCTATCCAAATCCAGGCCTGCCTTAAAAGTTCAGGCTCAAATTTTATTTATTCCTTCTTATAAGATTTTTTAAAAGATTGCTAAAAAAGAGTTTTACACCGGGCAGAAAGCCTTCACTGAATCTTTTTGAGAAGTCAAATGCTGCATCTGAGAGCCCTATATCGTCGCCATATTTTTCCCTCAGGTAGTATTTATGAGCATTTATCCACACATAAAGGTCACTTTTTGTACGGTTCGGAAAATTTTCTATTATCCCGTATCTATCAATAACTTTTATAGAAGGCAGGTAGATATTGTCATACCAGTCAAGAGCCGCATCTTTAAAGCTGTATTTTTTATTATTTTTTATATCTCTACTGTTTAGATAATACATATGGTTATCTATCTGATTAAGCAGGAAGTCATATTTTCCCGGAATGGTCAATCTGATCTTTATGTCAGGCCTTTTTTCCCGCAGCCCTGTTAAATCCAAAAATTTTTCCCTCTCATAAAGGATAAACATATCCTTTGGATCCATTTCCCTTGTGATTGGTACCCTGGTTTTAAATTCAATTACTTCTGCGTCTATATAGACCATACCCATTCTTCTGGCAACGCTTACCCTGTGATTGCCGTCCAGGACAAAATATATATCGCCTACCTTGTAAAGCTTGACAGCAGGAAGGAACATATCTTTTTTATATGCATTGTAAATATTGGACCAGCGGCGTTCAAGATGGGCCTTTTTTGGCAAAAAGTAACGGTCAAAATCCCTGTATCTGTCGATACTTCCGACTATGTTTTTTAATTTTACAGCCCTGATGCCGAAATAGCGCTGGTTATGCAGCTCAAGGCCCCTGTTTATTTCTTCAAAGGACAAAAGCTCGTTGCTCTCGTCCCTGAGGGATAACCTTATGTTGTTAAGAAGGGACTTGAATCTTGCTGATTCAAATTGACTTTTGCCTTCTAACTTGAAATCCTGCATATTTCCCTTCTTATATGCCTATCTTTTTAAATATTATAAAATTTTTATTAAAAATAGTTTAAATATATTTAACTTTAGTTTTTATATGTTAATCTGGATCAGATCTCCAGAATCTGAAAACCATATGCGTTGACGACCTTTGTACCGCCGACTTCTGTCAGCCACCGGCATCCAGATCCATAATAATGTATATGACCGTGAATATGGTATTTTGGTTTATATCTCTTAATAAATCTGTTAAAACATCTAAAACCCCTGTGGCACAGGTCTTCCCGGTCATGTATCCCCCTCGGGGGGGCATGTGTAATAAGGATATCAATGTACCTTTTTTTGAAGATTTTATTAAAATAAAGCGCAGGCTTCACCCTGTTAATCTTAAGGCACATCTCAAATTCACTGTACTGGTGATTCCCGCTGCGGTATCTCATAGAACCTTCAAAACCGCCTATCAGCAGGCCCCTGTGTTCTATGATCCTGTTATCAAGATTTACGCATCCTTCCGGGCCTCCGGTCTTGATCCCGTTTTCGGTATAGACTGAATCCCTGTGATGGTTTCCAAAAACATAATAAAGCGGTTTGTTAAGCATGGTTACAATAAACTCGAGGTAACTGTTCGGCAGATCACCACAGGATATGATAAAATCAATATCAGCCAGACGTTCCTTTATAGAGGGAGTATAAATTATGTCTACTATTTTATCACTAATTGCAAGTATTTTCATTTTTTAGTATTTTATGTTATTTATTTGTAAGTAAAATAAAATATTTTGTTAATTTATATACTGGAATTTTAAAATAATATAGGATAAATTAAAATACCATAGAACTTATGTGCTTTCCTATGAAAGTTATATTTAGAACAAGAAAAGGATTAAAGAGTATAAGGTACCTTACTCCTGTCATAAAATTATTAACAGGTTTTATGGTTTTTCTTTTTATCAGTACTTCATTTCTAATAATACCCCGGCCGCTGGTCGCCATTACACTAAGGGAGCTAGGAAATTCGATAGCTATGCTGGATTCGGAGCAGGAAAAACTGTTGGAGGAGATAATTGCTTCGGAGACAATTGTAAAAGCAAAAAAAAATGAGATAAAAACTCTGGACGGGGATCTTAAAATGTTGAACCTGCAATTGGAAGAGCTGAGTCTCCAGAAAGAGGAGCTTGCAAAAAGTATAAAGAGAAAAAAGATCCTGCTTGCAGAGAAAATAATCTTTACGTATAAGTACGGAAACAATGATGTAGCAAAATATATTATAAGCGCTAAAAATCTCAATGAAGTGGTAAACAATCTTTTTCTCTTTAAAAATATTATGGACAGGGAAGCCGAACTTATTCAAACCCTTAGATTTGAAAAAGAGGAATTTGAAAGGATAAGCCGCAAATCAGAGGAAAAGATTGCAGAGAAAGAGTTACTAAAGTCCAGGCTTGAAGAAGAAGAGGAAAAACTTGAAGAGGCTATTGCAGAAAATAAATTCCTACTGGATAAGCTTGAACAGGAAGAGAAAGAAGTCCGGGATCTTCTTTCCGAGATAAAGAAAAGGATAGCGGCAGTCCAGCCTCCGGGCATTATCCTTACAGGTGAGTGGGAGATGGTGGCAACTGCCTATTATGCTTTTGGTGCAGGGGGCAATGATATAAACGGTAATGGGATAACTGCTACCGGTCTGCGGGCAAGGAAGGGAATTGTAGCCGTAGATCCCAGGATAATACCGCTTGGGACAAAATTATTTATTCCGGGATATGGCGAGGCTATTGCCGCCGATACGGGAGGGTGGATAAAAAATAACAGGATAGATCTTTGTTTTGACACACTGGCGGAGTGCTACGGGTACGGCCGTAGGAGGATAAGGATATATCTGGTAGAAGATTAAAATGAAGCTTTTTAGACAATCTTCAACAGTTTTGCCAGGGACTTGAAGTCATCCGTGTATTTTTTTTCAGATATGGTCTTTTTTATCATTACATCATGGGGACTGTAGAAGGGCACCAGCTTGAATGAAGGGTTTTCGAATACACGCATATGGATTTTTTCCATATCTTTGAACTTCTTGTCAATAGAAAAGAAATTCTTAAGCAGTATATTTGATACATCCAGTCCCAGAGATACTATTATATGGGGCGTGCTTATAGATATTTCCTCGATTAGATACGGAATACAATTTTTAACATATGCCGCTTTTAAGCTTTCTTCTTCGATTACCTCTCTTTTTCCGGATGCTTTGCTTGTCCTCCTGGGTGTGCATTTTACAAGGTAGGTAAGATAAGTATCCCTCTCAAGCGAAAGGTCGATTTTTTTTATTATGTCCCTTATAAATTGCCCCGGACCGTCTCCGGTAAAGGGTATCCCGCTTTTTTCTGCCCCGTTCTTACGCGGGAAATCCGATACGATTACTATGTTTGCTCCGGGTGCCCCCATACCGGGCACCGGTGTTTTCCGAAGCTGTGCAAGCACTTTGCATTTCCTGCAGCCGAGTATTTCTGAATTAAGTTTTTCTATGCTTTCTTTGGCACTTATGGGCATATAAAAATTCTAGTTAATTGTGTCCAAAAAAAGTATACAACATAAAAAAAATAGAGTAAATAAAAAACTGGCAAGCGTATGAGAATATCTTATGATTAAAAAAAATTTTTCTTTATTTTTGCTCTTTTCCTGCTATTATTGTATAAATATTATGTGATAGAGCAAGAAAATAGGGAAAAATATAAGAAAGGAGAAGACTATGGCAAAACATCAGGATCTTGCTGATGCGATAATTAAGGGAGACAATACTAAATCAAAAGAGATCGCAGAAAAACTTGTGGCAGATGGAGTGTCGGCAACCGAGATATTAAATGAAGGAATGATGCCGGGAATGGAGGTGGTAGGCAGAAAATTTAAGGCTAATGAAATGTACATCCCGGAGGTGCTGATAGCCGCAAGGGCCATGCATGCGGCAATGGATATCATAAAGCCGCTTCTTACTGAATCCGGCGAAGAGGGCAAGGGATCAGTTGTGATCGGAACTGTCCAGGGCGACCTTCATGATATCGGCAAAAATCTGGTAGGCATGATGCTTGAGGGCGGAGGCTTTACCGTTGTGGATGCAGGAGTAGACGTACCCGCTGAAAAGTATATAGAGGAGATTAAGAAATCAAAATCAAGAATTCTTGGGCTATCTGCTCTCCTTACAACGACTATGCCGGGCATGAAGGAAGTCATAGAAGCTGTGAAAGCGGATTCTGAAATGTCAGCAGTAAAGATAATGGTGGGCGGAGCTCCCCTTACACAGGAATATGCAGATTCTATAGGTGCTGACGGTTACGCCCCTGATGCCTCATCAGCTGTTGATCTTGCAAATGAGTTTATGAACTAGCATAGACCAGTTGCAGATATTAATAGGGATATTAAATTGGAAGTGATTATGGGAACATAGCCACTTCCAATTTTTTTATGCAATATGCATTATTTCTGGGCCGCTGCCGTTTAATATATTATGATTTTATTTCCAAAAGAAGGTTTGCCATTTCAATTGCACCAAGTGCAGCATCCCAGCCTTTATTACCCCTCTTTGTCCCGGCACGCTCTATGGCCTGCTCAAGACTGTCAGGTGTAATGACCCCAAATGATACGGGAATATCAAAATCAAGGCTGATCTTTGCAATGCCTTTTATTGATTCATTTGCGATGTACTGGTTGTGTGATGTATCTCCCTTCATTACGGCCCCAAGGCAAATAATGGCATCATATTTTTTTGTTTCAGCCATCACCTTCGCGGCTGAAGGTATTTCGAACGCACCGGGGACCCTGGTAATTTCGATATTATCTTCAGGGCAGTTATGTCTTTTAAGGCAGTCCAGCGCCCCCTCAAGAAGCCTGGCAGATATAAAATCGTTAAACCTGCTTGAGATAATCCCAAACTTTAGTTTGCTTGCGTCCAGGTTGCCTTCATATGTTTTCATAATCTTTTCCTTTCGCTTTTTTTCTGAAAAATTTAATAAAATCTAATATATAATCAATCAAGAAGATGGTGCATTTTCTCTTTCTTGGTATTCAGGTACAATTTATTATTTTTATTAGGCTGAATCTTTATAGGTATTCTTCTGGTTATCTTGAGGCCGTAGCCCTCAAGCCCGACTATTTTTTTAGGATTATTTGTCATAAGCTGTATTGTCGTTAGACCCAGATCAGAAAGTATCTGGGCACCTATGCCATAGTCCCTGAGGTCGGCGCCAAACCCCAGATGCAGATTTGCCTCTACAGTATCCATACCTTTTTCCTGAAGCTCATATGCTTTCATCTTGTTGCAGAGTCCGATGCCTCTTCCTTCCTGGGCCATATAGAGAAGTACGCCCTCTCCTTCTTTATTTATCATCCTGAAAGCACTGTCCAGCTGTTCTCCGCAATCGCATCTGGTGGAGCCGAAAGTATCGCCTGTAAGGCACTGCGAATGTACCCTTACCAGTATATTTTTTTTATTCCTGATATCACCTTTTATAAAAGCCAGATGCGTCTCCGGACTTATTATGGATCTGTAAGTTATGGTCTTGAATTCACCCCATTTTGTGGGCAGATTTATTTCTGCCACTTTTTCGATTAATTTTTCCTTTTTTTTCCTGTATCTTATAAGTTCTTCTATAGTTATTATCTTAAGGCCCGATTCCTCTGAAATGTTTTCAAGGTCGGGCAGAAGTGCTACTTCTCCGTCATCCCTTATTACTTCGCTTATAATACCTGCAGGATATAACCCGCTGATTTTTGCAAGATCAACTGCTGCTTCAGTATGTCCTGCACGAGTAAGTATTCCTCCCTCGGAAGCTCTCAGGGGAAAAATATGTCCCGGTATTGCTATATCGCCGGGCCCTGTTTCCGGGCCGATGAATGTCTTTATAGTTGCGGCCCTGTCCCTTGCAGATATACCGCTGCCCTTTATTGGCCTGGCATCTATTGAAACTGCAAGGGCGCCCACACTGGAAGTCTGGTCATTGCTTTCATGGCTCATCATCGGGATCTTAAGCTCGTCAAGCCTTTTCTTCATACAGGGTAAAAAAATCATACCCCTTGCATGTGTGATAAAAAAGTTTACAGATTCCGGGGTTACTTTTTCGGCAGCCTGGAAGAAAACACCTTCGTTTGTTGGGGACCTGTCGTCTACAATAATTATTATTTTACCTTTTTTGATTTCTTTTACAGATTCTTCTATTGGTGAAAAAGCGGATGATTTTATGTTAGATGAAACCATTTTTTTCTAATTTCTCCTTTAATATACCGTCATTTCTTTTAGATGTCTTGATCTCTACAGTTTTTTGGATAGACAGGTAATTTACTATGTACCTGGCAAGCATATCAACTTCGATATTAACTGTTTCTCCGATACCTTTTCTCCCGAGAGTAGTATTTTCAAATGTATGCGGGATTATTACAGTTTTAAAATTACCGCTGGCTGTTTCGGTTACCGTTAGACTAATCCCGTCGATTGCTATAGAACCGCGCTCTGTTATAAATAAGGAAAGGTCCCTTTCCAGTTTAAAGGTCATCAAAAAAGATCTTCCAACTCTTTTCACATCTGTTATTTTAGCCACACCGTCAACATGTCCGCTCAAAAAATGACCTCCAATCCTGTCTTTCGGAGATAGTGCAGGCTCAAGGTTTACCAGGTCGCCCGTTCTTGCATAATCAAGGTTTGTGTATTTAAGAGTATTTGAAGATATATCGGAGGTAAAGCTATGGGAATCATAGCTTTTGACTGTAAGGCATACTCCATTTATGGATATGGAGTCGCCGGTGTCAATTTCTTCAAGAATTTTACCCGCGTTTATCTTGAATTCTTTGTCCTCACCCCTGTTTAGTATTCCGCCTATGGTGCCTGCCTCTTTTATAATTCCCGTAAACATCTAATACCCACCTAATTTCCTGCAGGGTATGCAGTGATAAGCACATCATCCCCTGATTTTATTGCTGAATCAAAAGTTAGCCTGATACTTTCATTTAAACTGTTTGTGTCTAACTTTTTAAACATGTCAAAACCGCTGTCTCCGCCGATTACTTTTGGAGCAATAAATATATTAAATTTATCAATGGCCCCTGCTTTAAGAAAAGAGGTAAGAACACCCGGACCTGCCTCGACCATAAGTGATGTAATATCATACTGCCTGTATAGTACCCGGCTTATCTTTTCAGGAGTCCATTTCCCTGAATCACAGTATTCTATAAAAACCGAATTATTCCTTAGAATATTTTCTTTATTTAACCTTTCGTGTTCTTTAGGGGAGTAGGGCCCGGTAAATATAACGGTTTTTATCCTGTCAGCTGTACGTATTATTGCTGAGTCAGTGGATATCCTCAAATGTGTATCCAGTATAGCCCTTGTAAACTTTTTATTTCCATGTTTTGTAAAATACTTGAGATTCAAATCCAGACCAGCAGAGAGATCATATTTTGGAAAAAGGGTTGGATTGTCAGCAAGGACGGTATTAATTCCGGTAAGAACGCAACCATATTCTGTTCTGAGTTCCTGGACCTTTTTTCTTGAAGCAATACAGGTAATCCACTTTGAATCAGAGGTCTTTGCAGCAAGTTTTCCATCAATACTGGAAGCGATCTTGGCACAGATAAAAGGTCTGTTATACCTGATATGCCTGAAGAAGACTTCATTCTGTTTTTTTACTTCATCTTCCATAAGTCCCGTGCTGACTTCTATACCGGCTTCCCTTAGTTTTTTTACTCCCGAACCATTTACCTCTGGATTGGGATCAATAGAACCGATTACCACTCTTTTGAACCCCTTTCTTATGATGACATCAGCGCATGGCGGTGTCTTTCCGGTAATTGTACAGGGTTCAAGGGAAACATACATTGTCGAACCGCTGACACTGAGGCGGCTATTTTTAATAGCATCTATTTCTGCATGGTCTTGCCCTGCTCTCCTGTGGTAGCCTTCAGAGATTATATTTCCGTCTTTGACGATGACCGCCCCGACCATGGGATTGGGAGAAGTACGGCCCCGGCCCTTTTCGGCAAGAGCTATGGCCCTCTGCATAAATTCCCTGTCCCTGTCTGTAAATTCCGTCATACCTGTAAAATTAAAAAGTTAATGCTTTGAAAATAAAAAGCCGCGGAGAAAACCGCGGCTTATATTGATCTTTATATAAGTCTAAATTTTCTCCCATCCAGACTGTACTGTCGGTATTGGAATTTCACCATTTCAACCTGCAAAAGCAGGGTTGCGGACTGTTACCGCCGGTAGGGAATTTCACCCTGTCTCGAAAATAGATTACTCAGTAAATTATCAAAAAATCAGATTCCATAAATTTATCCACTTTTGTGAGTATCGATTATAACAGGAAGAATTACTTTTGCAATGATATGTTGGTACAGCGATTTCTTTTGTTATATACTGTTTTTATATTAAAATAATAAGGACTATAAAAATTTATTTGCTGCCGTGTTAGCAATCCAGTTAATCGGAAGCATTAAGTGTAAAAATGTTAATAAATCAATACTCGTATGGTTAAAAGAAAAAATAATAAAAAGAAAATCTTATGCAGCTGCGGGACAGGAGTAGCTTCCTCCTCTTTTATATCAGCAGAAATCGGAAAACTATTGGAGCAGAATAACATTGATGCGGAAATAATAGAATGCAGGATTTCTGATATCGAAAGTCTTTACAGGGACGCAGATCTAATAGTGTGCACTGCCCAGCTCCCCCCAAAAATAGACAGGCCCAGGATAAGCGGCATACCCTTTTTGACAGGAAATAATCTGAAGGAGACAAAAAAGAAAATAATCGAATTTTTAGGCGGGTAAGTTTTTTCAGGCTTTATTGCCTGCCAGGTTAATAAGTGATTTAGAACAGGAGATGGGAAACATGGTAGATATAAAGATTTCGGCTTCGATATTAAATAGTGATTTTGCATTTCTTGCTGATGAAATAAAAAAAGTCGAAAAAACAGGAGCAGAAATGCTTCATATTGATGTAATGGACGGGATGTTTGTACCGAATATCTCCATAGGATCTCCGGTAGTGAAATGTATCAGAAAGAATACCGGATTATTTCTTGATGTCCATCTTATGACCAGGCAGCCTGAACGGCTGATTGACAGCTTTATAGAAAGCGGTGCTGATTCATTGAATGTACATGTTGAAGAATGTGCCCAACTTGACCGTACATTGAATTATATAAAAGATGCAGGTAAGAAAGCTGCTGTGGCCCTAAATCCATCCACCCCTGTGAGCACCGTTGAAAATGTGCTCGGTATTGTTGATATGGTACTAATAATGACTGTCAATCCCGGTTATGGGGGGCAGGGGTTCATAAAGGATATGATCTATAAAATAAGAAAGCTGAAAGGGCTGATAGAAGATTATAAAAGAAGTACAGGACGTCTGGATAAAAAAATTGACATACAGGTAGACGGGGGTATAAATCTTGAAACTGCTCCGCTAGCTGCCGGTGCCGGAGCAAATATCCTTGTAGCAGGTTCATCTATATTTAGTGCAGAAGATCCGGTAGATTTTGTTAAAAGATTAAGGAAAAGCGTGATTGCTGCAATCTAAGAACTGCTGTCTTCAAAAGAACTCAATTCCCTGGTTATTTCTTTTTTTGTTTCAAGTTCCGCAAGTCTTCGGACAAGGATCCTGCAGTTTCCAGGTTCGAATTTATACAGGAGCGATCTTGCAGAGGTATATTTTTTAAATTCAACACTTATATTATCCGCTTCCAGGCCGATAAGTACAGGCAAAAATTTTTGATTGGATACCATCTCCCCGCATACCGTTACCTTTTTGCCTTTTTTATGAGCAGCGGTGATTGCATTTCTCAGTATCTTTATGGTTGGCGGCTGCAGGAAATCTTCAACACTGGAAATTCTGTTTAATTGTCTGGATTTGCCATAGAGAAGTGAAAAAAGGTCGTTAGTACCTATATTTATGGAGTCGCATTTATCCAGTATTCCTTCCAGGGCAAAGACTGAAGCCGGGGTTTCAATAAAAGCGCTGAGAGGGATATCTTCCTTTAAATCTTCGTTGCTGATTCCTGATTCTTTTGTTATCATCGACACCTTTTCCCTGAGGTCTGCCATCTCTTCTGCCCCGGAGATCATGGGGAAAGCTATTGTAAGATTGCCGTAAATACTTGCCCTGACAAGCGCCTCCAGTTGTTTGTGACAGACCTCACTTACGAGAGACTTCTTTTTGTCTTCTTCAAGCGTTTCCCTGTATATAAGTTCCAGAAACGAGGATTTATCCCCGCCCAGATCGATTGTCCTGATTGTAACCGGCTTATCCGGGAATGATTGGAGTATTTTTTTGTAAACATTTGATTGCTCTTCAACGGAAGGACCAATATCTCTATTTAGAAATGACAGTTCTGATCTGAAAAGGCCTATACCTTCAACATCAAGACCGGCTGCCGACTTTACTTCTTCAAGAGTATTGACAGTTGCAAAAAGTAAAGGAAATTTCTTCTTTCCAGGTTTTTTACCTCCTGTCTTTTTCAATTTAAAATCATGGTAATGAAGATATTTTTCTATAGTGGGTCTATCAGGATTTATTATCAATTTACCATTATAACAGTCCAGTATTGCTCTCTGGCCGTCCCTGATATCCTCTGTGGACGTATCTGTTTTAATCATATAGGGTATTTCAAGTGATTTTATAAGGATAGAAGTATGGGACTCGGGATTCTGCTTTTCAACTACCATGCCTTTAATCTTTTTCAGGTCTATTTTTGCAAGATCGCTGGGAAACATTTTCCTTGTTACAAGTATAAGGTCTTCCGGCCTTTTCGCGGTTTTGGTCCCTTCTTCTTTCTGCTCTGCGGGTTTTAATTCAAATACGAGGCGGTTATAGAGATCTACGAGGTCATAGGCCCGGTTTCTTAATTTATTTTTCTCATTTTTCCTGAGAAGCTCTATCCTTTCATTAAAAATTATGGACAGGGCAAGATATGCGGAAATCCCGGGATCCCTTATGAGCTCAACTGTTTTTTTATAAATATTGGTATCCCTGAGGGCAAGGATTTGAAAATCCAGAATCTCCGAAAATTTTTCATCAATATACCCTGATAACTTTTTTCTTGCTTTTACAAGATCTTTTCTTGCTTTTTTAACGGCCTTTTTAAAAAGGCAAATTTCTTTTTCAATTCCTTCCCTGCCGGTTATTTTTTCATAAAAGCTGTCCCGGATGATTTTTATTCTGTCTATATCGCAGAGCTCAAGGCCGTGAAATTCTCTTTCCAGTTTTTGAAGAAGGGTTTTCTCATTCAGCGGATCTGAAGAAAATTTGAATATACTGCCTATTACAAGACCCCTGTTTACAGACATCCCTTTTATGGTTTCTATAGTCATATCTTCTCCGCGCCGGAATTAACGGATAAAAAAAAATTTTTTAATGCCCTTTCTGCTTCCTGCTCGTCTTTCCCCCTGATCTTTACGTTAAGGTAATCTCCTTTTTCGATGCCGAGGCCAAGGACCTCGGTGATATTTTTCCCGTCAGCCACAATACCGCCGTAAACAATTTCGATATCTGAAATAAATTTATGACAGAGGCTCACAAACCCTGAGGCAGGCCTTGCATGCAGCCCTTCACTATTTTTTATTTTTATCCTGAAAGTTTTCATTTATAAATTTAGTATATTTAATATATTGGATAATCTGTATAAAAAAGTAAGATATGGGGGAAAGAATGAAAAATAGTCCTGCCCCATGATGAGCAGGACTATTTTTTGTTATATTATTCAGTAATTGAAATAGCTTCTGTCGGACAGCCTTCTACAGCCTCTTCAATGCACTCTTCATCGTTCTCATCGAAGTCCTTTTTTATTACTTCAGCAATATCCTCATCTTCGTTTAATTTAAAAATATCCGGACAGGTCTCTTCGCAAAGTCCGCACCCCGTGCAAAGATCAACATCAATTTCTACTTTCATAAATGTCCTTTCTGTACTTGTTTGATTTAACAGCCACTTTCGGCCACATCGTAGAGTAATATACAAAATTTTTTAGGCTATTTCAACAATAAATTTATAGGAAATTAATAAGAGCTGGTCTCTGAATAATTAAAAGTAGAAGTAATTAAAAGTTGATTTTATTTAAAGGCATAAATTTGGATTTAAAAGCCGATTATGTACTGGCAAATCCTCCTTTTAATGATTCTGACCGGGGAGGGGAAAACTTAAGGGAAGATATAAGATGGAAATATGGAATAACTCCTGCAGGAAATGCAAACCTTGCATGGGTCCAGCACTAATAAATAATCAAATTAATGACTTTGAAAGAAAATTTACGAAAAGGGCATATACCTGGGATGAATTTATTGGATAAATGTAATATTAATGGTGATTTTGACTATTTAGTGACAGATTTTAAAAGTACTTTTGCCGTACCATTGCCTTTTTTAAAACAAATTGTTTCTAATATGGGGAACCGCAAGAGATTATTACCTCCACATAGAGAACATCTATCCCAGACATTTGCTAGATTTTTTATGCGTGCAGGTTTACCGGTTGACATTCCCTCCTTTATTTAACAATATTAATGTTTATAGTACTATTAGTTAATCATAATGTTGTTTTTTAGCTATATTAATTTAAAAGTTTTTTGGATTTAGGTGTCTAAATTTTATTAAAATATACAGAATAATAAAATTCTCCGGGGTCTCGGGCTGACTCAGCTTCTATTATGGAATGCTATTCAAATAATATTTTAAAAAGGAGCTTTTTTGAGAAGGACACTGCTGAAGTTGCAATGAACCTTCTGGGGAAAATACTTGTTAGGGAATGTGAGAGTGGATTATCTGCAGGGATAATAATAGAGACAGAGGCTTATTACGGTCCCCAGGATCCTGCAAGCCACGCTTTCAGGGGCCGGACCCCCAGAAGCAGGATAATGTTCGGGAAGGCAGGGATTGCATATGTGTACTTTTGCTACGGGATGTACTGGCTCCTGAATGCTGTAACCGAAAAAGAAACAGTCCCCGGAGCAGTGCTCATAAGAGGCTTAAAACCTGCTGAAGGTATTGAAAATATGAAAAGAAGAAGGCATATAGAAGATGAAGGAAAACTTGCAGATGGTCCGGGAAGGCTTACAATAGCGATGGGGATAAATGGAGCAGATAATGGAATAGATATGACAGATAAGAAAAGCCGTCTTTATATAAGCGGAGATACTGCAGGGGGCAGGATGGTAAGGGTAGAGAAAACTCCCAGGATCGGCATCAAAAATGGAAAAGACAGGCTTCTCAGGTTTGTTGCTGCTGGATTATAAATCCTTTTATTATTATAATATAAGATTATTTTAGAATACATGGAGAGCCATGGATATAGATTTTGCTAAACTGGCCAAATTGCCGTACATCTCAAAAAGGATGTTTGTAATTGGCAGCATCTGTAAAAAAAGAAACGTGGATCTGGAATATCTTTTTGGCCTTATGAGCCTTTATAATGAGAAAAACAGGGGAAAGTGGTTCTGGCAGAAGGCAACCTTTACAGGGGCGCTTAAGGAAACCTATGAGAATTTTAATAAGAAAATAGATGGTATAGTCAGGTCACTTAAAAGCATGGAAGAATCAAGTTTTTTATGCCATGTTGAAGATGGAACGGAAATCCTGGAGCGCTTTCTTACTGGAATGGAGGCAAACTGCGAAGTAGACAGGGATGCCGGTTACCGGTATGTAAAGGGTCTCCTGGACAATAATCTCAAGAAAATTATAGAGGAAAGCACCAGGTCTTTAAAAAAGCATGGAATAATTTAAAAATTATTCTTCAATTTTTTCAAATATCCAGGTATATGTTCTATACTCCTCAAAGAGAATGTTTCCCATAAACGGCAGTATATCACTTTCCCGGGGTTCAATGAGAATAGCATATTCTCCCGGTACAATCTCTAATTCTGTCTTATCTTCAGAAGCTATGGATGTAATATAGTCTTCAGGCCCCTGTATATAGGCAGTGAGTTCGTATTCCGTATTGTTTTGAAAAACCATTATGCCGGTTTCCGGAGTATTTGAGTACTTTTCTAAAATAGATTCAGATATTTCATTGTATGGTGATTTTTGCGCCAGGCGCATCCTTGAGTCTACTAACCGTTCGGCAGATGCTTCCATGTATCCGGGATTGTACTTTATAAGTACTTCATATAAAAAGATTGCAGACCGATAATCACCTGACAGGTAATAATTATCTGCAGATTTTTTAATAAGTAAAGGGGATGCTTCTCCAAAGATTATGTTTATTTTATAATCTTTGAGAATCAGGCTTTCAAGTTTGGGATCAGTCTCCTGGTATTTCAAAAACCAGCTAATAGCTTCCTCATACTCATAAGAAGAGGCCAGCTCTACTGCATATTCTATATAGGTATCAAGCAAGGATTCAGAAGCTTCAGAGAAGTAATCACTTTCGGGAAAATCGGTTGTGATCTCCTGAAGTACTTCTATACTGGAAATCCTGTCCTGTCCACGGTTATAATTTTCAGAAGCTAGAAAAAGGTGTTGGGGTATCCTGTATTCAGCTATGAATGCTCCGTCTGTATCAGGAAAAGCTGATTTAATCTGTTTTAAAAGTTCTGCTGATTTAACATAGTAATCCGCCGCTTTCAGGTAATCTCCGTTTTGATTATGTGACTCCGCTATATGAAAATAGATATCTGCCATGATATCTATTATTTGGAGTTTCCCGGGATCGATAATGCCCTCTTCGATTGATTTATTAAAACTTGAATCGGCTTTAGCATATTGCCTGTTATAATAATATGCAAAGGAAATACCCTTTAAGGCTTCGGGCGCATGCCGGCTGCCGGGATAGTTATCGATTATAGATTTATAGCTATCAATAACACTGCCGTAATTTTCATTTTCAAGAAACCGGTCAGCTTCTCTCTTGAGTGCGAAAGGCCCAAAGATGCTGGATAGTACCAGACCGACGGTAAAGATTGCGAAAAACAATATAAAAATAAATCCTGCATTGCACCTTCTTACAAGATTATATATCGCCATTATAAGGCTTATTATGATAATAGGTATGCAAAAATAAGGAAGTATATCCCAGAATTTTCCCTTATCAAGGTATAGTACTATTGCCAGTCCTACAAGTGAGCCTGAAAACAGGAAGAAAAATAAGATTGAACCCGGTCCTATTTTCCTTCTTCTATTATAATCATACATAAATAATTATATCCGTAGAATTGTTTAGATATTAACACAAATCTCTTATATAAAAAATAAAAATATAACTATGTTATTATAATCTGCAGTTAGAATCTTCTAATGCTTGATCTAAATGATCCAGTTTCAATTTTCAATATACCCATTCATATATTCCATTATAATAGTATCCCAGTACTTACCATTGTAAAGATGTCTGTTTTTCAATACCTTTACAGTTTTAAAACCGCATCTGCTGTAAGCTTTTATCGCCCTTTTATTATATTTATAAACATTCAGCCTTATAATTGACAGACCCAGGCCGCCAAGGGCAAATCTTAAAAGGGTTTTTACTGCGTCTGTTCCATATCCTTTATCCCAGTACTGTTTTTCACCTATTACAATTCCAAGTTCAGAAGAGTGCTTCTTTCTATTAATCTTATGAAGTGCGCAATTTCCTATATGAAGACCTGTCTCCCTATCAAGAATAGCGAATACTATATCCTGCTCAGATTCCTGTATGTAATTAAACCATTTTTCTTCCTGCTCATTGGTAAGATCTTTAAAATTATGGCTGAGATATTTATTGACCAGTGGGTCAGTGAGCCACTGCAGCGATCTTTCCAGGTCATTTTTTTCAAGCAAGCGCAGTATTACTTTACTACCAACCTTTTCTGCGGTAAAGGCAGTATAATCCTTATTCATATTGTTATAATTATTTCTTGCTCTTTCCGATTCTATCAATGAAGGCTTCCAGAAGGTCTACAGGTACCGGGAAAACAATGGTGGAATTCTGTTCTGTTGCAATTTCCTTAAGTGTCTGCAGGAAACGCAGTTGAACGGATACGGGATACTGGCTCAATACCCTGGCTGCACTTGATAATTTTTCTGAAGCCTGGAATTCCCCTTCTGCGCTTATAATCTTGGCCCTTCTTTCCCTTTCAGCTTCAGCCTGTCTTGCGAATGCCCTCTGGATTGTCTGGGGCAGCTCCACATCCTTTACCTCTACCGTTGAGACTTTTACGCCCCAGGGGTCGGTCTGCTCATCTATTATTTTCTGAAGTTCCTTATTTATCTTATCCCTCCTTGAAAGAAGGTCATCAAGATCAGCCTGTCCCAGTATGCTCCTGAGGGTCGTCTGTGCTATCTGCGAAGTTGCAAGGATATACTTTTCTATCTTTACAACACTTTTTTCGGGATCCATTACCCTGAAGTAAACAACGGCATTTACCTTTACGGGCACATTATCTTTTGTTATTACATCCTGAGGGGGTACATCCATGGTTACGGTCCTGAGATCGACCTTTATCATTTTATCAACAAAGGGAATTATTAAGAATATCCCCGGACCTTTTGCTCCTCTCAGCCTTCCGAATCTGAATATTACCCCTCTTTCATACTCTTTAAGAATCTTTATAGCTGAAAACAACAGGATCAACACTATTATGACTGCGAATATTATTCCGACAGTGGGTCCTACCAGCATATTATCCTCCTTCTTTTTCTTTATTAATAATTTTTGAAACAATCAGTGTAAGTCCGTCAATAGACCGGACTGCTACTTTTTCTCCTTTTCTGATATGTTTTCCTGTTTCTGAAACAGCCTGCCATATTTCTCCTGATACCCTTACCTGCCCTTCGGGCTTAAGGGCACTTGATACCACAGCTGTGCTTCCTATGATGCCTTCCTTTCCGGTTACCGGCCTTGTTCTGTGAACCATGTATACCGCCCGTATTACTATAAAGAGAAAACCGGATATGACTAAAGCCACGCTTATTATAAGGCTGGTTGCGATTTTTAAATACGGGGCGTCTGTATTTATAAGCAGGAATGAGCCTATGATGAGAGAAACGACCCCCGCTATGGACGATATTCCACCCAGGCCCATAAGAATGTCAACCACAAATAATATTACTGCCAGGACAATGAGGCCGAGACCTGCATAATTTATGGGAAGGACGCTGAGGGCATATAAACCCAGTATCAAAAGCAGGGCGCCTATTGCTCCGGAAATACCAAGTCCCGGCTGGGAGAATTCATATATTATTCCAAGGACTCCAAGTGAGAGAAGTATGTATGCAATATTGGGATTGGATATTATATGTAAAAACCTTGTTATGAAATTCATCTTAATCTCTTCGGGAACAGCTCCTGAACTTTTTAGATTATATGTTTTCCCAAGCTTATCGACTGTTTTATTATCCAGTTTTACCAGAAAATCGTCCACGTCTTCAGCAAGGTAGTCAATAACTCCTTTTTCCAGGGCCTCTGCGGCAGTGATAGATACGCTGCTTCTTACAGCTTCTTCGGCCCAGTCACTGTTTCTTCCCTTTGACTGGGCAAGATTTTTTATGTAGGAAACAGAGTCGTTTGTTATCTTTTCCATCGCATCTTCAGATACTTCCCCGGTTCCGCCAAGATTTACAGGATGTGCGGCTCCGATATTAGTAGAAGGACCCATTGCAGCAACATCACTGGAATAGGTGATGAATACCCCTGCAGAAGCTGCTCTTGCTCCAACGGGATACACAAATACCATAACCGGGATCGGCGTGTTAAGTATTTTTGTGATTATTTCCCTCATGGAGGTCTCCAGGCCTCCGGGAGTGTCCATTAATATTATAAGTCCGTATCCTGAAGCCTCTGACATGTCAATGCAATTTTTTATATATGCTGCAATGGACGGTTCTATTATCCCCTCCAGACGGCACAGATAGAAGTCAGAAAATTCGACCTTATCAGCTACCCGGGCATCTGCAGGTAAACCGTGCATGTCCCTGTTATTATTTTGTTCCTCAATAAAACCTGAGGCAGCAAGCGTAAGGAAAAGAATTGCCGCCAGAAGCAGGAACGCTATTATGTTTTTGTTTCTTTTTATTATCATGCGGTATATAAGACTGTTTCTAAAAAATCCTGGACCGTGAAAAACAGTTAAATTCCCTTTTATGATTATACTATAAAAATGAAAAAAAATTTGAGATATAGAGGGTAAGATATTAAAATCTTATTGATAAGTAATTCTTGAATCTCCAGGAGGGGAAAGATGGAAAAATGGGAATGCCAGGTATGCGGTTATATTTATGATCCTGAGGCAGGTGATCCTGATAACGGAGTAAAACCCGGGACAGACTTTGAAGATCTTCCGGATGACTGGGTATGTCCGGAGTGCGGAGCTACAAAAGATGAATTTGAGGCTATCGAATAAATAATCTGCCTTCCATGGCATGGGTATTCATTTGACGGGGAGTACCCATGGAGACTCATTACATATTTACTTTAATAGCTCTTACCGGGCAGCTGTCAATACATAATTCACAAAGGATACATTCGTCCCTGTCAAAGACAAGTTTTTTGTCCTTTTTGTCAAGGCTGAGTGCGCCGGTTATACAGACTGAAGTGCAT
This sequence comes from uncultured Actinomycetota bacterium, assembly GCA_964563645.1. Lineage (GTDB taxonomy): Bacteria > Actinomycetota > Humimicrobiia > Humimicrobiales > Humimicrobiaceae > M55B120. The sequence goes on along the minus strand of CAZLXJ010000060.1, from coordinate 1,488 downwards.
TCACCGCAGTCAACGCAGCTGTCCCTGTCTATTATGATATCCTTTCCGGCTTCCTGAACCGAAACTTTATTGTTTTCAAGATATTCTATTGCCCTGTTTATCTGCTCATCATCACCCCTGAGCTCTATGAGCATCTTACCTTCAACATCGGGTGTTATCTCTGCCCTTAAAATATTGAATTCCAGGTCAAACTCTTTTACAAGCTTATATGTTAAAGGTTTTGTGACTATCTTTTCGGGAAATGAAAGTACCAGTTTTTTCTTTTTCATCACAGCTCCTCCCTGCTAAGGATCTCAAGAGACCTGTATTCATCTTCAGAAGGGAGTGGTTGTACCTTACGGGTAAGGTAAAATTTTCCAGAGATTATCCTTTCTTTCAGAAGGTTTGCAATCTCAAGTGCCCTGGCATAACTGGATATGGGTCCAGTCTGGACTGTTTTGTTATTTATCTTGATTTTCCCGCTTCTGAGCTGCCTGTAGTTTACCTTTCCATAAGAAGGTTTGTTCCTCCTCTGCACGGAGTAATCGGTTATTTCTACCTGTATGTCTTCATCTCTGACTTTCAAAAATTCCACCATTTCTTCATCTATTACGGGGATAGGTATTCCAATCCCTACGAACATGCTCACGCCATATTTTTGAAATATGGCTGCTCTTATATATCTGTTAGACATTTCTTTAAGGTTTCCGGTGACTGCAATTGTGCCCGCACCTCCTGCGGGTGTGCCGTTGGGCAGCCTTTCCATAGAAGGATTATGCTGGGTCCCGGCCCAGGATACATAGCCTTCAGCTCCGCCCAGAAAGATCCTTGTACCGATCCCTATTGTACGATAGTAAGGGTCGTTTAAAAGGGGGCTCAGCTGGCCGGAGGTTGCAAATGTAGCATTGGCAAATCTCGGGAGCAGCTTTCCCATATATGTATAAATGGTCCTGTTTGAAGAATTTGTTGCCACTTCATAATTCTGGTAAGCATTCCTGGGATTATAAAGGTAGGCCTGGTTTATGGTATCCTTTGTTATATATGTCTCTATCTCTTTTCTCGGGTAGCAGTCTGTACCCTGCGACATGGCCCTTAACCTGACCGCCTTTCCTGAAATTAGGTCTTCGATAACATGTGCCCCTCCATAATTTATTCCTTCACTTTCGGATAGTTCAGACGCCCCTATATATACGTCCACGGCTGCCAGTCCTGCATAGGCAGGGACATCGTTCAGCCAGACTTTCTGCATTCTTATTGGAGGATCCGAATGGCCGAAATTAATAAATGCCCCTGAAGAGCACATGGGGCTGAATGTAGCAGTGGTAACCACATCAACCTTTTCAGCTGCAGCTTTGACCCCTTTCGCTTCCACATAATCTATTATTTCTTCTGCATTAAGGACGACTGCAGTACCATTTTTAATTTTCTGGTTTATCTGTTCAATTGTTTTGGCCATAATATAAAAGTCCTGTTATGATTTCAGATATTTTATGATACTCCAATAATATT
>CAZLXJ010000059.1:0-14426 GCA_964563645.1 uncultured Actinomycetota bacterium | reverse complement strand
AAAAATAACCACCCTTTCCTCGAAGAGCGCTATAAGCTTGAAATTTACAGCAGGTTTCCTGACTTACGGGACTTTACCCTCCGCCTTCCCGGCAGTTTTCCTGCCAGTGGCATACCTGAAGAGCACGCACCCGATTACAGTGGCGGGACCGTTCCGGAATCTCACCGGATTCCCTATTAAGAATGATTTCACTATAAATTTGAAACTATTTTTATTTTAAAAAGAACATTTAAACTTTATTGAGATGGATTTTACCCTTAAAATTTTAAAATTGCAATAGATAATTGTTTGATAAATTGTTTGGTTGCCTGTATGGAGAGCTATCCAGAATTTTTAATATGCTGCAGCAACTGTCAGTGTGCTGCAAGAGGCTTAATTGTAAACATATGCTAATGGATAATAAAATTTATGCCGATGACTATAAAAATTTAAGTTTAATAAGATACTATAATATAATAATAGATGTATAATATAATAATAAATGTAAAAAAGTTTTGAACGAAAAGAGGCTGAAACCTGGCATTAACAAACTCCTCTTGAGAATCAGTCTAAATTCGCAGAGAGCAATGATTAACTTTAAAATAAGGGAAAGGAGAAGGGATGAATATTTTCAACAGGATAATCATGATAATTCTTATGCTGTTTCTGATTGTCTCCTCCATAGTTGTGGGAGTCAATATGTTTACCGGCCTGTTTGAATGGCAGGATGTGGCAGACAGATTTGTAAATTCTATAAATAATACAAATCCTCTCGTTATTGCTCTGAGCCTATTTGCAGTACTGGTTATTAGCCTGGTAATCTTAATTTTCGAGTTCTACCGGAGAAAAATAAAAGTGGCAAATATTTCTACAGACCAGTCAGGGAAATCCATGCTGGCACTGAAAACCGTATCCAGTCAGATAAGGGAAAAGCTGTCAGACATTGAGGATGTTGTGGATCCCAAGGTAAGGGTAATACCCAAACAGGACGGCATAATAATAAATTCTTTTTCCAAAATATCCGAAGGGGTAGATGTAGCCGGTAAGACAAAAGAGATAAGGGAAATGACAGGTGATTATGCTTCCAAAAATCTTGGCTTCAAGGTTATAAAGTCAAACTATACAGCTACCGGATTCGTCCCCAGGAAAGAAAAGAAGACGGAAGAGATAAAAAATAAAGAGCCTGAATCAGGGGAAGAGCCTGAAATTAAGAATGAGTCCGAATTTAGTGAAGAGGAATAGTGATAAAGCCGTTTAGCGGCCAATTTTCAGGGCCAGGTGATTAATAAGAGTAAATTAAATATAGTCTTATTACCGGTGTTTTGTTTATAATTTCATGTTTTGAAGCTGCCTTAATTTTTAATTTAAGCAGTTACAGGTTCTTGTTATAATTATTGATGAAAGGAGGAGCATAATGTCTTCAAAATTGAAGGAAGGATACCTCGTGGGGCTTGGCATAGCTGCGGTAACCTATGGGAAAGCCTCTGAGGTAGCTAAAAAATTAATTAAGAAGGGGGAGCTGGCGAAGGAGAAACAGAAGAGATTTGCGGCGGACCTTTTGAGGGAAGCTAAAAAAAATACCGACGAGATAATAAATATACTGGATGACAAGATTGAATATCTGGCCAGGAAAGGTGAACCCCTGATCGAGAAACAGGATAAAATAATTAAGGACGTAGGTTACAGAGCAAGAAAGACAGGCACAATCACGCAGGAAAGATTACAAAAGATAATAAGGGAAGCAAAAGAGAAAACCGGAAGTATGAGAGAAAGAATAGCAAAAACAGACGGGGATAAGATAAGGAGTGCTCTGGTAGAGTTGAATATACCTACAAAGGAAGACCTGGATGAGATCAGAAATAAGCTTGATGAGCTAATTTCCGAAATAAATAAAAAGGAGAAGTCCGGGCAGGAAGATAAGGGTTAAGAAATCGGGGTAGTTTTGGGAGAATATTAAAATATGTAATAAGGTGTCGCAAAACAGGTTTTGTAATTTATAGTAAAATAATTTTTATTCCGGTACTGTAATTTGCTGATGTGACTAAAATATTATAATTTTATTAATATATAGAGAATTTTAAATAAGTTATATATAAGTGCAAAATTTTAATTCAGAATATATATATTGTTAGTGGAAATGGCTGTTATGTTAAGAAAAAATGGCATAAAAGTATTATTGGCAGTGTTTGTTACCATACTTCTTATAACCTGGATTACACCACCGGCAGTACTTCTAGCAGATGATAGTGAAGAAGAGGAGATATTGAAAGAATTATCCGGAGAAGAAGAAACAAGCGGGGAAGGGAGCGTCGAGGTCCTCGGCTTTACAGATGAAGAAGTATCTTTGCTTGGAGATAAATCCCTTCTGACAGTAATTATAATAATAGTGGCTGCGGTGGGAGGCCTTTTTCTTAGTTTTGTCGTCAGGAGCAGGACATAATGATACCGTTTCCCTTCTTATAAATTCTGCATCCTCGGTCCGAAATATAAGATGCTGCTGCTTTTTTATCCTGATAAGTCCCCGGCTTACCCCTGTAGCAAAACCCACAGTATGACGTAAGAAAAACCAGAGAGGCTTGTTGCTTCATGTATGGATACCAGGCAGTCCCGCTACACTTTTGACTGGCAGGGAAAGGAACCGACTTTAATGGCCTGGATTTTTAAAAAAAAGTAATAGAGCTGCCGAGAAATATGTAAAGAGTGAAGAAAGATTTAATTCTTTTAGCTGGTGGGAGGGCCGCCTTTTTTAGCAGGACCGCTGCTGCCGGTTTTTTTTGACTTTTTGCCCGGAGAAGTTCTTTTAGTGCCGGGTTTCTTTTTTTCAGGTTTACCGGATTCAGCTTTTTTACCTTCCACAGCAATTTTGCTTTCAGCTTCCCCCCTTTTTAATATATCTTTCAGGATTACTGAAGCAGTATCAAGATCCTGGGAAAATCTGGTGTTATTCTTGCCTGAAAAAAATTTTCTCCCCCTCCTGTAACCAGTTTCTTCAAAAGTAAGCTTTTTAAAATTATTTACTTCCATTGAAAATAAAGGTGGAAGTTCTCTTAAAAGCTGCATAGCGGTGCTATGCCAGTTCTTAAAACCAGGGTGCCTGCTGTTTAAACCAGTAATTTTTCCGGCCTCATTTAATTTTTCTTTTAGACCTTTAAGGATTTCATCAAGTTTCATAATATAATTCCCCGTATAATGAAATTAAATAATTTACCCTTCAGGGTATTTTCAAATACTATTTTTGTATTATCTATTTTTTATTCTGATATTTATGTCCCAAATGAATGTGACTGTATACTATTATTAGAAAAAATAATAAAATGAATCTGTTATATTTTAACAAAAAGTATATTAAATTCAATTAAAATGGGGATAATCAAAAGATAATATATTATAAAATCTGCCGGGTATTATGCGGGAGGGCATATTGGATGGCCAGGGTTTTGAAGAGATAGAGCATACTTCTGATATAGGAATAAGGTTTACCGGAAAAAGCATTGAAGAATTATTTAAAAACGCAGCTGCCGGGATGTTTTTTATGATAACTGATATAGAAAGGGTAAAAAAATCCAGGAAAATGAAAATAATACTTTCTGCTGAAAAAGACGGCCTGGATGACATGATTATGCTATGGCTTGAGAGACTTATTTACCTGTTTGAAGTAGAGGAAATGGTTTTTTCACACTTTGATGTAAAAAAAATAGCCACTCACAGGGAGAAGATATCTTTGAATGCGGAAGTGTGGGGGGAGAAAATAGATAGTAAAAGGCATACTATAATACATTCAATAAAGGCTCCTACCTATCATCTGCTGCAGGCGGGGAAAAATGAAGAGACAGGCCTGTGGGAAGGGAAGGTTATTTTTGATGTTTAAGAGAGAAGGCGTCTGAGATGACAGAGTACGGGATAATACAATTGAGTGAATATAAATGGGAAGTGAAAAAGGATGAAAATATAGGCATGAGGGTGCCGGGCATTATTTATTCTGACGATAAACTTATTAAACATTGCAGAAAAGAGGGTGTAATAGACCAGGTTGTGAACGTAGCCACACTCCCGGGGATATTAAAGGCTTCTTTTGCCATGCCCGATATTCATTTCGGTTACGGTTTCCCTATAGGGGGAGTTGCAGCTTTTGATCCTGAAGCCGGTGGCATAATATCTCCCGGAGGAGTGGGTTTTGATATTTCCTGCGGTGTAAGAGCGATAAGGACAGGCCTTGTAGTAGATGATATTAAAAACAAGATGGAAGACATGATGTCCTTTATTTCTTTCTCAATTCCACGCGGTCTGGGAGGGAAAGGAAAGATAAATCTTTCAAAGAAGGATATGGAAGAGGTGCTTTCAGATGGTATTGAGTGGGCAGTAAGCAGAGGTTATTGTGATGAGGAGGAAAAGCAGTATATTGAAGAAGGGGGGACAGTAAAAGAGGCTGATCCTGCATATGTCAGCGAAGAAGCAAAAAAGAGAGGGTACGGACAGCTTGGAACCCTGGGATCAGGCAATCATTTTGTAGAGATCCAGGCTGTTGACAGGATATATGATAAATATGCAGCAGATGTCCTTGGAATAGGAGAAGCCGGCATAGTCATTATGATTCACACAGGTTCAAGAGGACCTGGCCATCAGATATGCAGTGATTACGTGAGGATTATGCAAAAAGCTTCCAGTAAATATGGAATCAGACTCCCGGATAAGCAGCTGGCATGTGCTCCTGTTTATTCCGATGAAGGGAAAAACTATTACAAAGCTATGGCATGCGGGGCAAATTATGCGATGGTAAACAGACAATGCCTTGCATATCAGGCAACCCGGGCTTTAAAAAAATATCTGGGTGAATCTCCTGACAGCCCTGACATATCTACGATATATGATGTCTCACATAATATAGCCAGACTGGAAGAGCATGATATAGGCGGGGGACGCAGAAAAGTCTGTGTACACCGCAAGGGTGCCACCAGGTCATTTGGTCCCGGAAGGCCTGAACTTTCCAGCGTTTACAGAGAGATAGGCCAGCCGGTGATAATACCAGGTGATATGGGGACATATTCATTTATACTTCTCGGGACAAAAACGGCAATGGCAGAAAGTTTCGGCTCTACATGTCATGGAGCAGGACGGATGATGAGCCGTTCAAAGGCAAAAAAGACAATCAGGGGGGATGAATTGAAAAAAAGCTTAAAAACAGAAAAGGGCATAATTGTCATAGCTGACAGCATGCCCGGTCTTGCAGAAGAAGCCCCCCAGGCATACAAGGACATAAGCAGCGTTGTCAATGTATCGTGCATGGCTGGATTATCAAAGAAGGTTGCAAGGCTGAGGCCCCTGGGTGTTATAAAGGGCTGATAAAATTACACCTGTAACAAGTATTATTGTCGCTCCGCCCATTACATAGCTCTGCCATATTAAAGGTTAGCCATATTCCATTATAGATTCTGGTATAATTATAAATAACCATATAGAAGAAAGCACACTGCCGAGAATTCTGGCAGCCCATCCTATTTTTGTTGTTTTAAGGAAAGATTTATTTTTCATAGTACCCTCATTATATTGATTTCGGTTTATTAAACTAATTTCACAGTTAAAAGTAACAAAAATACCTGGATTATAATGGGCGAAAGGTTTATGACATTTAATATTGTACTTCACTATAAATTACTCTATGAATTTTAAAAAAATATAAAATTTAAAAAAATTTTGAAAAAAAGTGATATAATTTCTATATATTAAAATAAATTTAAAATTTTTAATGATTTTATAATTTATTAATATTATTTGCTTTAATTTAAAAAAAATTTTAATTAAGGAGAACATATTATGAGAGAAATTGATTTATTTACCGATTTTTCTCTAAAAGCAGGAATAGAAATAAACCCAAAAGATATAAAAATAGATGATACGACCCTAAGAGACGGTGAGCAGACTGCCGGTGTGGTCTTTGCCAATGATGAAAAAGTACATATTGCAAAAATGCTCGATAAAATAGGAGTACATCAGATAGAGGCCGGGATTCCTGCCATGGGAGGAGATGAAAAGGAATCTATAAAAAAAATCTCAGATCTGAACCTGGGCTGCAGCATACTGGCCTGGAACAGACCTGTAAAGTCTGACATACAGGCCTCGATCGAATGCGGGGTGGATGCTGTTGCACTTTCAATTTCCTCATCCGATATACATATAGAGCATAAATTGAGAAAAAGCAGGGAATGGGTCCTTGAGACTATGAAAAATGGAGTCGACTATGCAAAGCAGCACAACCTGTACGTTTCTGTCAATGCAGAAGATTCTTCAAGGTCTGATATGGAGTTTTTACTTCAGTTTGCACGGACGGCAAGGGATGCGGGGGCAGACCGCCTGAGATACTGCGACACTCTTGGGATCCTTGATCCGTTTGAAACATTCATGCGCGTTAAAACAATAATAGACATAATAGGGATAGATATTGAGATGCATACCCATAATGATTTTGGTATGGCTATAGCTAATGCAATTGCCGGAATAAAAGCCGGGGCAACCTATGTCAATACTACAATTAACGGGCTTGGCGAAAGGGCCGGCAATGCATCATTTGAAGAATTTGTAATGGCCCTTAAGCTGGTAGAGAATATAGATCTCGGATTCAACACCACCCTTTTCAGGGAATTGTGCGAATATGTCGCCAGGGCTTCGAATAGAACGCTTCCCACATGGAGGCCGATTGTAGGGGGCAACCTCTTCATGTATGAATGCGAGGATAAAATAAAAGGGATAATGGCAAATCCTGCTACCTACGAACTTTTCAAGGAAACCGATGTAGGCCTTGAAAGAAAATATGTTCTTGGGAAATATTCCGGAGCTAATGCTGTGATGCAAAAGCTTAAAACGCTGGGATATAATCTGGATAAGAAGGAAGCTGAAGAATTTGTGGAAATAATCAGGGTAAGGACTGTAGCTTCCAAGAGATCATTATTTGACAGCGAGATAATTGATACCTATAAGGATTATAGGGATTCAGCCAGAAAGTTAAAACCGGTAAAGGGGAAGGTAGGGGTAAACAATGGCTAAATTAAGAAAAGACAGGAAAATAAATATTATAGATACTACTCTCCGCAACGGTGAAAAGACTGCCGGAGTTGTATTTTCAAAACATGAAAAGCTAAGAATAGCAAAGATGCTGGATGAGATAGGCATACCTGAAATAGAGATAGGCACTCCTGCCCTGGGTGAAATGGAAAGGGATATAATAAAAAGCATTCTGGATTCAGGCTTAAGCGCCAGGCTTTATACATACTGCAGTGCCGATAAGGAGGCTATAGAGGCTGCAGCAGCTACGGGTGGGAAAAATGTCGTTATAAATATTTCGACTTCCGACATACATATAAAAGAGATATACAGGGAAAACCGGACCTGGGTTGTTAATAAGTTGCGTGAGGCAATAAGCATTGCGAAGAAAAACGGACTTAGATTTATTATAAGTGCTGAAGATTCAACAAGAACGGAGCTGGAATTTTTATTAAAGCTTATTTCAATATCAAAGAAGAAGGGAGCAGAAAGATTCAGACTCTGCGACACTGTATCCAAATTCGATCCTTTCAGGACTTTCCTGAATGTATCTACCATAATAAATGCTATTGATTTTCCAATTGAAGTATATAACCATAATGATTTTGGGATGGCTACTGCAAACGGCATGGCTGCAATAAGGGCAGGAGCCGGAAGCCTGGTTGTAAGCGTGGGGGGGCTTGGAGATGGTACGGGCAATGCCGCCCTGGAGGAAATAGTAATGGCTCTCCGGTATCTTGAAAGCATAGAACTTGGCATAGAGACCTCAAAGTTCAGGGAGATTGCGGAGTATGTTGCAAAAGCGTCTGCAAGGGCTGTTCCAATATGGAAGGCTATAGTGGGTACTAATGTTTTTGCCCATGAATCAGGTATACATGCAGATGGCGTAATAAAAAACCCCAAGAATTATGAAGTGTTTAACCCTGCGGAAGTAGGCCTTACCAGGCAGCTGGTGGTGGGAAAGCACTCCGGCTCACATACTATTCTGCATAAGTTTAAAGAATATGATATAGAGCTCACTGATAAGGAAGCCAATGACATACTCGCAATGGCAAGAGCCATGTCGGTAGACCTAAAAAGGCCGCTTTTTGATAAGGAACTTATGTATATATACAATGATTATAAATCCAGTAATAAGAAAAAAATAGAAGTGGAAAAAGTGTAACCTGAAAGAAGGGAGCGTTATTGGGAAAGACCGTTTCAGAGAAAATAATAAGCGAACACGCAGGGAGGGAACTGAAAGCAGGAGACATTTCTATAGTAGATGTTGATGTGGTAATGAGCCAGGACGGCACCGGGCCGCTGGCAGTAAGCCAGATAGGAAAAATGGGTTTCGAATCTGTAAAAAAGCCTGAGAAATCTATTTTTTTTATTGACCATGCTGCACCCAGCCCCAGAAGGGAGCTTTCAAACGCTCATTCGGTACTCAGAAATTTTGCAAAAAGAACAGGTGCAGTCTTAAGCGATGTCGGAAAAGGGGTATGCCATCAGATTTTAGTCGAAGATTATGTATGCCCGGGTGATATTGTGATAGGCGGGGATTCACATACATGCACGTCCGGCGCCCTGGGAGCGTTTGCAACCGGTATGGGATCGACGGATATAGCAGTAGGGTATGCTCTTGCAAAAACATGGTTAAAAGTCCCGGATACCATTAAGGTGAATTTTAACGGCAGGTTAAATGAAGGTGTCTATGCAAAGGATATTATTATTTACCTTATAGGTAAGATAACCTCTGACGGGGCTACCTACAGGGCCATTGAATTCAGGGGAGAAGTAAGCGAAAGAATGGATATGGACGGTCGTTTTACCATTTCAAATATGGCGGTAGAAGCAGGAGCAAAAACAGGTATTTTTGAATCAGACGGTACAACCAGGGCATATATGGAAAAAATGGGAAGGGGAGGCTGTTTTAAAAGTATATATGCTGATAAGGATGCTTTTTATGAAAAGGTAATAAATATTGATTGCCGGGTTATCGAGCCGATGGTATCCCAGCCTCATACGGTTGATAATGCCATCCCTGTAATGGATCTTGAAAAAGTCAGGGTAGACCAGGTGTTTATAGGTACATGTACAAACGGAAGGCTGAGCGATCTCAGGACAGCTGCTGATATATTAAAGGGAAGAAAAGTGGCAGACGGGGTAAGGCTGCTGGTAGTACCGGCTTCAAAAGAGATCTATATAGAAGCTATAAGGGAAGGACTGATAGAGATCCTTGTTGAAAGCGGTGCCGCTGTACAGAACCCGGGCTGCGGGCCGTGTGTGGGGATCCACCAGGGAATACTTGCAGACGGGGAAGTGTGCCTTTCGACCCAGAACAGGAATTTCAAAGGTAGAATGGGAAACCCCGAAGCATTCATATATTTGTCATCCCCCGCCACAGCGGCATGGAGTGCAGTAAAAGGATACATCGCCGATCCAAGGGAGGCAGGATAAATGAACATAGATAATAAGATCCTCAGAGGGAAGAGCTTTAAGTTCGGAGATGATATTTCAACAGATCTGATTGCTCCCGGAAGGCTTTTTCATCTCAGATCAAACCTGACGGAGCTGGCAAAGCATGTCCTCGAAGATGCAGACCCGGAATTTTCCAGAAAGGTAAAACCCGGAGATTTTGTAGTGGGGGGAAGGAATTTCGGTCTGGGCTCAAGCAGAGAGCATGCACCTGCTATTATAAAGCTGGCAGGCGTTGGAGCAGTTCTGGCTAAATCATTTGCGCGTATTTTTTTCCGAAATAGCATAAACATAGGACTTCCAGCGCTTGTGTGCGACACAGATAAAATAGGAGAAGGAGATGAACTGGAGATAAGGCTTTCCAGGGGGATAATTAGAAATATTACCAGAAATGAAGAACTTGAATTCAATCCCCTGCCTGATGTAATGATAAAGATACTGGGTGACGGAGGCCTTGTGGAGCATATTAAAAAAAACAGGGGATTTAATCTTTAAAGAGTGAGAATCATCACAGGATTTAAGAAAGGCATACAGATGAAACACAGGATCACTTTAATACCAGGAGACGGTACCGGTCCGGAAATAACAGAAGCCACGGTAAGGGTAGTAGAGGCAACGGGAGCGCAAATAGAATGGGATATAGTTAATGCAGGGGCGGAAGTATATGAAAAAGATGGAACGGTTTTGCCTGAAGCAGTACTGAATTCACTTAAGAAGAACAGAGTCGGCATAAAGGGTCCCATCACCACTCCGGTGGGAACCGGTTTCAGGAGTGTCAATGTAGCAATTCGAAAAATTTTTAACCTGTATGCCTGCGTAAGGCCGTGTAAAAGCTACGCCGGGGTAAAGAGCAGGTACAGCAACATAGACCTTGTAGTAATAAGGGAAAATACAGAAGACCTTTATGCGGGCATAGAATTTGAAAAAGGAGATCCCGTAACAGGCGAGCTTATAGATTTCATAACAGAGAAGACAGGTAACAGCATTAGAACAGATAGCGGGATTAGCATAAAGCCAATTTCAGAAACCGGATCAGATAGAATAGTAAGGTTTGCTTTTGAATATGCAAAAAAAAATGGAAGAAAAAAGGTAACAGGCATCCATAAGGCAAATATTATGAAATTTTCAGACGGCCTTTTTCTGAAAGTTTTCAGGGAGGTGGCGGAAGATTATCCTGATATCATAGCGGAAGACAGGATAGTCGATAATATGTGCATGCAGCTTGTGCAAAAGCCCGAAATCTATGATGTACTGGTGCTTCCAAACCTTTATGGAGATATCCTATCCGATCTTGCAGCAGGACTTGTAGGCGGCCTCGGAGTAGCGCCGGGTGGAAATATAGGGGATGAGATCGCGCTTTTTGAACCGACCCATGGAAGTGCGCCCAGGTACAAGGGTAAGAATAAGGTAAACCCAACAGCCATGATGCTTTCGGCTGTTTTGATGTTAAGACATATAGGAGAGACCGGAAAGGCAGATATGCTGGAAAAAGCCATAGCGGAAAATATTGCTGAGAAAAAATATGTGACATATGATCTCAAAGAAGATAGAAACGATCCTACTGCTGTGGGCACAAGGGAGTTTGCAGATGCAGTTGTAGAAAAAATAAGAAATATAGGTTAAAGATATGGAATAAAAATTGCGTATTGGCCTGATGATTATTAAATATAAATATTACAGGTCATACCTATTCTGGACCTGGCCAGGAAATTTTGCAGGTCATAAATTGACATCCTAATTTTTAAATGATATAGTTAGACATATCTAACAAAAATAGGGAATAATATGATATGATAAAAAAATTATCCCATAGCCTTGAGGATTATCTGGAGGCAATCCATATAATAAGTCTCGAAAACAGGGTTGTAAGGGTAAAGGAAGTGGCTGAATACCTCAAAGTAAAAATGCCTTCGGTAGTAGATGCGATCAGTAAACTTTCAGAAGCGGATTTTGTTAAGCATGAAAAATACGGTTATCTGGAATTGACAGAAAAGGGTAAAAATAGGGCTAAAAAAATATTTTTAAAACATGAAAAACTATATAAATTCCTGAAAGATGTTCTAAATGTAAGAGATGATATATCAAAAGTTGATGCATGCAATATGGAGCATTATGTCAGCGGGGAGACTATGGACCACTTAATAAAATTTATAAAATTCATAGAAACCTGCCCTGACGGTTACCCTGACTGGATGAAGCATTTTTATTATTATTTAAAACATGGTAAGAGACCATCCGAATGCATAAAGATACCGAAATGAGAGTGGGCGCAAAAAGGTCCTCTCAATAAATTTTCTTTATAAATCCTCTTGAAATCCTGTAAATATCATATAAAATTATTTGACAAAATTATATGGGTCTATTAAAGTTAGATATATCTAATTTAAATAGTTGTTAGTATATGTTTAGAAAAAATAAAAGTGTAAGAAGGGCTGTTGGAAGATATGACCCAATGACTCTAGCCTGTGCTGTAACGGGTAAAAAGTACAGGATTATAAGAATTGCCGGGGGGTGCAGGCTAAGCGGACGCCTGTATGCCATGGGAATTATACCAAATGAAATATTTACAGTATACACCTCCTCCAGGGGGGGACCAATGTGTATAACACTGAAGGGAACAAAATATGCAATTGGAAGAGGTATGACAGAAAGAATAATCATAGAGGAGGCTTAATGCATAACGGGTCAATAATAGTTGCCCTGGCAGGAAACCCAAATTCAGGAAAAACAACTATTTTTAATGATCTAACCGGCATGCGCCAGCATGTAGGTAATTACCCTGGAGTTACGGTTGAGAAAAGAAGCGGTGTTGTAAATCACAAAGACCGCCGCATTGAAATAATAGACCTTCCGGGAATATATAGCCTGACGGCATTTTCCGAGGAAGAGATAGTTGCAAGGAATTTTATCCTGCAGGAGAAACCCGATGTAATAATCGATGTTATTGACAGCTCGAGTCTGGAACGTAATCTTTATCTTGCAGTACAGATTCTGGAGATCGGCATTCCCATGGTCCTTGATTTCAATATGGCAGATGTGGCAAAGGAAAAAGGCATGACGGTGGATACAGGCCTTCTTTCGGAGCTTCTGGGTATGCCGATTATAGAGACGGTGGGGTCAAAAGGAAAAGGTATAGAAAGGCTGCTTGACGCAGTTATAGAAGTCGCAGATAAAAAAAGCCATAAAAAGATTGAAATACCTTATGTAGATGAAGTAGAGAATGCGCTGCAAAAGATAATGCCTCTTCTGGAAGGCGTCCATAATGGAAGGTTGATGAGAAGATGGTTTGCGGTAAAGCTCCTTGAGCAGGACGAAGATGTAACAAATAGGCTAAAGGAGAAAAATGGCAGGGGATTTGAAAAAATACAGGATGCTGTATCCAATTCAGTAAACCATATTAATAATGTGATGGGTGTGTCACCGGATGTGCTTATAGCTGATTCAAGATATGGTTTCATAAAAGGTGCACTTCATGAAGCTCACCAGGAAGCTGATAGCGGCAATGTAGATATAACAGAAAAACTCGACAGCATTCTTACCAACCGCCTGCTCGGGATACCGATATTTGCACTTATAATGTGGCTAATGTTTCAATTTGTATTCACACTGGGCCAATATCCCATGGGATGGATCGAGACAGGTTTTGGGAAGTTATCAAACGTGTTAAATGGCGTTATTACGCATGATATCATGAGGTCCCTCATAGTGGACGGCATAATAGGGGGCGTGGGGGGAGTTCTGGTATTTACTCCCAATATCGCACTGCTTTTCTTTGCAATTGCGCTACTTGAGGATTCTGGATATATGGCAAGGGCAGCGTTTGTAATGGACCGCATAATGCATAGAATAGGTCTGCATGGTAAATCATTTATACCGCTTATTATAGGTTTTGGATGCACCGTACCGGCATATATGAGCTCAAGGATACTGGAGAACAAAAACGACAGGCTGGTAACCATGCACATAAATACCTTTTGCAGCTGCAGCGCAAGGCTTCCAGTATACATACTGCTGGCCGGCACTTTTTTCCCTGCAATTGCAGGAAATGTAATATTTTCCATTTATTTAATAGGCATAATTTTTGCAATAATAATGGCAAAAATCCTCAGGGCTACAAGGTTCAGGGGTGAGCTGGAGCCTTTTGTGATGGAGCTTCCTCCATACAGGATACCGACCTTTAAGGGTGTACTTATACACACCTGGGACAGGATATGGATGTATGTAAAAAAGGCAGGAACAGTAATACTTGCAATATCTATAGCGATGTGGGGCTTTTTTACCTTTCCCATGATAGGGGAGGATGATTACTCAAGCGATTATATATCACAGATTGAAGAAATTGAAGAATCCTGCCAGGCAGGCGGGATATCAGCCGAATCATATTCGGAACAGATATCTGAAATAGAGGGGATTATGAATGCCGAAAAGCTGGAGTTTTCTGCTGCCGGGAGGATTGGCAAATTTATAGAGCCTGTTTTCAGGCCATTGGGTTTTGACTGGAAAATGGTTGTGGCGTCTATCTCTGGAATAGCGGCAAAGGAAGTGGTTGTATCCAGTTTCAGCACCCTTTTCAGCATCGGGGGAGCGGATGAGACATCTGAAAGCCTCAGGGAGAGAATAAAAAGAAGCTATCATCCCCTGGTAGGGTATAACTTTATGTTATTTACGCTCCTATATTTTCCCTGTATGGCCAGTATGGCCGTGTTCAGAAGGGAAGCAGGGACAAAGGAAATGCTTTTCCAGATATTCTATACGCTTGGCCTGGCCTGGATTGTATCCATGATCGTATATCAAATAGGGAAGTTTTTTATTTAAAAATACTTAAATTCAGGCAATATCAGGCATACCGGGGGATCATCTTTTAAAATCTTTTTTGATGATCTCTGTACCCTTCATCAAAAGATCCACGTACTGAGCCCGCTCATAGGCAAAGGGGTCCTTTTGGTGCTTGATTG
>CAZLXJ010000058.1:0-8531 GCA_964563645.1 uncultured Actinomycetota bacterium | reverse complement strand
ATTGCTCTGGAAAAAAAGGGCGACATTGATTATGGCAGGACTGCCGGGGTGTTAAAGAATAACGGCCTGGTCTGCTCTTCCATATGCGGCCTGTTCGGTGAAAACAGGGACATAAGGGGACCCAATAAGGAATATATTGAAGGCGGCTTGAGCTATATAAGGGATTGTCTTGAGGCCTGTTCAGAACTCGGGGGCGAGGTACTGGTCGGCCCGGTTTATTCTGCTGTAGGGAGGGCATCAACGGTGCCTGAAAAGGAAAAGAAGATCCAGTGGGATACAGTGGCTGAAAACCTGGGAAAAGCATGCAGGTGGGCGGAAGAGCTCGGTGTCTATATAGCTATTGAACCCTTAAACCGGTTTGAAACAGATTTTATAAATATATGTAAGGATGCGGTCAGGATGTGCAATGATGTAGGGAGCAGAATGCTAAAGATACATCTGGACACATTTCATATGTCAGTAGAAGAAAAAAATTCTGCCATGGCGGTTCTTGATGCAGGGAAAGAGCTGCTGTATATGGTCCATGCCAGCGAGAATGACAGGGGAGCCCCGGGCACAGGGCAGGTCCACTGGAAGTCAATTGCTGATGCTCTAAGAAGAATAGATTATGACAGATGGGTGGTTATAGAATCATTTACCCCTGAAAATAAGGTCATTGCCAGGGCTGCTTCTATATGGAGGCAGACAGAGGAAAGCGATTTTGTACTGGCCCGGAAGGGCCTGGGATTTCTCAGGGGACTGCTGGGTTAGAAAGTTGATTATTTTAGATTATTTTATAAAGCTGGAGGTATAGGTGACTGATATAAGAGAGATAGTAGAAAAAGAACTCGATAAAAATTCAGGTGTGTTAAAGCTTAAGCCTGCCTGGGTGGCCAGGGATTTTCTTCCCCCGGGAAGAAGGCTGGGCTTAAATGAATCGGAGTATGATGTCGGAGAAAGAGGATATATCTGTGAAAGGTGGCTTGCTTCTGTAACCCATGCAGATAATGCAGTAGGGCCGGATGATGAAGGACTGAGCTATTTAAGGATTGATGGAGAGGATATAACCTTAAAAGACGCAGTGGATGAAGCCGGGGACATAATAATGGGCAGAGAATATTCAGATACGCACCCGGGTCTCGGAAGATTGGCGAAAATATATGATTTTGGCGCCAGAATACCCTATCACATGCATCAGATGCCTCACCATGCCCGGCTGGTAGGCAGAAATTCCAAAGATGAAGCCTACTACTTTTTAGAAGATGTGGATATGGGACCGCATCCGGAAACTTTTTTTGGTGTTCATCCATATATATCCGAACAAAAAAAATATGATATACTTCTGCCCTATCTTTTAGAATGGAAAGACGATCTTATTTTGAGACATTCAAGAGCATACCTTAATGTGGCAGGGGAAGGATTCTTTTTACCCTCGGGTATTTTACATGCTCCCGGCACGGCACTGACCCTGGAGCTGCAGGAAGACTCAGATGTATTTGCGATGCTGCAGGCCTTGAATGCAGGGAAGATAATATCCAAAGAGCTTCTGTTTAAGGATGTATCCAAAAAAGACAGGGAAGAAAAAGGAGAGAGGGTCATACTGGAACAGGTTGACTGGCCCGCAAATGGAAACCCTTACTTCTATGAAGACCATCACCTGGCAAATGTAGAGGCCGGAGACTCCAGACAGGATGGTGGACAGGAACACTGGATATATTACGGAACTGATAAGTTTTCAGGTAAAAGGATGGTAGTAAAACCAGGGCAGAGTTTTACCTTTACTGAAAAAGGTGTATTCAGTGCTCTGGTATGGAGAGGAGAAGGATTATTTGATGGGCATAAGATAGAGGGCGGAAACTTTGATTTTGATGAGCTGGTTGTCGCCCATGACAGGGCTATCAAACCCATTACTGTAAAAAATACCGGAAAAGTTGACCTGAAAATTATTAAGTTCTTTGGACCGGATATAAATAAAGATGCTCCAAAGATAAAAAGGTATAAAAGTTAAATTCAGCTATAAATTTTTAGATTGGAATAAATAATTAGAAAGGAGCAGAGATGGTAAAAAAGACATCAATAGGAGGATGGGCCTACATATGGGGAGGTTACCAGGAAGAACCCATACCTTTAGAGGAAGTGGTAAAAAAATTAAAAGAGCTTGGTTTTGATGGGATAGAGATGGCTGCTTTCCCCCCCCACATAGAGCCAAAGACCGTACAGAAAGCCAGGGAAGTCAAAAGTATGCTGGACAATTATGGACTTGAAGTATCGGGACTTGCCGCACCCTTTCCTTCCCCTGCTAAATCAAGAGAAAAGGCATACCTTGATGCAGTTAAAGAAAATGTGGAAATCTGCCTGGCTCTTGAAAGTCCAAAACTGAGAGTAGATTCTGTTGATCCCCCTACTGAGGTACCCGGTGGTATGGATTACGAATCATTCTTTTCAAAAGTGGCCGGTGTATGGAACAGGGCTGCCGGCATATGTGAAGATGCTTCATTAGAACTCGTCTGGGAGTTTGAACCCGGGTTTATCCTGAACAAACCTTCAGAGGTGGCAAGGATGGCATATAAGGTAGACCACAAAAGTTTTTCAATTTTATTTGATTCATGCCATGCCCATATGTGTGCAGTTGTTGGGGCAAGACAGATGGGTGAGAAGGAGATCCTTCCGGGAGGCGTGGTACAATTTGCCCATATGCTTACAGGCAAGATCGGGCACATACACCTGATAGATTCGGATGAGACACTGCACGGTGACGAAACCAGTACCCATGCACCGCTGGGGACAGGAGTGCTTGATTTCAGCCAGATATTACCTGCCATCAAGGAAGCAGGATATGATGATGAGTGGTGGCCCATAGATCTCTGTTTCTGGCCCAGAGCGCTTGATGTGACTCAGTCCAATAAGAAATATCTGGACGATCTTATCAAGAAATATGGAGATTAGTAAAACAGAAAGCCTGGTGAAAATATATTTATATTAATAAGGGGGGATAAAAGTGAAAGGTAAAATGAAGGCACAGGTATTCTATGAAAAAGAAAAGATGAAACTGGAAGAAATAGATATACCGGAAGTGACTGATATAGATGTGCTGGTAAAGGTAAAAAATGTAGGTATCTGCGGTTCCGACATATCATATTATTACGGACTGAGTCCGCTCGGGACCCCAAGCGGTAAGGGACCTCTTGTTCTGGGACATGAGTTTACCGGAGATGTGGTAGAAGTTGGAAATGTGCCGGATGAGCTTGGATTGTTTAAAAAAGGAGACAGGGTAGTGGTTAACCCTGTACAGCACTGCAATGCCTGCTACAGATGTGCCGAAGGCAAGACTAATATCTGCTCCAATCTTAGCGTGCCCGGAGTGTCGACCAACGGAGGATTTGCCGAGTATTGTGTATCCAGATATACTGGACTTTTTAAGCTCCCCGATGATGTAAGCTACGCTTCCGGCGCATTTACTGAACCGCTGGCCTGTGTGGCATACGGTATGAAAAAACTGGAAATAGAACCGGGACATTTTGTAGTGATATTCGGACCAGGACCTATGGGCCAGATGATGGTACAGATGGCAAAATCAATAGGAGCAGGAAAAGTAGCACTTATAGGTACCAGGGATTACAGGCTGGAGATGGGAAAGAAGTCGGGAGCTGATTATGTGTTTAATACGGTTGATAAAAAATCCAGATATTATACCAGGGACCTGAAGCAGTCAATATCCGACCTGACGGACGGGCAGCTGGCGGAGAGGGCTATTGTCCCCACCAGCTCAAATGCTGCATTTGAACAGGCAATAGATGTTACCGGTGAAGCTGCCATTCTGGTTCACTTCGGCCTTCCGAACGAAGATGATGTAATTAAAATACCGGCATTGAGTTTTCATACCATGGATAAGGAAATAAGGTCTTCCTGGCTGGCTCCTTTAGTATGGCCTGCAGCAATAAGGACCATACGTGATGGACTTGTGGACGTAGAAAGCCTGGTAACGCATACATATACTCTTGAAGAAACAGGAAAGGCCATAGTAAACCTCAAAAACAGGGTGGATAATCCAATGAAGGTCCAGATTGTAGTGGGCTGATAAAGATTAAGCAATTTTTTTTATATTACTGTTTTTGATGCCGGTCACCTGCCCGGGAAGGAAATAGGCTCCATACCGTCAATAAAAGGCGAGTCAGGACAGGCTTTTGCCAATGTCTATGTTAAAGACGACCATATGAAAAGACATATAATACCGGGTACGATGGTAAAAGGTATCAAAAGGATAAAGCTATGAAAAAGAAAATAAAAGTAGCAATTATCGGACTGGGTTTTGGTATGGAGTTTATTCCAATATACCAGGCACATCCTGATGCGGAAGTGTTTGCCATATGCAGGAGAAATGAAGAAAAGCTGCTTGAGGCAGGCAAAAGGTTTAATATTAAAAACCTTTTTACCGATTGGAGGGAACTTTTAAAAATTGAAGAAATAGATGCCATCCACACAGTCTCCCCAATAATGGAGCATGCCGCCATGGCAATAGAATCTTTAGATGCTGGCAAACACTGTGCCTGTACAGTACCCATGGCTGTAAGTATGGATGATATCTCCGCCATTGTAAGAGCTAAAAGAAGAGCAAAAAAAGTATATATGATGATGGAAACCGCGGTCTATACAAGGGAATTTCTATATGTCAGGGAGCTGGTGGACAGCGGGAAGCTGGGACGGATACAATTTTTGAGAGGTTCTCATATGCAGGACATGGGGCTTGAAGGCTGGCCTGATTATTGGCCTGGTTTCCCCCCCATGTGGTACGGAACCCATGCCATATCACCTCTTCTGGCTCTTGCAGGTGCTGAAGCCGAGTCAGTGGTATGCCATGGTTCAGGATCCATCAGCAGGGAACTGGCAGAAAAATACGGATCACCTTTTGCTGTAGAAACTGCAACCTTTAAGTTGAAGAATTCAAAAATTGTTGCAGAGGCTACACGTTCATTATATGAGACAGTAAGACAGTACCGGGAAAGCCTCGACATATATGGTGACAGGCTGTCTTTTGAATGGGAGCAGATCCAGGAAGAGGGACCAGTACTGTTTGAAGGCGGAGAGAGCGCCAGAAGGATAACGGTCCGTGATACCGATTATATGTTGCCTGAAGAGATAAAGAAGTTTACATTAAGAGAAAAGATAGAAGATGATACCCATGTGTCCTTTATACAGGGAGCCGGTCACGGCGGGTCACACCCCCACATGGTCCAGGAATTTATAAGCGCTATAATACAGGAAAGGGATTCTGCAATAGATGCAGCAACTGCAGCAAACTGGACAGCTGCCGGTATTTGTGCCCACGAGTCCGCAATTAAAGATGCAGATCGGATAATAATACCTGATTTTAAAAAACTGTAAGTTACTCTTTTTACTGAGAGTACAACACCTTTTCTGGCAGGCTGACCCTTTTCTGATAACAGAGAATAATATCCAAAAGCTTTAAATCAAGTGATAAAAGAAATTGATGTTTGACATTTATTAGGAATGTATTAATATTAAATTATATAAATATAACATATAATTAATATATTAATATATTATCGGGAAAGGGATTAATAATGGACAATGACATAAAAAAGGTTGATACAAATGAGCTAAGAATCAAGCTTTCTAAGTTTCTTAAGGAAAATAAAGGCGATACAATATATATAACCCGATATAATGAACTGGTCGGTGAGCTCAGGATATACACTGATGAAATAAAGATGAAGACGGAACTCAGAATTGCAAGGAAACTTGTGGAAGCATCAAAATCATCAAAGGACTAGAAAAAGATATTGCATCAATTAAGCACCGCTGGCCTTTAAGAGAGAAACAATACCCTGTAATTTTAATAAATAGAAACACCTGCACCGCAGAGGTTTAACTTTTTATTTGAGCCCAAATATTATAATATCTTACTGAATAATAAATTTATGTTTTACCGGGATGATACTGGAAGAGCTTGTATCAAAATTAGACAATATATTTAAGAAGAAAACTGCTGAAGGATGGGACAGGGTAGGCCTACAGGTCGGAAGAGAAAAAAACGATATAAGGAAGATACTGGTAACCCTTGATATTGATGATTGGACAATCAAAGAAGCCGTAAGCTGCAAAGCAGACCTTATAATCTCCCATCACCCCTTAATATTCAATCCGATTGATTCTGTAACATATTCCGGTAACAGGGGCAGGAAAATAATAAAGCTTTTAGAAAACGGGATATCTACATATTCGGCCCATTCCAATTATGACATAATGACCGGGGGGCTTAATGATATAATTGCAGAAAAGCTCGGATTAAAAGAGGTTAAAAATATAAAAGATTATAAGGAGAAGTGGTATAAATTTGCAGTATTTGTACCCGCGGAAAGCCAGGAAAAGATCAGAAAGGCGATATGTAAAAACAGCGGGGGGGATTTTAAAAATTACTCCTGCTGCACCTTCAGCAGCCGCGGATCTGGGACATTTATCCCCGGAAGAGATGCAGCACCTTATACTGGAAATACCGGTGAGCTCAGCATAGTAGATGAAGTAAGGATGGAGTGCATAGTATCAGAGGAAAACCTTAAACAACTTGTAGAAGCTGTCGTAAAGGAGCACCCCTATGAAGAACCGGCATATGACATATACAGCTTAGAAAACAAGTCCGTAGGTGCGGGACTTGGAAAATACGGCAGGATCGACCCTCCGGCTACATTTAAAGATTATTTAAAATTTATGAAGAAAAAATTGCAGATTACCGATGCAGGATGGCTGGACAGGGGTATTGAAAATACAGGTAACAGGATTATTGAAAAGGTAGCAGTTCTGGGAGGGAGCGCTAATTCCATTTCAGAATGTCTGAAAGAAATTGACTGCGGCCTTATCATAACAGGAGAAATAGGTTATCACGATGCGATTGATATTTCCGAAGGGGGGAAAATAGTAGTGATGATAGGCCACGGCAGCAGTGAAAAATTTGCAATAGATGGTATATATGGAAAACTTATAGATTATTTCAGGGTGAATAACATAAATATAGATGTATCCAGAACCAAATCTGGATACTGGACCTGGAGGTATAATTTTGTCTAAAAAGCTGAATGTAGTAGATCTGGTTGAATTGCAGTATATCGATAATACCCTTTCTGCACGGTCTTCCGAGCTGGAAGGGATAAAGAATAATCCTGAAATTGATAAAACCAGTAGGAAGCTGCAGGAAAAGAAATCTAAGTATAAGGAAATAAGTGAAAGATACCATGATCTTGATGTAAAAAGAAAAAAGCTCGAGGACAATGTTGATACAAATGAAGAGAAAATAAAATCAAATGAAAAGAAGCTTTTCGGCGGTACAATAACAAGTTCAAGAGAGCTTTCAGGTTATCAGGAAGAAATAAAGATGCTTAAAAAAAGCAACAGCAATATGGAGGACATAATACTTGAACTTATGGAACAGCAGGAAGAGGCAGAACAGGAGATTAAAACCCTGGAAAAAGAGATTGAAACCCTGGAATCTAATATAAAAAGGATAAATAATGAAATTGATGAGAAAATGGAAGGAATCAGGCATAACATCGAAGGTCTGAAAAAGAGGAGGGAAGATGTAGCAGAAAGGATACCCCCAGAAAGCCTGAAGCAATATAATATTACAAGAACAAAGAAGAGCGGAATAGCTGTATCTGTTATAAAGGACGATTTCTGCAGCGTCTGCAATATGGAGATACCTTTAGTAGAGACTGAGAAGTTTGTAGACTCGGATACACTTTACAGGTGCCCGATGTGCGGAAGGTTGGCTGTACTTTATCAGCCTGAAATAGACAGGATAAAAAAGGAGCTTGGATCATAGCGGTAGGTAATAAATATCTGAAGGTTTTATTTGACGGGGGCTCAAGGGGCAATCCCGGGCCTTCTGCAGTAGGTGCTGTAATATATGATAATGACGGCAACAAGTTAGGCGAGATTTCGGAATACATAGGAAAGTATACAAATAATATAGCTGAATATATTTCCCTGGAAAAAGCCCTGGATTATATTGAAGAGTTTAAAATAAAAAGGCTAATACTTTTAACCGACAGCAAACTTGTCCACAACCAGATAAAAAAGATATGGAAGATAAAGAATAAGAAGCTGCTGGAGATATATATAAGGCTTACAAAAAGGCTTTCGGAATATGATACTGTGGACCTCAGGCTTATTCCCAGGGAGGAAAACAGGGAAGCAGACAGACTTGTCAATAGAGCTCTTGACAATAAAGAATTTAAATATTCAGGCGAGAAAAAAATAAGTTTTGGAACAGTAGAAGATTAATGTATAATATAGCGGGGTTAGTCGGGTAGTCGCGCAGGCAAAATGCCTTCGAGGAAAGTCCGAGCTCCGCAGGGCAGGATGCTGGGTAATGCCCAGCTGGACAGGCTGAAAAGCCTATCCAAGCGCCAGTGCAGCAGAAAATATACCGCCGGACTAAATCCGGTAAGGGTGAAATGGCGGGGTAAGAGCCCACCGGCAGGCTGGTGACAGTCTGGCCTTGTAAACCGCATCTGGAGAAAGGCCAAATAGGGAAGATA
>CAZLXJ010000057.1:0-20283 GCA_964563645.1 uncultured Actinomycetota bacterium | reverse complement strand
CCTGTCATGGATATTTTCGATATCTTTCTGATTTTCATAAAAATATTCCGGCCTTTTTAATTTTCCCAGATCATGGTAAAGTGCTGCAACCTTTACCAGAAGCGAATCTGCATTTATAGCCTTTGCTGCATTTTCGGACAGATGGCCCACAAGAAGACTGTGATTATAGGTCCCCGGGGCAGCTATTAGTAACTGCTTTAAGAGTGGCTGGTCTGTATGGGAAAGCTCCAGGAGGCCCATTGCTGTTACTACATTGAAAGACGATTCTATAAATGGCATAAGCCCTATTGCAAGTATTGCAGATATTATCCCGTTTAATATCCCCATAACCGTATACAGTAATACAGTCTGGACTTCACCGCCTACCAGGTTTACTGTCATGAAAAGGAACCCCAGCAAGAGCGAACTTATAAAACCGGCTCTCATAACTTCTGATCTCTGGGAAGCTTTTGATACCAGATATGTGGCAAGTATTCCGCCAAGGATATATGTTGCCGCGATAGAAAAATCAAAATTCGTTGCTATTCCTGCAAAAAATCCCAGGCATAATGTAAGCATTATGCCTATTCTGGCATTAAACAGTACAGTACTTATAAGGGAGACTGTTATTATGGGGAAAAGGTAGTTCCAGAAATTCATGTGTATTGATGCCAGTATTGTAAACACCTTTATAAGGGCTGTAAAGATTATTATAAGCAGCGCGTTGATAACAAGTTTTTTTGTATTATTGAATATATCATTGTCAAATTTATAAAGATAAAAACCAAGTAAAAATAAGGTTACCGCACAGATAAACAGTATATATAAAAACATGCTCCAGTTAAAATCCCTCTGCAGCAGCCCCAGCCTGTTCAGGATCATAATGTCATTCTCATTTACGATCTCCCCCTCATATACAATGGCCTGGCCTTCCACAATATTCACCATGTGGCCAGGAGTGTTTAATCTGGCCTCCTCTCTTGTCTTCTCAGTTTCCGCAGGATCAAAAATTGCCGTAGCCCTGATATTATTCTGCAGAACGGCTGTTACTATCGGCAAAGAAGACTGGGGGATGTCAGGATCTGATTCAGCCATGGAAATTGCCCTGTTTTTGGCAAAATCGAGCTCTGTAGGTTTTATCTTTTCCTTCATCACTTCACGGGCTATTTCCTGTGTTTTATCAAGCAGCAGGCTTAAATCGTCAACTGAAAGACCGAGGGCTGCCGACACTATTGATTCAGGGTATTCATTGCCAAGAAGGTTTGTAAGGTAGTCGACCTTTTCCTCTGCAGTCATGTCTTCTTTCTTCTGTACTACCGAAGTCAGAAGATAAAAGTACCTTATATTATAAAGAGAGCCCCCTTCCCCGTTTAATACATCAATATCATATATGTAGATATCCTCTACTTCAGCCTCATTTGCATTACGGTCTTCTTCGGTTTTCTGAATATCCTCGAATTCAATCCCCCTGTTTGCTTTTACCGTCCTTGGACTTGGGCTGCCCAGCTCTATTCCGATATCTGGCGCATATACATAGGAAAGTATTGCTACTACCATTCCAAGTGTTATAAGAAAAATATATAACCTCCGGGCCGGCATGCTGCGAGGTGAGAAATATCTGCGGAGAAATCCGCCATTTTCCCCTCTGCTGTCAGTATCCTTTGAGTTTATTTTATTCTTTTCAATCATAATAATTAATTATGGTTTTATTTTATCGCCATACTCCCTGTAGGCATCTACTATCTTCTGTACAAGTTCATGCCTTACAATATCTTTTGAAGTAAGATAAACAAATTCAATCCCTTCAATATTGTCAAGTATGCTTTTCACAAGAATGAGGCCCGACTGCCTGTCGCTTGGAAGGTCGATCTGGGTGATGTCCCCGGTTACAACCATCTTTGAGCCGAACCCGAGCCTTGTCAGAAACATCTTCATCTGTTCCGCTGAAGCGTTCTGGGCCTCGTCCAGGATTATAAAAGAATCATTAAGCGTCCTTCCCCTCATATACGCAAGTGGTGCCACTTCAATTATCCCCATATCCCTGTATCGCTGAAATTTTTCTATATCGAGCATCTCGTAAAGGGCATCATAAAGGGGCCTTAAATATGGATTTATCTTGTCATAAATATCCCCCGGTAAAAACCCCAGTTTCTCTCCGGCCTCCACTACAGGCTTTACAAGTATTATCCTGCCTATGCTGTCTTCCCTCAATGCCTCAACAGCAGTTGCAAGCGCCAGATATGTCTTTCCGGTTCCTGCAGGGCCGATGCTGAAAACTATTGTATTCTTTTTTATTGAATCAATATACTTTTTCTGGCCTTCTGTCCTGGGCTTAATTTTTTTCCCGCTATTTACAGTTATGCTGTCACTAAATATCTGGTGCGGTTTAAGATTTGTCTTATTTTCCATAATCTTAATTGAATCATATAATTTTTCCCTGTCTATAAATTGACCGAGATTTATCTGAAGCACCAGATCCTTTATCAATCCGGTTACCTGCTTTACATTTTCGGTACTTCCAGATATTTCCAGGGAGTTGCCGAGAATAAATATCCCAACATTATACTTTCCCTCAATAATCTTTATTAATTCGTCCCTGTCGCCAAGCAATTCTGCAATTGAATGGCTGCTGCTGAAATCGAGATTAATTTTTTGTTTGGTGGAAGACAATATTCCTCCTTGAAAATACGATCATTTTATCTGTAACAATAAAAATATTGCGCAGACTAACCGGGAGGCCATTCAAATTTTCGCTTACCCATTATATGAAAATGTAGATGGTCAACAGTCTGCCCTCCATAGGGGCCCATATTTGTCACGACCCTGAAACCTTTTTTATCAAGGCCGTTTTTCTCAGCTATCATCTTTATTGTTTCCATTATTTCCTTGACCTCGGAATCTTTTAGCCTGTCTATTTCCATTATAGAGCTTATATGTTTTTTTGGTACAAGAAGAAGATGAACAGGAGATACCGGCGATATGTCCTTAAAGACCATCAAATGTTCATTCTCGTATACTATATTGCTTTCTATTTCTTTTTTTACAATTTTACAGAACAGGCAATCTTTCATTTCAATACCCCTCTAAATAAATCCGCACAAAACCAAAAAACTTACAAAAATTCTTTTTGATTTTATCCTGAACAGCGTATTATACTATTTTTTCTATATTTTACAATTTTATTTATCTCCAACATATCATATATAATAATAATCATTTTAAAACATTATCTGATTATAATGCATTTTCCCAAAATAATTAAATCAGCTTTGCTCCAGATCACCTGCAGCAAATAAGCCGTCCCTGAACCTTTTTTCTGCTTTGAGCATTATAATCCTTCCCCTCAGCTTTCCGTAATCAATACCGGTCCTGAAATATACTTTTATATAATTTCCCGAAGTTCCGGATAACAGACCATTTTCCTTATCTATTTTTTCAACAGCAACATCAAGATTTTCCCCGATATTTCTTTCTATATATGCATCCCTTAACTTCCGGCCAAGCTCTCTTGTCAGCCTGCTTCTTTCATTCTTCTTAAAGGCTTCTACTTTATTCTTCATTTTACTGGCAGCTGTCCCGGGTCTGGAAGAAAACTTGAAAACATGAAGCCTGGCAAAGCCTATTTTTTCCACCAATTCCAGGCTCTTATTAAAATCCTCATCAGTTTCTCCCGGGAAACCGACCATTACATCTGTTGTTACTGCAATACCAGGAAAGACATCCCTTACCTCTGACACTCTTTCCATAAAAAACCGTGCAGAGTAGGGCCTTCCCATAGACCTTAATATGGAATCGCTGCCGCTCTGCAGGGGTATGTGGAAATGGCGGGCAAACCTTTCTCTGTTCTCTGAAAGTACTGAAAGCAATCTGCCGTCTATCTCGTTTACTTCAATAGAGCTTATCCTTATCCTTTTTATATTTGTTTTATGGATTAACTTTTCTACCAGATGGGACAGTCTGTTCCCCTCTCCCAGGTCCACACCGTATTTTCCGATATGGATCCCTGTCAGTACAATTTCCTCAAAGCCGGCCTCCTCCAGGCTTCTTATCCTGTTAATGACATTTTTGCTGTCGGCGCTCCTGTATTTACCCCTGGTGACGGGGATAATGCAATAAGTGCAAAATTGCTCGCACCCATCCTGTATCTTTACCATCGGCCTTGAATGGTATCTTACAGATGGATCAAATGAAGCATCGTATAAGCTGGCCGGCTCCTGCCATGATCTTACCGGTGCAGGTCTATCTATGGCTATTCCAGCTATTTCTGACGCCAGGCTGTAAATATCGTCTTTTTTTTCATTATCTATGATAAGATCTACTTTGCTGCTTTCCAGAAAACTCCGGTTTGGTTTTACGAAACATCCTGTTACCACCAGCTTTGCCTCCCTGTTAGCCTTTCTAATCCTCCTTAGAAGCTGTCTTACCTTTCTATCTGTCTCTGATGTAATCGTACACGTATTAATAATACAGAGATGCGGTTTCCCTTCCCTGTAATCCACTTTCTGAAAACCAAATCCTGCAAGTTCACTGGATATTTCATCCGACTCGCACAGGTTTACCCTGCAGCCAAGCGTGTTTATTGAGAATCTCATGTCATTACTTCCGGCCGGTATATGAATACTGGTTAATGAATCTGTTAAATATCAAAATGATTCATAGTCCTGATTTAATAAAAAAATCTATTACAGATAAAAAATAAATCGCAGCAGTTTCCGCCCTTAATATATTTTTACCCAGATTTACTTCCAGTGCGCCCCTGCCTTTTAAGATAGAGACTTCATTTTCAGATAGGCCTCCTTCCGGACCTACAAGAAATGCAATACTCCCCGCCCCTGAAATATCCCTTAAGACTTGTTTTATGCTTCCGGTGTCCCTATCTGACCCTTCATATGGAAAAAAGAAATACTCAAAGGCTTCCGTATCAATATCATTGATCCTGGCCGGATGTTCTATCCTGCATTTAAAATCCCGCCTGCACTGCATGGAAGCTTCGTCAGATATCCTTTGCAATCTTTCAAGTTTGGCCTTTTTACCGGTTATGTCCGGTACAGACCTCTCGCTTGCCACAGGTATTATTGTAGATACCCCTATCTCTGCAGTCTTCTGTATTACAAATTCCATTGCATTTTTTTTCAATATACACTGGAACAATGATATATGGGGCAGGGTCCTTTCTATCAAAGCGCTGTCCATTATCTCAAAAACGGCTTCCTCTCTGTTTATACTCCTTATTGCAGTCCTGTATTTATGGCTTTCATTGTCTGAAAAAAAAACAGTATCCCCGGTCCTGCATCTCAGGGATCCAAGAAGATGGGCTATATCACCCTTCTCTTTTAAACTGATCGTATTGCCTTCAACCCTATCCGGGCTGACAAACAGATATGGATGGCTCATTTTATACGGCCTATTACGGTATATCCTTATTTATTTATCCTACAGGTTCTTTCCTTGCCCTGGCGTAGTCTGCAAGCATCTC
Source organism: uncultured Actinomycetota bacterium (assembly GCA_964563645.1). Taxonomy (GTDB): domain Bacteria; phylum Actinomycetota; class Humimicrobiia; order Humimicrobiales; family Humimicrobiaceae; genus M55B120. The sequence goes on along the minus strand of CAZLXJ010000057.1, from coordinate 14,828 downwards.
TTTCTCATGCCTGCTCAGTTTTTTGGGGATCTCCACCATTATATTTATGATATGATCTCCTCTCCTGTATCCATTCAGCTGTACAAACCCCCTTGATTTTAAAACTATCCTTGTCTGCGGCTGGGTCCCCGGCTTGATCTTTATTTTTTCCTTACCGTCCAGGGTGCTGGCCTCCAGTGTCACTCCAAGTGCAGCCTGTGCAAATGAGATCCTGATCCCGGAGACCACGTCATCCCCATCCCTTTTGAACTCCGGATGACGGGCTGCTTTAACTGTTATGTAGAGATCTCCCCTTACGGAATCCCTTCCGGAAGAATTTCCCTTCCCTGAAACTCTCAGCCTGTCGCCGTCATGTATCCCGGCAGGTATATCAATCTTTATTTTTCTCTTAAAACTGTGATGTCCCCGACCCCTGCATTTTTTACAGGGATTTTTAATTATCTTTCCTTTCCCGTTGCACATGTCGCATACAGCAGTTGTTATAACACTGCCGATCATGGTCTGCCTGGTCATCCTGACCTTCCCCATTCCCCCGCATTTCGGGCATGTCCTGACACTGTTACCGTCCGCAGCTCCGGTCCCGCCGCATTCTTCACAAATATCTTCTACTTCGTATTCTATTTCTTTTTTTATTCCAAACGCCGACTCCCTGAAGCTTATTTCAGTATTTATTTCAATATCGGACCCACGGTTCCCTGACCTTCTCCATCCCCTGCTGAAACCTCTGCCGGAGCCTGAACCGAAAAATGTATCAAATATGTCTCCGAAGCCAAATTCTGAAAAAATATCCCCAAAATCCATGTCCCGGAACAGGTTTCCGGAAAATCCATACCTGTCATACTGCTCCCGCTTTTGATCGTTGGAAAGCACTGCATAGGCTTCTGAAATTTCTTTAAATTTTTCTTCAGCCTCAGGATTGCCGTTATTGACATCGGGATGGTACTTTCTTGCAAGATTCCTGTAAGCTTTTTTTATATCAGTTACCGTGCATGTACGGGAAACACCCAGCACTTCATAATAATCTCTTTTTTCCCCAGACAATTGAAATCACCCTGAATCTATATTTCTTTAATAATTTTACGATTTTCCAAAACTAAAATGATAACTCATTTTATTTTATTTTTCCAGATGTTTGCAGAAATAGCTGCCGGCATCATTAATTACAGCTTAATCCTGCAGGGCTGTCCCGGGGTCGAATATTTTGGAAAGATTCTCCCTGAAGAGGTCAAGTATATTGATCACTCGTGAATAGTCCATTCTTTTTGGTCCAAGTATTCCAATGGTACCGGAAGTATTTTCCTTTATACGGTACCTGGAAGCAATAAGGCTCAGGTTGTCTGCATCCTCGCTAAAAAGTTCTGATCCTATTTTGACCATAAACCCTTTGTCATCGGTAAAGTCCATTAGTATCTTCATAAGAAGATACTCATTTTCGATAAGGCTTAGAAATTGCTGGATATTCTTCAGATCTATAAATTCCGGCTGCTTCATCATCATTGAAGCACCGTGAACGAAAATTCTGTTGTATGTCAGGTTCTCCCCGATACAATCTTTTATAAGATCCAGTATCCTTTTTACCAGGAGCACCAGATGTGAATCCGAACTGTATTCTCCAATACGGACTGCATCTATATCCATAATGTTCTTGTCCCTCAATTTAGAATTAATTATGCCAGCAGCGCCCTGCAGGTCAAGATCATTGAAATTTCCTTCAAGTCTGAAATTTTTCTTGTAGACCCTTCCTGTATCAGTTATCAGGACCATGAGATAGCTGTCTTTCTCGAATTTGAGAAGCTCGAGATGCTTGAACTTGCTCTGATTGATGCTCGGCGCAACTATCATGGAAAGGTAACTTGTTATTTTTGCCAGCAATTCAGCTGACTTTTTAAGTATGCCCTCTATTTCCATACTTTTTGTTATAACTGCCCTTATATCTGGAAGGTTTTCTTCCCTGCTGACCATAGGGTTCAATTCCCTGCCTGTTATGTTATCTACATAAAAACGGTATCCCATATCTGTCGGCATCCTGCCTGCCGATGTGTGCGGATGGGTAAGATAACCCATCTCTTCAAGTTCATTCATCTCTTTCCTTATTGTGGCGGTGCTAATGTCAAGGTCTAAATCAGAAGCAATTATTGCAGATGAAACCGGCTCGGCTTCCTTTATAAATTTCGCCACAACCTCCTGCAGTATATTTTTTTTCCTGACCGAAAATTCCACTTTTCCTGTTCCTCCCGCCAGTTCTAATTTTTAGCCACAGCTGCTTAACCGGATAAATATCCTAAATATTATAGTATCAATGCCATATTATTGCTAACAGCTGATTTTTATGATAATATTCATTTGTTTTATCAGGCAGCATTTTGTTTATATAATATTATAAATAAAATTATTTGAAAATTAAATAAAGTTGTTACTTAGGGGAGCCCGGCAGGGGCTGAGAGGACAGGATTTATCCTGTCGACCCTCCAAACCTGACCTAGATAATACTAGCGTAGGAAAAGTGTTAATAATCAAAGACTACCGATCTAAGTCAGGGCGGTGGTCTTTTTTATTTTTTAAAAAGGCCCGGGATCATTTTAATAAGTTATAATTCCAATACTGTAAAGCAGGTAAAAATGGAACATAAGAATAGAAAAAAAGATATAGCGCTTATAATAGCAAATGGGAGCATAAGATATCCAGACAGGGTGCGTGAGGTCCTCCTGTCAGGATACTGCGCTCCCGGAAGGACAATGGTAATAAGCGCTGACGGAGGGCTGTCAAACACGCTCAGGATGGGATTTAAACCCGACCTGGTGATAGGAGATATGGACAGTATCGACAGCAGTAAAGAGAAAGAAATAAGGGGAATTCCGGAAGTAGAATATATATCAAGTACGCCTGAAAAGGACGAAAGTGATACCCAGCTTGCAGTTGACCATGCAGTAAAGCTTGGCATCAGGAGTATTTTTATCACCGGAGCAACCGGCGGAAGGATAGACCATACATTTGCAAATATCCTTCTTCTGGCTTCTCCACGGTTAGACGGTATACGTTCCAGCATAATAACAGACGATAGGGAAATATTCATCCTGAAAAGCTCTGCTTCAATAAGGGGCTGCCCCGGTAAGCTTATATCTATATTTTCCCTGACACCTTATACATATTTTATAAGCACAGCCGGTCTGAAATATCCGCTCTTAGATGAAAAACTTTATTTCAGCCCTGTAAGGGGGCTAAGCAACATATTTACCGGGCAAAAGGCGGAGATAAAAATCAGGGAAGGCCGGCTGCTTATAATAAAAGAAATTTAAAAAATTGAAATGAAAAAGATATTTAAAACCAGCAGCACATATTATCCTGTTATTTTCTTTATATCAATACTTGTTATCTGGGAAGGCCTTTCAAGGCTGGGTGCCTTTCCTCCTTTTATACTCCCCCCTCCCAGCAGTATACTTATAACTTTGTTCACAGGATTTGGATCAATGCAGTACGATATCCTTATAACACTTTATGAAGCGCTTTCAGGGTTTATTATTGCAATCATACTGTCTTTTATAATATCGGTAATCATGGATTCTGTAGCCGGCCTGAAAAGGACGGTCTACCCCCTGCTTATAATCTCCCAGACGATACCCATAATAATCGTTGCTCCCCTTTTTGTAATATGGTTTGGCTACGGTTATACTCCAAAACTTGTAATAGTAATACTCGTATGTTTTTTCCCCATAACCATTAGCCTTCTCCAGTCCCTGTCAGGCGTTGACAGGGAGCTTATTGACCTTCTGAGATCCATGGGATCTACCAGGCTGCAGATATACAGATTTGTGAAAATACCCTCTTCAATGACCGGATTCTTTTCCGGTCTTAAGATCGCCGCAACCTACAGCATAATGGGGGCTACGATTGGCGAATGGGTGGGGGGGAAAGACGGCCTCGGAGTTTACATGATAAGGGCCAAGCAGTCGTTTGCAACAGACAGGGTTTTTGCTGCAATAATAGTAATAACGGTATCAAGTATAATACTTTTAAAAATCATAGAGATTATCGAAAAAAAGAGCATGCCGTGGCTTATTGAACACAGGGAAGAATTTATGGAAAATAATTAAAATGAAAGGAGTATTTATGTATTTAAAACTTAAAAAAATAATACCCCCTGTTATGGCATTTTTAATTGCCGCAATCCTTCTAACAGGCATTCCTGCATGCGGCAGGAGCGCAGAAGAAGCCGCGGAACCCGGGAAGGTGACCGTAATACTTGACTGGGTCCCGAATACCAATCATACAGGCATATATGCTGCCAGGGAAAAAGGATACTATGCCGAAAAAGGCCTCCAGGTGGAAATAATACAGCCTACAGAAGGCGGCAGCGCAGACCTTATAGCGGCAGATAAGGGAGAGTTCGGGATAAGCTATCAGGAACAGGTCACCTATGCCCGTACCGCAGACAGCCCCCTTCCTATTGTGGCAGTGGCTGCAATAATCCAGCACAATACTTCCGGTTTTGCATCACCCGTTGACCGGAATATCGAGACTCCCGCTGACTTTGAGGAGAAAAAGTACGGAGGCTGGGGATCACCGATAGAAGAAGCCATGCTAAAGGGCCTTATGGAAAAATACGGTGCAGATTTTTCCAAACTTGAGATAGTAAATATAGGAGCTTCGGATTTCTTTACAAGTGTTGAAAGAGATGTTGACTTCACCTGGATCTATTACGGCTGGGACGGCGTAAAGGCAGAACTTATAGGCTTTCCCATAAATTTCATGCTCCTTCAGGACATTGACCCTGTCCTTGACTTTTATACCCCCGTTATAATAGCAAGCGAGGATACGGTAAAAAATGATCCCGGCCTGGTAAAAGATTTTATTTCGGCTACAAGGGACGGCTATGAGTTTACTATAGATAATCCAGAGGAGGCTGCAGGGATTTTCCTGGATGATAATCCCGAACTTGACCCGGAGCTTATCTTTGCAAGCCAAAAATATCTTTCAAAAAATTATGTGAGTTACCCGGAAGGATGGGGTTTTATGAAAAATGATATCTGGGAGAATTACAGCAGCTGGATGTATGACAACAGCCTTCTGGAAAACAGGCTTGAAGCCGAAAAAGCATATACCAACCATTTTCTTACCGAATAGGTTCAATGGAAAATAAAACAATACTGGAAGTAATAAATGTGAGGAAGAGCTACCCGGGGCTGCACACGCTTGAGGATATCTCCCTTGAGCTTAAAAAAAATCAATTCGTTTCAGTCCTTGGCCCAAGCGGCTGCGGCAAGAGCACCCTTTTTAATATTATCTCGGGCCTTGAGATGCCTGACAGGGGAAAGATCGTAATAGACGGGCAGCATTATAACGGAAAAACCGGCAGGGTCAGCTATATGCACCAGAAGGACCTGCTGCTTCCCTGGAATAATATAATAGATAACGTTTGCCTGCCCCTTTTTATAAAAGGCAAAAACCGTAAAGATTCCCGCAGGAAGGCCATGAAATATTTCCCCGAATTCGGGCTGGAAGGCTTCGACAGCAAATATCCCTTCCAGCTGTCAGGCGGTATGCGCCAGAGGGCGGCTCTTCTGCGCACATATCTTTTTGCCGATGATATAATGCTTCTCGACGAGCCGTTCGGCAATCTCGATGCCATCACCAGGAGAAAGATGCAGTACTGGCTTCTTGGACTATTTGAAAAGCTTGATGCTTCCATACTCTTTATTACCCATGATATTGATGAAGCCATATTCCTTTCAGACAGGATATACCTGTTATCGAAAAGGCCGGCAGTTGTAAGGAAGATATTTGATGTAGGGATTAAGAGGCCCCGGGAGACCGTGTTTCTTACTTCACCGGAATTTAACAGTCTGAAGAGGAAAATAATTGAACTGCTATGATAATATACATCCTATATTTTAACTTAAACGGAGGCATAGAATGATTGCAATGCAGGTTAGTCTTTATCCCCTCCAGCAGGAGGACATCAATAAAGGACTTGACATCTTCTGGGAAGTATTGAGAGACAATAAGGTAAACTACAGGATAACGCCTCTCTCCACAATAACCTGGGATAAAGACGAAGAAAGGCTCTATAACGCTATCTTTAAGGCTTACAGGAAAGCAAGAGAGGCAGGCCCCGCAGTAATGGTTACAACCGTAACTACCGGAGAAGCAGACAGAATAGAAGAGCTTCTGGATTATAAATAGCTATTTATTGCTCTTAGATGAAAACCTTTAATGGCTCTGTAAATACCTTTTAGAACTCTTTTGTGGGCTCCATATTAAAAAATATTCTGTTATCTCAATATTTTTATGACATGAAGCTCCATCCTCCAAAATATCCCAACAACCCGCCGAGAACCATGGTAAAGAGAATAATAAATACCACAGAGATGATAACTCCTATTATCCCCAGGATAAGCCCGGCAGCAGCAAAACTCTTACCTATATTAGAAGATTCTCCCCTTTTTATTCTTGAAAGGGCTATAGCCCCCATAACAATAGCGGCAATACTTGATGCAAGTCCCAGAAAACCTGCGACAGGTACCCATGAAATAACAACACCGGCAATGCCAAAGATCAGTGCCAGAACTGCCAGGGTCCCTCTTTTTTCTTCTGCATTCATAATAGTCTCTCCTCTCTTTTATATTCTAACAATAATTATAATTTAACCATCTGTTAGAAAAAGTTATATCTAAAAAGGCGGTATTTCAAAAAGGTCTTTAACCTGTAATCCCAGAATAATCAAAACTAATATTATAACAGCAGCAATGAGGGCTACTATAATAGCATACTCTACAGATGCAGCCCCCGCAGTAAAAAATATCCTTTTCACTTTATCCTTCCATCCCGTTCTTATCTTCATAAATATCCTTCATTAAATAATTGTCTAATTATATTTACTATATTCTAATTTTGCCCCCGTAACCTTATACATTCAGTAAGATTTTAAATATCAGGGTCCGCCCAGCATACCGAATAGAACCTCGGATACCCTTATGACTGCCGGTCCGAGAATAACAGTTAAAAGTGCCGGAAAAATGCAGAGTATCAATGGGAATACCAGCTTAACGGGGGCCTTGACCCCCTCTTCCTCGGCCCTCTGCCGTCTTTTCAACCTTATTTCAGATGCCTGCACCTTAAGTACTTTTCCTATAGAAATACCGAACACATCAGCCTGTGTCATGGCTATAATAAAAGAGCTTAGCTCTGACAGGTCTGTACGGCTGTTAAGATTCTGGAAGGCTTCCTTTCTGGAAAATCCGAGCTGCATATCATGGAGCATCCTCATAAATTCCTCACCAAGGGGCCCCTTTACATTGCTGGCTACCCTGGAAAGTGCTATATCAAAACCCATTCCCGCTTCAACACTTATACTCAAAAGGTCCAGTGCGCCCGGAAGCGCCCTTCTTATCTGAAGCTGCCTGTTTTTTATCCTGCTGCTTACATAAAGGTCGGGTATAAAGTATGATATTACGATCACAACCAGAAGGGCTATCCTTGAAAGAATTCCCATATCTGCAAATATTGTAAGTATTATAAGGAGAAACAAAAAGCCCAGGGGAAGGAGAAATTTTACAGCCATATAAATATCCACGCTATAGGTCCCGTAGATACCGGCAAGAACCAATTTTCTCCTGTTTGATTCTATTACTCCCCTGGGACTTATTCTTTTTACGATTCGGCCGATTCCGCTGAATACAGGTATTATCATTCTTTCCGCAAATGACGGTACTTCCTGCTTTTCTCTGCCTGCAGCTTCTGTATAATATGCAAGCTGGCTTATGCTGCTTTTTGATTTTTTCCTTATAAACACCGGTGCACCCAGGGCAATTATAAAAAGGACTATAGATGCAAATACTGAGGCCAATACAAGATAATATAACATTTTATGTTCACTTCTCTTCTTTGACTTTATAAATATTAAAATAAATTCTTTTAATACTCAACCCTTATAATCCTTATTATCCATATTATGCCTATTACCATCAGCATAAATGCAATGCCTATCATTGCCAGGCCAAGGCTGTTTGATAGAAGAAGCCCAATATATGACCGGTTAATAATACCCAGAAGAATCCCTATTGCAAAGGGAAGTGAGATAAGTATTATGGCAGACAGCCTTCCTTCAGCAGTAAGGGCCCTGATCTGGTTCATTACAGCATCTCTTTCACGGATAGTCCCGGCAATTATCTCCATGACTTCTGCCAGGTTTCCGCCAACTTCCCTCTGTATATTTACAGACATTACGACCCAGTCAAAGTGCTCGCTTTTTATCCTCTCTGCCATATTTTCCAGCGCTTCATTCTCTGACATCCCCATCCTTATTTCACTTAAGACTCTTTTAAATTCATCAGAAATGGGGGGCTTTGTCTGGTCCACTACCATACTGATGGACTGGTTAAAACTATATCCTGCTTTCAGTGAGCCGCTTATCAGCTGAAGCGTATCCGGCAGCTGTTCATGGAATTTTTTCATTCGCGAAGATGTCCTCATATTAATTATTAAAAACGGGATTAATATCATCACTATTAGAATAATAAAGGTAAAAAAGTAATTTCCAGTTATAAAATATACTGCAAGGCTGACTATAATAATAGATATCAGGTGAAGGGTTATAAACTCGGAACTCCTTACGCTCATGCCTGCCCTCTGCAGCCTGAGATCGAACATTTCTATAAATCCCCTTCTGGATGCTGCTTTTGAAACCATTATCGACAGCCGGTCAAAAAGGCCTACTTTGCCCTTTTTGCGCCTTATCTCATCCTCCAGATTCTTCTTTTCTGATTTTGCCCTGTATCCGTATATTTCAGTTCTGTCCCTTAAGAGCTGTTTGCGGGGGATAAGAAGCATTATAAAAAGATAAAGAAAGAGTACTATACCAATAAAAATTGCCGCATATATTGCCAGCCTGACCCATAATATATCGAAGTAGGAAGAATACCAGGGGCCTGTTTCCCGGATTACCTTGGTAGGAGGGGGTGCATAATAAGGATTTTTGTAACTTATAGAAGCAGAACCGCTCAGGCCGTCCTTGCTAACAGATAGGCCGACATCTATAGACTCTGTATCGGACCAAATGCTTTTATATGATACCCTGTACTGATTTCTTATCTTCCTCGAGATCTCCTGATACAGGCTTCTGAGTTCACCGGATCTGGCTGCAACCATAAGCTCTCCGCCGCTTGCCCCGGTTATATCTCCGATCTCTTCAGGATTAAAATCATAGGACATAAGGGCAATAGAATATATAGTGACATTATTCTCAAGTGCCTTTGAAATTACATCATCTGACTTCAGCTTACTTACAGTGTCTGTACCGTCAGTAAGCACTACAAGATACCTGTGCTTTATCTTGTCCTTATTCTCAAACTGATTGAGGCCTACTATTATCCCATCCCACAATGCAGTCTCGCCCTCCGCCGCCATCAGGTCAATAGATTTTTTTAGCTTCTGGCGGTTTGATGTAAATCCGGTATAAAGGGTAACAGTATCAGAAAAACCCACCAGGGCGAATTCATCAATGGGCCTCATCTCGTTCATAAACACTACTGCACCGTTCTTTGCATCTCCTATGGGTTCTCCCTCCATGCTTCCGCTGGTATCAATCACCAGCACGACACCAATGGGTTCAGTAGTGGTCGATATCCTATCGACCTTAAAATCATTTACCGGTTCGCCGTTTTCCTTTATATTGAAATCTTCCTCATTGAGGTCAAGGGATGCAAGTACTGAATCCTCTTCGAAATTTAAATATATATCTACCCCGGGATAATCATCTATGCCAAATCTTTTAACTATCAGCTCTTCCCCGTTTTCCTGTGCAGAAAGAAACCCGGGGACAGAAAATAGCACACAGATAGAGAACACTGTCAATAAAATTGTTATTTTAATAATATACTTAGCCATTGTAGTTTTTTATTATAATTAAAAAAGGTTTATCAGATTTCTTTTTCAAATATTTCCACAGGTATTTCGATTCCAATATCTTTTAGCTTCTTATTAAACTTGGGCAGCAGCCCGGTGGATTTTATACTGCCCCTGAACCTGCCTTCTTCGTCAATACCTTCAGAAAAGTCAAACATGAACAGGTCCTGAAGGGTTATTACTTCTCCCTCCATTCCCTGTACTTCAGTTATCTTTATAAACCGCCTGGTCCCGTCTTTTAATCTGTTCAAGTGTACTACCAGATCAACAGCCGATGCTATTTGCTCCCTTATGGCCTTGACGGGAAGTTCCATCCCTGCCATGAGGACCATGGTCTCCAGTCTGGACAGGACATCACGGGTGGAATTGGCATGCACCGTACTAAGACTTCCGTCATGGCCGGTATTCATTGCCTGGAGCATATCAAGGGCTTCACCGCCCCTTACTTCCCCTACAACTATCCGGTCCGGCCTCATACGCAGTGAATTCCTTACAAGATCCCTTATAGTGATCTCTCCTTTCCCCTCTATATTCGGAGGCCTTGACTCCAGTCTCAGCACATGCTGCTGGCCCAATTGAAGTTCTGCTGAATCTTCTATGGTTATAATCCTTTCGTCATCCGGAATAAATGAAGAAAGCACGTTAAGAGTCGTCGTCTTTCCGGTACCTGTTCCGCCTGATGCTATAATATTCAATCTTCCCATTACACAGGCTTCCAGAAAGTCGGCGGCCTTCCTGGTGCAGGTGCCCATTTCAACAAGATCCTCTATAGTGAACGGGTCCCTTGCAAATTTTCTGATTGTAAGCATTGGACCGTTTATGGCCAGGGGATGGATTATCACATTGACTCTTGAACCGTCAGGCAGCCTCGCATCCACATAGGGTGACGACTCATCGACCCTCCTGCCTACCCTGCTCACAATCTTATCGATTATCCTCATTAAATGGGCCTGGTCGAGAAAACTTTTATTGGTGGGATATATCTTGCCGTACTTTTCAATATATATGGTACCGGGATTGTTTACCATTATCTCGGTTATCTCATCATCCCTCAGGAACTCCTCTACAGGTCCATAGCCGACTACATCATATACAAGGTCATCTACAATTTTCTGTTTTTCGTCGCCTGTAAGAGGTACGTCCTCCCTTCCCAGAAGTTCCAGTATTTCACGCCTTACTTTTAGCTTCAACTCTGCATCTTTTATTTCTTTTTTGAAGACCTCGTCTGAAAGTTTCTCGATCAGACCGGAGTGTATTTTCCTTTTCAGGTCATTTACCTGCTTCGTCCTCTTTGTTTCAGCCAATTTTTTCTGGGTATCTATCTTATCCTCAAATTCCTGAACTTTTTTTATTCTTTCCTGTAAACCCATGATTACACGCCTTCTTATTATTTGATTTAAATCAGACTTTTCTAAAAATATTAGTCAATTTTCTTATACTCTTTGCAACATTTGACCTCTGGGCTTCAGTAACCAGGGGTACACCTTTGTTGATAGTCAAAGGTACCAGTCTGTTGCTGGGTATGGCAATATCTATTTTCTTACTGATGGTCTTTCTTATTTCATCCTCTGTTATCCCTACTTTTGTTCCTGCCCTATTAAGGACCAGGAAGATCTTTTCTTTTGGAAATTTCAGCTGTTCAAGAAGCTGAAGGGTTATTTTCAAATTCTTAATGCTGGGTACATCCATACTTGTGACCATGCACAGGTAATCCGTCTCTTCCAGAAGCAATAGCACATTATCACTAAATCCTGCAGGTGTGTCGATTATTACATAATCACTTATCTCTGAAAGGATATCCAGTATCTTTTTTGTATTAGCCGTGCTTATTGACTCATTCTGTGTTGGATCGATAGGAGCAGGAAGTACCTTTACGCCTGATTCATGGACAGTCAAAAATCCGGCAAGCATCTCAGAGTCAAGCTGTTCCACAACAGACATTATGTCATAAATGGTATGCCTGGGAAAAAGGTTAAGCATTAAAGCGATATCTCCAAACTGGTAGTTAAGATCAAAAAGCGTAACTCTTTTCTTGAACTGTTTTATAAGGTCCACTGCCAGATTTGTAGCTATAAATGATTTTCCGCAGCCGCCCTTGGTGCTGAAAACTGTTATCTTTGTAGCTCCCCCTTTTTTCTTTACAGTTTCTGGCCCGGTTTCTTCTTCCGTAACTGCTTCCTTATATAATCTTGAAGCCCTCTCCAGTGACTCCCTGATGTCTGAAAAATTAAATGGAAATTCCATTACATCATGGATATTTAACCTGATTGCTTCCCTTAATATACTGGTATTAGTTTTATTTACAAGCAGGATTACCCTTACATTGGCCAGGGAAGAACTATATTTTGAAAACAGCTTTTCGGTATTATTTAAGGTAAAAGACGGCCCCAGAAGCGCAATACCCTGATTCTTTTCCTTAAGAAGTGCTTCAAGATCATCCAGCCCGGTACTCTTTATACTTACTGACACCCCGGGGATATCTTTGACTATAGACTCTATTTTGCTAATGTTTCCTTTATCCCTGTCAATTATTGCAAGCGGTATTTTCACTATATTATCTCCGTATTATACTTATTAAAACAAATCAATTACTCTTCAAAAATATTTTTATATGTCTGTCCGGGGGTATCGGTTTTCTCAATACCGCCAACTGGCAGAAGGGCAAGCCATACACTTCCATGCTCCTCTGTAAATACCAGTTTTTCTGCCTGCTCCGGGGTAAGGGCAAGAGTCACTGTCCTTATATCAGTAAACTCTTCACTCCCTTCTTCAGTTTCAGCTTCTTCATCTTCTATCTGAAAATCCTGCCTGTGGGCGATTGTCCTGATACCAATATGCAATACTTCCACATTCCATAACAGTGTTTTTGTTATCTCCTCAGTAACCCCGGCCCCTGATACTTCCTCAACTGCTTCAAGTCCCGCAGTTTCCTCTTCCGGTACTTCTTCTAAAACAGCCTCTTCTTCCTCCTCTCCGGGAGGGCTGAATGTGGCAATAACATTTACCATATCGCCTATATTTATCAAGTATGACACACCGATTATCTCATTAATGGGAATAGATACGGCTACCATGTCTTCTGGAATTGTAAAAGCAAGGCCTATCTGCTCGGGTTTTACAAAATTTGTTGTTGTTATCTGTTCACCTTTGTTTATGGGAGCAGCAGTCACATATCCTTCGTAATCTTCAAGTGTAGTGAGAACGCCATTTGCCAGATATTTCTGGGGAACAGCTTCCAGGACTACTGCTTCAGAAGAAATTATTGCCTCGACCGGTACTTCTCCGGGTATATTCTTGGCCGCAACCAGAACTTCTACCTTCTCAACTTCTTTCTCAACTGATGTTCTTATGCTGGAAATATAGCTTACAACAGCTACTACAGCCACTATTCCTATTATAATTGCTAAAACAAGCAGTATGATCCTTAGCTTCATTGTTTTCTCCTAATGTATTCTGATAGTTAATGCCAATCTTATAACTTTTTATTGAAATGTGTTCAACAATAGTATTATAAATTTATTTTATAAGTCGTACTACCCTTAAACCTTCTGCCTCAACTGGTAATATGCTCCCATTTGAATTAGTAATTGCACTTTTTATAAATTGGCCTTTTACATAAGCATCTTTGCCATCTTTATCCCATTCAGTTAACACAAATATTGCAAAATCTACAATAGTTGTTTCAAATTTACCATTTTGTTTTTCTTCAACCGTTATAACTGGGACATAGACAACCTGTGTATCATTTTTAATTACTGGATAATCAAAAACAATATAATCAAATTCGTCTTTCCCATCTCCTCCATACAAAGGATCGTTTACCCTATCATCAACACTCTCATCGGTTTCTTGGGGCATTTTACCTGGTTTGGAACTAATTATATCTTCAATTGCTAAACCTTTATTATAACCATATAAAATATTATCATAGTAATCATTTGCTCCCCCAGATCCACCTTGACCTCTGGGTAAATCCAAACAACCAAAATTTCCAGGCCCAATTTCGTCTATAGTAGCAAAATAAAATTGTTTCGGGTCTCCAAAACTTATATCTCTAAACTCATCTTCATCTATACCCCAGGGAACAATTCCAAGTTTCTCTAATGGTTTGGCAACCATAGCTCTGGCCATAGCTGCAACTTCAACTTTATTAAAGTCTGTCTCTCCATTAGAATCTAATAAATCCAATACTTTAGCAAAATAGGTATCTTTTCCAGGATTAACAGGGGTAACAGTTATAGTGTCAGGCAAATTAATATCAGATGTTAAAGTATTTGAAATAACAACATCATTATAACTTATATTAACATCATGTTTTAAAGCATAATCAACAGCTACTTGAATAGCCTTATCAGGGTCATCAGGGAGTTCCTGAGCACCTGCAAGAGCTGCAGAATCAGCAACAGTCTGAAGATGTCTTCTCTCCTGGTATAATGATCCTACATCTATAGCCAGTGCTGTAATCCCAAAAAAAGATACAATTAATAAAGAAACTATTACTATTACCTGTCCCTCTTGACTTAAAAATTTTTTTTTAAAACCTAACATATTTTCCCCAATTTAAAATAATAAAAATGCGTATATTTAAAAAGTTAAATTAATTATTGTTCTCTACGCATAGTTGCCTTACTGGTCAGTTGAATTGGACCATACTCTCCAGCCATTGGGATCTCAATAATAAAAACCTCGCCTGTTACAGTAACTACTACCGGCTTACCAATCATGTTTCCTTCAGGGTTTTCCACATTTATAGTTTCAATATTTACCGTGGGAGCACTATCTTTGACAGCTTGTTCAAAATCGCAATCCGGGTCTTCAAAGCATCCGACTGCAGCAAGCCTTGCTCCTTCCCTTGCTGCATGCGTAAGGGCGATATAGTTATTAAATGCTATTCCAAATTCAAATATGGCAAAAATTAACATCACCAG
>CAZLXJ010000056.1:0-23605 GCA_964563645.1 uncultured Actinomycetota bacterium | reverse complement strand
GATAATAACAATAATAAAGGATTCAGGAGCAGGAGCTTTAAGAATATAGCACTTCTCATCCTTCTGATAGTGATTATGTTTCTTATATTTAGAAATCCGCTTTTTTTATCCCCTGAAGTGAAAGAATTCAGCATGGACGAGTTTGTTGCAACGGTTGAAGAAGGCAGGATAAGCGCTGCGGAACCGCTTCTGGTAAAAGCTGAGGACGGGACCATAGAAGGGAAACTCTCCGACGGTTCATTATTTGAAGTAGCCTTTCTATCAGAATATGATATAACCCGGTTTCTGCTTGAAAATGATATAAAGTTCAGGGTTGACAACCAGAAGCAGTCAATATGGCTTCAATTAATTATAAGCGCCATACCTTTTATTATAATGTTCGGCCTTATATTTTTCATGATGAACCAGCTGCAGGGCGGTGGTTCCAAGGTAATGCAGTTTGGGAAGAGCAAGGCCAGACTTGCAAATAAGGGCAAACAGAGGGCGACTTTCAAAGATGTTGCCGGCGTGGATGAAGCAGTTGAGGAACTCAGGGAGATAGAGGAGTTCCTGGAAAATCCAAATAAATTTAAGGCTATGGGGGCAAAGATTCCAAAAGGTGTATTATTATACGGACCGCCGGGAACAGGTAAGACTCTTCTGGCAAGGGCTGTTGCAGGAGAGGCAGGCGTGCCTTTTTTCTCAATAAGCGGTTCTGAATTTGTAGAGATGTTTGTCGGTGTCGGCGCCTCAAGGGTTAGGGACCTTTTCAACCAGGCAAAAGCAAGCCAGCCTTCAATAGTTTTTATGGACGAGATAGATGCAGTTGGAAGACACAGGGGCGCAGGACTGGGCGGAGGACATGATGAAAGGGAGCAGACCCTCAACCAGATCCTTGTGGAAATGGATGGTTTTAACCAGGATAGCACAGTAATACTTATTGCTGCTACCAACAGACCTGATATCCTCGACCCTGCCCTCCTGAGACCCGGAAGGTTCGACCGGCAGATACCTGTCGACAGGCCCGACCTTATTGGAAGGGAAAAGATACTTGAGATACACGCCAGGGGTAAACCTCTGGATAAGTCAATAAATTTGAAGACCATTGCAAAACAGACGCCCGGATTCACAGGTGCAGACCTGGCAAACCTCTTCAACGAGGCGTCGCTTCTTGCCGCCAGACACAATAAGAAAAAGATATCCATGTTTGAAATAGAGGAGGCCGTAGAGAGAGTGATTGCAGGTCCAGAAAAGAAGACAAGGGTAATATCGGAAGAAGAAAAAAGAATAATTGCATTCCATGAGTCAGGACATGCAATCCTGTCCTATGTACTGCCCTACACCGATCCCATACATAAGATGTCAATAATATCAAGGGGCAGGGCTCTGGGATATGTTATAACCTTACCCGAAGAGGACAGGTTCCTTAAATCCAAAAATGAACTTCTGGATAATATAACCCAGCTTCTTGGAGGTCGGGTAAGCGAGGAGATGAACTTTGAAGATATCACCTCCGGAGCTCAGAATGATCTTGAGAGGGCTACCAGGATAGCCAGAAAGATGATAACTGAATTCGGGATGAGTGAACGTCTGGGGCCGGTTACCTTCAGGGTAGAGGAAGATGAAGTGTTCCTGGGCAAGGAAATAGCATCAAGACCGCATTACAGTGAAAAAATTGCCTCGGCTATTGACGAGGAGACGCACGACATCATAGACTCAAGCTATAAAAAGGCAAGAAAGATTCTTGAAGAAAACAAATCAACACTTTCCAGGCTTGCTGATAAGCTGATAAAGAAAGAGACACTGTCAAGAGAAGAGATACTAAAAATACTGGCAAAAGTTGAGAGCAAAAAGATAAAGAAAGAAAAAAAGTCTGAATCTGATAAAAAGCCTGCTTCTGTGGCTGCAGGCGGGAAAAAGAAAAGTTCTGCCAGAGCCAGATCTGCCGGTCATTAAGATATGGAAAAATAATAGAGGATATCTTTCGGAATATAAATTAAAAAAGTTTATATTATAAGTCACAGTGTTTTATACGGAGAAAATTTTTTGTCAGGGTTTTTGATCCAGAGCAATGAAAAAATGTGATTCTAGATGAAGATATCTGTGGTGAAATCAATTATATTTATGATTTTTAAAAACGCATAGATTTTTAAAAAGGGGAGGAGATCAGTGGATAGGGGAAAGATTATTAAAGGCGTAAAAATGATGCTTGAGGGGATAGGTGAAGACATCAACAGGGAAGGTCTTATAGGAACACCGCAGAGAATTGCTGATATGTATGAAGAGATATTTTCCGGAGTAGGCCGGGACCCTTCAGATGAACTCGGTCCCATGTTTGATGAAAACCACGATGAGATAATACTGGTAAAGGATATTCCTTTTTACTCTGTTTGCGAACACCACCTTGTACCTTTTATAGGAAAAGCCCATATAGCTTATGCTCCTAATAAATCAGGTAAGATAATCGGCCTGTCCAAACTGACAAGGGTTATTGATATAGTGGCGAAAAGACCCCAGATCCAGGAAAGGCTGACCACCATAGTTGCAGATGCAATAATGGAAAAGATCAAGCCAAGAGGTGTAATCGTTATAATAGAGGCGGAACATCTATGCATGAGTATGCGGGGAGTAAAGAAGCCAAATACAATAACTGTCACATCTGCAATTAGAGGTCTTTTCAAAGATAACCCTGCCTCCAGATCGGAAGTGCTTTCCCTTATTTATAACGGCAAGAAGTAACATCTTTCTTCAGGTAGAATATGAAGTATATCATCAGAGCCCTTGAAATAAAGAGTAGAGCCGAAGGCATATCTGAATTTAAAAAAATCGGTGCAACAGCAAGCGGGCAGAGAATAATGGCAGAGAAATTATTTCCCATTGCCCTGAAGGTAAGGGGACTTAAACCGGCTGCTGCAAATATATTAAAGCAGGAAATGCTGGCAAGAGGCGGTGATGTTGTAACTTCAAGGGAAATACTTGTCAGTGACTCCGGAAAGACTGATGTGATTATAGAGGGGACTTTTAAAAGACTTAAAAATCTTATTCAAAAGTTAAAGATGCAGCCGTTTGGCCTCAGTGAGCTTTCCCGCGACCTTAATTCATTCCTGGAAGGCTATAAAGCCAGCGGCTGGAGCAGAAGAAAATACTCAATTGGCAATAAGAGGTTTGGGAATGGGCCGCCCCCGCTTGTAATGGGAATTTTGAACGCTACCCCTGATTCATTTTATGACGGCGGCAGATATAATGATTACGAAAGTGCTGCAAGACACATTGATGAAATGATAAAAGAAGGTGCAGATATTATTGATGTTGGGGGCATGTCTTCCAGGCCGGGTTCAAAGCCTGCAGGCACCGGCGAGGAAATCAGCAGGACCATTCCATTGGTAAAGAATATATATAAAAACTATGATACCCTGATATCAATTGATACATACAGGTCGGAAGTTGCAGCGGAGGCCGTTTCTGCCGGTGCCCATATGATAAATGATATAAGCGCACTTTCAATGGACAGAGAGATGGCTTCGGTAGCAGCTTCCAGCGGTGTAAGCGTTGTCCTTATGCATATGCAGGGAACTCCTGAAAATATGCAGGATGACCCCCATTATGATAATGTAATAGATGAAATATATGAATATCTTCATCAGAGGGCTTCTCATGCAATCGGCTCAGGCATATCTCCTGATAAAATAATAATAGACCCCGGAATAGGTTTTGGAAAAACCATGGACCATAACATTGCAATACTGAATAAAATAAAAGAATTCAGTTTTATGGGGTACCCTGTGCTTGTTGGGGCATCACGAAAATCATTCATAGGAAAGCTGCTGGGTCTTCCGGGGGATGAAAGACTCGAAGGCAGCATAGCAGCTGCCGTGTGGTCCGTTATCAATGGTGCAAGCATCCTCAGAGTCCATGATGTCGGTGAGACTGTAAGAGCCTTAAAAATCATAAACAGTATATTATCAGTATATAAGTAAGCAATCTATATTACAGGCGGGTATATGTTCAGAATATTTGTAAAAAATCTAAGGCTGTACGGATATCACGGTGTCAGGGAGTATGAAAAAAAGAATGGCCAGTTCTTCGTTTTTAATATAAGCGTTTACATAAAAGATATTGATTTTACCGGAAACGACAGGCTTGAAAAAACTATAAGTTATTCTGACATTATAGAAAAAGTAAAAAAAATAAATGATAGCGAAAGATTTGACCTGCTGGAAACATTCTGCCAGAGTCTTGCATACGGCATAAGCGGAATGTCGGAGCTGGTTGAAGGGGTAGATGTCATAATAGAAAAACCCTCTCCCCCAATTGAAGAAGAGCTGGATTCAGCTGGTGTCGGTTACAGTATTAAAAGAAGTGATAATGGAACCCTTGCAACAGATGTAAAAGAATTATTCAAAGAAAAGAGACAGGAGGGGTCTAAAAATTCTTGCGCATTTCTTTCAGTGGGCTCCAATATGGGAAACAGGAAGGCCAATATACAAAAAGCACTGAGGCTTATAAATGATAATCCCTCCGTGGAAATAGAAAAAACTTCCTCTCTCTATGAGACAGCTCCCATGTATGTAAAAAATCAAAACAATTTCTACAATATTGCGGTTCAGGTTACTGTGAAAAATGAAATGAGCCCCTTTCAGCTACTGGGTTTAATAAAAGGAATTGAATATTACATGGGAAGAAAAAAGACAGAAACAAGATTCGGTCCGAGGCCTATTGACATTGATATATTATTTTTTAACAGTAAAAAAATTGAATCGGATATTCTGAAGATACCGCATCCCCGCATACCTGAAAGGAGGTTCGTGCTCATCCCTCTATGTGAGATAGCGCCAGATATAAAGATAGAAGGGATAAGTATAAAATCTTACTTGAAAGAGAAAAAACTACCTGGAAGAGTCAGGAAGGTATCGGCTTTTGAGATTTAGGATTTTAAAACCTGATGGAGATAGCCACCACAGCCGGAGGAAATTTTTTGGATAAGTATTGCCATAGAGCAATGATTAAAAGTCATAATCCTAAAAATAGCCTTGACACAGTATGTTAAAATAAAAATAACAGGCAGGCATTGGTAAGTGATTTATCAATGCCTATCTTTTTGGCAATTTAATTTGATAGCAGAAAATATATGTTCAGAGAAAAAAGTGTAATGAAGAGGAAAAATAAAGTTTCTTTTGTAGATTATGACATATGCAATCCTTCTAAATGCAATCCAGAAAGTGGAATTTGTTTTGCCTTAAGTCTCTGTCCCCATCATGTGATGAAGCAGTTCGATGGTCCTTATGAACCTCCCATGATTGATATGAACCTTTGCCAGGGCTGCAATTATTGTGCAGAGGGCTGCCCGTTAAATGCAATAAAGACAACAAGAGCATGATATTTCAGTTGTGTTAGTTATATCTATACAATAGCCGGTAAGGCCGGTAAGTTTTTTTGGTGTATATTCTTAACAGATATTAATTTTATAAAATTGCCTTATTATATTTTATCTTTATAAGATTTGCTGTAAAATTCATAGACTATAGTGCATTGATCATTTAAAAAGTTTTAAAATACAAAATATTTAGGATTTAATATGGAAGAGAAAATATTTAACCATGTTGCCGCTGCTATAAATGACGCGGCAGAAATAAAAAACTTCTATGTTGATATTTTAGGTCTTGAAATAAAAAATAAGTTTAAAATATCAAAAGCAATATCAAATAAAATCTTTGGTATTGAAAAAGATATCGAAGTAGTAGTTGCCGGAAAGAAGGATCTTGTAATGGAATTATTTATATCTTCCGAATCTAATTATAGAAATTTTCAGCATGTCTGTATCATGGTTAATGATAGAAGGAAAGTGATAAAGAAGGCACAGGATAACAACTACCCCTGTTCTATTATAAAGCGCGATACTCATGACGCTGTTTTTATACAGGATAAATCAAATAATTTATTTGAAATAAAAGAAAGATTTAAAACCTCCGCATAAAAACTGTGGTTTTAAACCACTCCCTGTGCGACCATAGCATTTGCAACCCTGACAAATCCTGCTATGTTGGCTCCAAGAACCATATTGTCTTCATCTCCGTATTCTCTGGCTGTACTGCTGGCTTTCTTATAGATATTTTTCATAATTTCCCTGAGTTTTGTATCAACCTCATAACTGCTCCAGCGGGTCATGATGCTATTCTGTGACATTTCCAGGGATGACACGGCCACTCCTCCTGCATTTGCTGCCTTGCCGGGTGCATAGAGTATCTTATTTTCCAGAAATACCTTAACCGCACCGGGTGTGGAAGGCATGTTGGCTCCTTCCCCCAAAGCATAACAGCCGTTTTCGGCCAATTTTTTTGCTGCTTTTTCATCAATTTCATTTTGTGTTGCGCAGGGAAGCGCAATATCACAACCGATATCCCATATTCCAGAGGGATTTTCAGTATATTCAGCATCAGGATACTTTTTTCTATATAATTGGATTCTCGCCCTCTCAACTTCCTTGAGTTTCTTTATTTCATTAACATCTATTCCATCAGGATCATGGATGAAACCATTAGAGTCACTCATGGCTATGACCCTTGCCCCGAGTTCTGATGCTTTCTCGCATGCATATATTGCAACGTTACCGGAGCCGGAGATTATGACCCTGGAATCTTTAAAGGACCTGTTTTTGTCTTTTAGCATTTCATTCACAAAATAAATGAGACCGTATCCGGTAGCTTCAGGCCTCAAAAGACTGCCGCCCCATTCATAGTTCTTGCCTGTAAGCACGCCTTCAAATCTGTTTTTTATTCTTTTGTACTGACCGAACAGATAACCTATTTCCCTGGGGCCTGTTCCGATATCTCCTGCAGGTACATCTGTGCGGGGTCCAAGATACCTGAATAATTCTGTCATGAAACTCTGGCAGAATTTCATGACTTCGGAATCTGACTTTCCCTTCGGGTTAAAATCACTGCCGCCCTTGCCGCCGCCGATACACTGTGAAGTAAGGGAGTTCTTGAAGATCTGTTCGAAACCGAGGAACTTTATAATTCCCAGATTGACAGATGGATGAAACCTGAGTCCTCCCTTATACGGACCGATGGCACTGTTAAATTCCACCCTGAATCCGCGGTTGACCCTGATTTTTCCCATGTCATCGATCCAGGGTACCCTGAATATGACCTGCCTCTCCGGTTCGATGATCCTTTCAAGAACAGCAGCTTCCCTGTATTCGGGGTGTCTGTCTAAAACCGGTTCTATTGAAGTAAGTACCTGTTTGACTGCCTGATGGAATTCGTCTTCTCCACTGTTGTTCTTTGATACAATTTCCATGATCTGCCCTGTGTAGGATGTTTTTTTATTTTTAGTGAGATCCTGATCGTACGCCATTGTACTGCTCCTTACCTGTTCAATTTTGCATTTTTAATTTTATAAGGCTAAAAAAACATAAAAACACCCTTATTCTGTACAAACGCTGTCCAGAAAACGGATGCCCCATTGCACCTAAAAGGCGTCATTGCCTTAATATTAAATTTTTGATGGTTAATTATATGTCTTTGAAGATAGAATGTAAACGGATCGAATTGCATTATTCAGAAATTTTTAGATAAAAAATAGACACCTCTAACATTTAACTGCTTTACATGCCTTTTTTAAAATACTAATATTAATATTTGAACAATTTATTTAAAAAAGTCTTAAAATGATTTCGGTAAGTGAAGCACACAGAATAATACTGACTTCGGGGTTTGAGTATAAAGTAAAGGGAGTCCCCCTGATTGAAAGCACCGGCCAGATCCTTGCTGAAAGGATAACTGCTTCAGGCGATATCCCGGTTTACGACTGCTCTTCAATGGACGGCTATGCTGTAAGGGCAGATGACATCAAAGGAGCTGACATAAATTACCCGGTAAGACTGCTACTTGCTGAAGGCAGGGTTACTGCTGAAAGGCCTGAACGGACAACTATTGATCCCGGTTTCTGCACACCCGTAATTGCAGGAAGTCCCATGCCTGTTGGAACAGATTCTGTAGTGATGAAGGAAAATACGCAGGTGAATGATAAAAATATACTGGTATTTAAAGAGATTGAAAAGGGGGAAAACGTCAAATACAGGGGTGAAGATATTAAAAAGGGGGATACCGTATTTGAAGACTCGTATAAAATAAATCCGGCCGCACTGGGAATACTGGCTTCCCTCGGTAGGAGAAGCATAAAGATTTACGGCCCGCCTCTGGTGGGAATATTTGCTACAGGAAATGAACTGGCAGGGATAGATGAAGAAATTACAATAGGAAAAGTGAGAGACAGCAACAGTTATTCGCTGTCTGCGCTTGTAAAAGAATCAGGGGGAGAGTACAGAAGATTTGGAATAGTCCGGGATGACCAGGAGGCGCTTTACAGAAGCGTAGAAAAAGCTCTTGTAGGGTGCGATATCATAATAGTAAGCGGCGGGACATCTGTAGGGGATTATGATACCGTGGAAGAAGTCATGGAAAGACTGGGTGCGGAACCTGTCTTCTGGAGGGTTAATCAGTACCCGGGGATGTCACTGGCTTTTTTTAGATATGGAAATAAATTTATATTCGGACTTCCAGGCAATCCGGCTTCTTCAATAATCTGCTTTGAGATGTATGTAAGACCGGTGATAAGAAAGATAATGGGATATCATGAACTTTTCAGGCCGGTTGTTTATGCCAAAGCAGCCAATGACTTTGCGGCTAAAGCAGGAACGGTAAGCTATTCCGGGGTGATAGTTAAAAAAAAGAAGCAGGATTACGTATTCGATAATATCGATACCCACACCTGCGGCACACTTTCTTCACTGGCAGGCGCCAACGGGATAGCATATATTCCCGGTGACAGCAGTAAGATAATTGCCGGAAGCAGAGTTAAAGTATTTTTACTTTCAGAAATTATAGGATAACAGCAATATAACACAGGCATGCCTGCCGCTGGTCTTGATAATAAGCCGGTATTATTATAAAATCTAAAAAGTTTTAAATAGTTTAAAAATTAAATATTTACTCCGAGTCTGCAACTCCTAATAAGCTGTAAGGCTTATGGATTGCTGACCGACAGGGTTCAACGGGTAACGGTTGTGCCTCCCATTGTGGAAAGGAGTACAGAAGGACTTTTGGTATTATTGTATCAGAAGGCCTTTGACCGGGCTCTGGAGCATTTTCTTTTGAAAGTGCTTTTTTAAGCCCCTTAGCCTTTCCACGTGTGGAAAGGTTTTTTATTTTGGAAAGAAGGAAATTTTGAAAATATTGGTAAGAAGACTGGCCCTGCCATTAATAATTTTAATTGTCCTCCTTTTATTTTCTGGATGTTCTGGCAGTGAAGAAAAGTCAGAAGGGTTATCTGAAGGGGTCCTGACAATTATATGGCAGGGCAGGGAAACAGAAATAAATATTTCTGAAATAATGAATTTGGATTCAGTGGAGAAGGAAGTTGCGGCAGTAGACTCCGAGAATGAAGATTGCATGCGCCCCGTCAAAGGAGTGCTGCTTGAAGACATTTTGAGCAATTATATGGGGATAAAGCTATCAGAAATCTATTCTATGAGGTTTTCTGCAGGTGACGGGTATGCTATTGAAATCCCTCCTGAAGTAGTACGGGAACGCGAGATAATACTTGCCTGCGAGATAGACGGTGAACCCCTGCAAGAAGAGAGCAGGCCGTTCCGTGCAGTTATCCCTGATGAGAGGACTATGTACTGGGTAAAAAATTTGGTAAAGATAGAGCTGATTGAAGGGCATGTCATAAATAAGATAACGGGAATAGTTTTTATTGAAAGTCTTATAAAAGTGCTTGAAACACAGGATTATGATTATTATGGAAGCATTGATAGGGCAGTTCCGGCAGCTGACCTTTTAATGGAGTTCAGGGAAGGAGAGGAACAGGATTTTATTGTAATGGTTACCTCAGACGGACTTGAAAAAAATGAAAGCAAGGAAATATTTAAAGGCGGGTTTTTGAAAATAAACGGGGAAGATTCGCCTGCTTTCCTTGATCCGGAAATACCTAAAGGGATGTGGCTGAAAGATATCTTTGCTATTTTTTACGGCAAGACCGCCTATGTTTCGGCAGTCCAGGGTACAGGAATGTTTGAAAATATTCCAGTTGAAGGTGAAAGGGGAGTCTGCCTCAAAGAAATTATGGAAAAGGCAGGAATGGAGGAATACAGCAATTATTTAATGAGGGCTCTTGACGGATACACCGTAGAGGTGGACTCAGAGGAACTGGACAATGGTATTTTATATGTAAATGAGGGCGGTCAGGTTTGCATTTATTTTGAAGAAATGGGAGAAATGTACGAAATCAAGGATCTGCTATCAATTGAAAACAAAAAATAAAGGGGAAAGAGTTGAAGAGAATAGCCGTAATTGTTCTGACAGCGCTGCTTATAACAGGTATGGGTATATTGGCAGGCTGCAGTACTGAAACCGGGACACGGGAAATACTGTGGATTATTACTGTGGAAAAAGAGGGCGGAGAAAGCGTTGATTTTATAAATGCAGATGCACCGGGCATAGATACGGTGCAGATAGAGGCAGTTAAGGAAAAGAAAGATGGAAGCAGGATAAAGCAGAACTGGGAAGGGTTTCCTGTATCAGCGGTGCTGAAAGAAGCAGGTTTTGATGATTACAGCACGGTGCTGATAGAAGCTGCCGACGGTTATTCGAAAGAATTTGATAGAAAGACAATCGATGACAGCGGAACCATACTAGGGTTTAAGCTGGACGGGGAGGATTTAGGCGAAGAAGACGGGCCCGTACAGCTTGTGATAAGTACCGAATCCGCAGGTTCCTGGATAAAAAATGTGGTGAAAATAGTAATTTTAGAATAGGATAAATCCTTTACCGGAGGTGCAAGACCATATTTTATATCCACTAATCCAGAGTGATTGCTGGAATTTAGTATTTACATACATCAGAATTGGGAGTGATTATAAGGAAATTATTAACAGGTTTTTCAGTTTTTGACCTTATTGTGATTGCCCTTGTGGCAGCTCTAGGAATAGCCACAAAACCTGTGATCTTACCACTTGTGCATATAATAACCGGCCCTCTTTTCATACCCGGGGGAACTATTGCCGGAGGTTTTTACATGATGTGGATTGTAGCAGGCACAGGTATAACAGGCAAAAGGGGTTCTGCCAGCCTTATAGCACTTGTACAGTCTATAATGGTAATAGCTGTCGGTATGTTTGGGACCCACGGAATAATGAGCCTGGTCACATATCTTGTACCGGGATTGGCAGTTGATCTTTTTTTGATTATAGCCAGGCAGAATTGCAGGAATATATTATCATGTTTTTTTGCAGGGATGATGGCAAATATGGCAGGTACGCTGATGTCAAATTTTGTATTTTTTAAACTTCCATGGATACCCCTTATTCTAACTATTGCAGGCGGAGCTCTTTCAGGTGGACTGGGAGGACTTCTGGCATACAGCCTTGTCAAAAGTTTTTTGAAGATCAATTTTTCAGGAATAGGAGCCGGAGGAAGGAAGGGCTGATTGAATAAGATATACCTTGTATTAATAATTATTGCTGCCCTTCTGGCAGGACTGGCAGCAGGCACATTCGGTCTGTCAAAGGCAGTAGCGGAGAGAGCGGTATTCTTGCCCGGATTAAAAATAACCGGCGATGTAAGAAATGTGAAAGAAATAACTGATCCGGATTCACCTGAAGATATACCGGTTATAGAAGAACCCTGCAGCAATAAAAGGGGTGCTTCTTTAAGACAGCTGATAGAATCGGCAGAACCGTTTTCTGAATGTAATAGTATAATAATTGCCGGCCGTGATGGCACTGCGGTCCTGCTGGATTACGATGAGATCCAGGGAATCTGCCTGTCTTTTGATCCGGAAGACGGATGGAATGCTGTAAACCAGGATCATCCTATCAGTACCAATATAAAGATGATAGAAGAAATAGCTGTAGCATCGCAAAATACGGATTCATGCTATGAATACGGGATGGATATAATAAGTCCCGATGAAAATATTTTAAGGATCACACCAGGACAGGCTTATGCGGCGGCAACGGATTATCTAAAACATGAAGGTGATACTTCCATGGATGCCAGCGAAAGTAAGATGAACGCACCCATATATTCAATTGAAAAAATATTGAAAATAGAGAGCCTTTTAGGATATGAAGTTTCCGGTAATATTATCGTAATGGGAAGGGACGGAAATATCTTAAATACGGATCACGGCGGCCTTATTGAACTTGAAGACAACCGTTTCAATTATATGGATAGCAGAACCGGGGAAAAGACAGTAAGTAATATAGCAGGGATAATTACAGATCCGCCGGGTGCCAGCATAATGGATGCCTATTATGATTTAAAACATCACATAGACCGTGGTGAAAAAGTGATGCTAATCATACTTGATGGATTTGGCTATCACCAGTATAGATATGCAGTTGAGAACGGGTACATTGGTTTTATGGATGAAGCCTGCAGCGTAAAACCTGCTGTTTCCGTTTTCAGGCCTGTTACAAATGCAGGCCTTGCGGCAATGTTCACCGGAAAATCCCCTGCATACAGCGGCATAGACGACCATGATAGAAGGGAGCCCCTTGTACCTACTATTTTCTCTTCGATTATCCGGGATAATAAGAAAGCACTTTACGTAGAAGGAGATATACAGATAATAAAGACCGAAATAGAGCCTGAACTTAATACCGATTGTGACAGGGACGGCGGCAGGGATGATGATATATTGGAGTACAGCATCGGTAACATGGATAAAGGATTTGACCTTCTGGTGATACATTTTCATTCAATTGATGATACGGGGCATAACTTTGGTGATATTACCGGGGAGACTATGGATGAGATTAAAAAACTTGACCTATATGTAGAAAAGCTGGTATCTGCGTGGGAGGGGCATTCAGTAGTCACAGCAGACCACGGGATGCATTCTACTGAAGATGGAGGCACTCACGGAGAATTCCGCTACGAAGATATGATAGTGCCATATATCCTATTCTCGCCTCAGGGATAAAAACTTATAAAAGATTAAAATTATGAAAAAGAAAAACCTGATTATTGTAATAACTGTGCTTGCAGTGCTTGCAGTTGTGGTAGCTGCAGCAGCTTTTTTGAATGCAGAAAATGCCAGACAGAAAAAGGAGCAGGAAAGCAGCGCTTATATTGTTGTCAAAAAAGGAGGAGTTGAGCTGGCAGATGTTGACATGGATAGTATAAGGTCCATGGGTGAGGTGAATTTTCCGGCCAATCTGGATACCAGTGAAACAGGACCGGTTAGCCATAAATACACCGGGGTACCACTGATCAAAGTCCTTGATTCGCTCGGTGTGGAAATAGCCGGTGCGAGGACCGTAATAGTAAGAGCACTGGACGGCTATACTGTAGCTTTTGATGTTTCTGAGATAGAAGATAAAGATAATATATATATCGCCTATAAAATAGACGGCCAGTATCTGGGGAACAGGAGCCAGGGAGGCTCCGGCCCCTTCCAGATCATCGTCAGGAAGGATCCGTACAGCCAGAGGTGGTGCAAATTTGTGATGGAAATAGACCTTGAATGATATGATGTATCCGCTAGAAATAAAAAATCTCAGTTTCAGATATGATCAGGACGGCAGAAATATTCTTAACGGAATAAACCTTGAGATCAGAAGCAGCGAGATAACTGCGATAACAGGTCTCAGCGGCAGCGGGAAGAGTACTCTATGTTACTGTATTATGGGAATTATACCGCATGTATACCAGGGGGTCCTGAGGGGGGATGTACTTATTTACGGCAGGCCGGTATCGTTAATGAAGATACCCGGGATAGCTGTTAATGCCGGCATTATATTTCAGGATCCGGATACCCAGCTTTTTTCACCCACAGTGGAAGACGATATTGCTTTTGGACCAGAGAACCTGTGCATGAACCGTAGAGAGATTGCCGCAAGAATAGACGGAAGCCTTGAGGTGGCCGGCATGAAGGAATATAGATTCTCTGATCCAGACGGGCTTTCAGGTGGGGAAAAGCAATTAATAGCAATTGCTTCCGTGCTTTCACTAAATCCCCGGATAATCATATTTGATGAAGCCATGTCCCAGCTTGATGAAAAATCAAGAGAAAGGGTAAAATCAATAATGAAGGAGCTTAGAAAAAAGGGCAGGGCAGTAGTTGTAGTGGAGAATGAAGCACGCAATCTGGATATGGCAGACCGTCTGTATGTGCTTGAAGGCGGCGTTTTATCTGAAACGGGGATCAATGGTAATTATATATGATATTTTTATCTGGAGGTCTTCTGGAATTTATAAAACTTAAAAATGTAGATTTCAGCTATAAGAGGGGCAGGCCGGTCTTTAAAAATGTAAACCTTGCTTTCTCTGGCTTTGGCTGCACTGCTATAACAGGACCGAATGGCAGCGGGAAAACAACAATGGGCAAATTGATGACAGGGATTATAGAGCCGCTGCAGGGTTCGGTTCTGCTTGAAGGAACAGACATTAAGAATTTTACACCGGGCCAGACAGGGAAAAAAATAGGCTATCTTTTCCAGAATCCCGATCTGCAGTTATTTACCCTGAATGTAAGGGATGAATTGTCCTTCGCATATAGATTTATGGGATACGGGGATGATGGTATTGAGAGGGAAGTGGATGGCATGCTCGGGCTATTTCAGCTATCCCACCTGCAGGACAGGATACCGTTCAGCCTGAGCAGGGGTGAGAGACAGAGGCTTGCACTTGCTAGTCTTATGATGAATAAGCCTGGTTACTTAATCCTTGATGAGCCGACTACAGGTCTGGACAGGCCGGGGAAAAAGATATTGCTGGATATTTTAAGAAGCCAGATTAAAGATGGAACCGGAGTGTCGGTTATAAGCCATGACAATGATTTTATAAAAGCGCTTGACTGCAGGATAATCAGAATTGATGACGGAAAGATTGTAGAGAAAAATGCTTAAGAAAATGGATGTCAGGACAAAAATAATAATTGTTCTATGCCTCTCCACGCCGGCAGTACTGATCCAGGACCCCTTTTTACTTACTGCATTATTTGTAATATCCGTTCTTATTTCTTTATTTACAGGAAGCAATTTAAAAATGGTTTTTAAAAAATTATCAAGCGTGTGGTATATATTTCTGGTACTCGTGCTGGCCCAGAGTATATTTGGGGGATCAGGGGCAGAGCTCCTTTCATTTGGAAGATTAACCATTCTCACAACCGGGGGCATCATAAAGGGAATAGAGTTTATACTCAGGCTCATGATAATAATCATATCAGCCACAATTATGACAACTTCAAATCAAAGGGAAATAATACAGGGCCTTAACCAGTTTAAGATCCCCTATGAGATATCTTTTATGGTATCTGTGGCTATAAGGTTTCTTCCCATGCTTTCTTCCGAGATAAAAAATACGCTAACAGCGGTACAGCTACGGGGGGTAGAGCTGGAAAAGCTTAAGTTTTTCAGGAGAATAAAACTTTACAGATATATCTTTTATCCTATTTTGATAAATACAGTCAAAAAAGCCCAGAGGCTATCTATTGCCATGGAAACAAGAGCTTTCAGGGCATATCCGGAAAGGACGAGCTATCTTGTCCTAAGATTCAGGGCAATTGATTATTTTGTTATATCCATATCCTTTCTTACATCAACTCTTATAATATTTTATTATTATTTTCTTAATTGAGGGGAAATTTAAATGAAAGCGTTCTCGGTGATAGGTATTTCCGGAACAGGAAAGACTACAACTATTGAAAATATAATAGCAGAGCTCAAAAAAAGAAACTATTCTGTTGGTTCAATAAAAGAGATACATTTTGACGATTTTGCCATTGACGGGCCGGGTACCAATACAGACCGGCACAGGAAGGCAGGTTCTGAAATAATAACCGCCAGGGGATATCACGAAACTGATATTATGTTTTCCTCAAAATTACCCATAGAGGATATACTGAGGTTCTACGATAAGGATTATGTGGTTATGGAAGGTGTAACAGATTACAACATCCCAAAAATTGCCTGTGCAGACAGTGAGGAAGACCTTGAGAAAATACTTGACCGGAGTGTTTTTGCAGTATCCGGTAAAATATCATCAAATATTGGTAATTTCAGGGGGATCCCGGCCATAGATCCCATTTCCAGTACCGGCGAACTGGCAGACCTTGTGGAGGAAAAAGTATTTGAGATATTACCCGATTTTCCTGCTGACTGCTGCGGGGCCTGTGGTTTTGACTGCAGGGAACTATGCTGCAGGATCCTGGAGGGAAAATCTAAAAGGGAGGATTGTATTGTATCAGAGTCAATTATAAAGTTGTTTATAGATGGAAAAGAAATAACCATGGTACCTTTTGTACAGGAAATATTAAGGGGAACCCTGGAAGGCCTCATAAAGAATCTTAAGGGATACAGGATAGGGAAGGCCATAAAGATTATCATAGGCGGCGGCATTAATGAATAAAAAGGATAAAAACGGCAATAAATACCATCCGGGCTTTGCTGTTATTAAAAAATTTTATTCCAGGAAAAACTCTGTATACCTGGTCAAGAAAGAAGGTGAAGACCGGGGAAAAATTTATGTTTTAAAAATATACAGGGGGAAAGATAGGACCATAAGAATGGCAAATGAGGAATTTTTTTTAAAAAGTCTGAAGAAATCAAATATCAGTATCCCCGGAATTTTATTATCAGAAGGCGGGAGTCTGCTTGTCGACTATATCAGGGGACCAACACTTCTTGATATGCTTATTGATTCTGAAGCGGGCAAAAATAAGGCCGGCAGTAATTTTTTAAGGGCACTTGATATTATATACAACTTTTATAGATATTCTTTAGATATAAAGGGAAAGGGGTATATCCTGAACGATATAAACCTCAGAAATTTTATTTATTCAAATGGCAGGATATGGAGGATAGATTTTGAAGACTGCAGTGAAGGCCGCGTTGAGAAAGATTTCGGTAAATTCCTGGCTTTTGTACTTACTTATGACCCGGTATTTACGGAATGGAAAATTTCAGAGGTTAAAAAGCTTATAAGGTATATATCAACCAAATTTGAATCAGATATCAATGCAGTGGCTGCGGAAGTAAAAAGCGAGCTCCAGTCAATAGAAAAAAGAAGAGAAGTTAAGATACCATTCGGCAGGCTGGATAATATAATATTCTGAAATGCAGAGTGGCTTCCTTCGGATAACAAATTTTTTAATATCAGCTTTTTGATATATTATTTGAAAAATCATCAATATGAATATTTGCAGATAAGATTATTTCAAGCGCGTATTAACCGGTTTATTTATGCCTTTAATTTAGAAATTGCGTAAAAGCAAATATTATAATATTTTTTTGAGAGGAAAAATTCTTTTTAACATAATTCCAGCCATGAAACTTAATGGGACCCCGGTGCATATGACAATCAAAAATTTAATTAAAGGATGGAGCTCAAATGTTACAAGTGAGAATGACAGGGGGACTATTATCAGCGGATGGATTAAAAAGGCTGCATAGGAGCTTTCGGAGAGGTATCTTAAAAACCTGTTTTGATAATCAAGCTTTTCCCTGAAAAAATATATTATGGTTATTGTCATGCCAACGCACAATATAGATTCCCATAATCCGTATAAAAATGCCTGCCAGTGGAGACCTCCTGCAAGTATTGTTATATCTGCTGCAGGAAATGCTTTGCTGCAATAGATTATAACAGGCCAGGCCAGAACAGAAATTACCGATACTGCTGACCATAACATGGCCTTCTGGCGGTTAATTTTTTCGAGCCATTTATATTTATAAACAAAAATGCCGGCAACAAACATAAAAATATATTGAGGAGAAAAAGATATCTGCAGGTTACCCACTGCCGTTCCAATCGGCCATTTTAATCTTACAAGGAAAGTAGTCGTGGAAAGTACCAGAATAAATATCCATAATTTATAATTTTCCGGGAACTTAAGGTCTCTTTTCCGGTATATGCTTTCTGTCTTTTTTATTCTCCTTATAATCTCCAGCATAAGTGCAAAAGTAAAAGTGAATAAAAGAAGGACCTGGACAAACCATAATGGACCGGTCTCAAGTATCATATTTTTAATAACGGAGCCGTGGTAAAAAATAAAAAAGCCGCTTCTTTCTCCAGTCACGGAAATTTTATGGATATAAAGGAGCAGTGGTCCTATAAAAAGTATATAGAATAGAAGTGGGATACCCAGCCTTTTTAATCTGTCGTTTATAAAACGCCCTGCCCCCTTTTTCCTGTAAGAGGGCAGAATAAAATATGCTGATATCATAAATAATATGCCTATAAGAAAAGCCTGGCAAAATGAACTGAAAAAGCCCAGGATATATGTGGAAGGAAGTCCTGTCCTTTCATAATAATACCAGAACCCTACCGGCCCATAGGTCACAGATACATGAACCAGGATCACCATGCCAATCAGCACGGTCCTTATATTATCAATATATACTATTCTTTTTGGTAAGTTCTCCATCTTTTTATGGATATTATATATTTGTACCGGCGAACATGACAGAACTTAATATCAAATGAATATTTATATATAATGATATAATAAGAAACCAGATTATAAAGACTGCATGAATTTATGAGAACATATCTTAAAATAATACTGGTATTATTGTCAGCGGTACTTGCTGCTTTAAGTTTTTATGGCTTAGGGTTTTTAGCCTGGTTTTCTCTCGTACCCTATTTTTTTACCCTTTATTACTGCCGTGGTGCAGGAGAGAGAACGTATTTGAGTTTCTTTTTCGGGCTTGTATTTTTTGCCGGAATTACTTTCTGGTTCACCAGTTACACCTTTGGACTGTGGATACCAATAATCATTTTATTAAGTCTTTTCCCCCTTGTTTTTGGCCTGGCTTTCCATTTTATCTGTAAGATAAAGACGCCTTATATTCAGATTATGTTGATGCTTGCCGTGTGGACCGCGATAGAGTTTTTCAGGTGCAGGACATTTATGGCTTTCCCCTGGGGATTGATGGCATATTCCCAGTATAATTACCTTCCCATTATACAGATTGCAAATATGACAGGTGTTTACGGAGTATCAGCGGTGATTGTGCTGTTTAATTTATGTGCAGCACTAACTATAGAGAATCTTTCAAGAAAAAGAAAGTTAAGTTACAGGTATGCAGGCTTTGCCCTTTCAGTGGTCGTAATTGTCCTGATTTACGGTACTTTCTCCATTAATTCATTCGATATAGGAGAGGTCGACCGGGATGAAAAGAAACTTGATATTGCCCTTGTCCAGACCAATATATCGTTTGATGATAAGTTTGAAAAAGATACAGGTGTACTTATACCCCGGCCCTACAGCAGTGAGTATTATTTTAAACCGGGCACCGAACTGGTAGTTTTTGCCGAAAGTGTTCTCTGGGGTCCTATTGACAGGGAAAAAAACAGTACCTTCAGCAAATGGGCCAGGGAGACCGCCAGAAAGGAAAACCTGCACTTTTTACTGGGACATATACTCTGGGACGAGCATGGGAATTACTATAATGCGGTAATCCTCTATTCTCCTGAATTTGAAATACTCGGCAGGTATAATAAGATACACCCCCTGCCTTTTGCTGAATATATGCCTTACCCGGACGTGATAGGCTTCCTGAAATTCTTAAACATCGCAAGTTGCAACATAACTCCTGATAGAAATTTTGACTTAATACATTATCCGGGTAAGGGCAGCATAGGGACCAATATATGCTTTGAGTCTACATTGTCTTTAATATCCAGGACGTTCAGAAAAATTGGAGCGGATATCATATTTGTATTAACCGATGACGCCGGTTTCAGGCAGAGCGAAGCTTCCTGGCACCATGTCATATTTTCTGTATTCAGGGCAGTTGAAAATAGAAGCTATATCGTTCACAGCAGCAATATGGGTGTGTCGGCGGTGATCAATCCTCAGGGTAAGATGATACTGGCAACAGAACTGGGCCATAGGGGGGTTTTTTATGAAACTGTATATTTTATCCCCCAAAAATCATTTTATTCAAAAGCTGGCAATATCTTCCTTTATATCTACTCCGGAATCTCCGCTGTCTTTCTGGTTATATATTTGCTTGTACGGCACAGGAAGACATAGGTATTTAAAAACTATTGCAGAATAAGTGAAACTTACACTGGATTTTTTAACTCTTTTGGAGGCATGTTATTTTTGCAGGTCAAAAAGGCAGGGCAACTTTCCCGGGCCGCCGGTTCTTATTTTAATTCTACCACCACCGGCAGATGGTCCGATGCGGTACTGTAGGGGACTTCGCCATCTATCAATTCAATATCCGGAGTTGTCCATATATAATCAATCCTTCTCTGTGGAGGGTAATGGACCCATGTCGGATCATCTTCATTACCCAGAGCATATTGCGCATCTATCAATCCACTGCCGTACATCTTCTCAATCTCGGGGTCTCCCTTCTGTGCATTGAAATCACCCATTATCACAGTTCCGGGAAGACCGTTCCATTGCTCAAGTATTTCTTCTACCTGTTTTTCCCTGATATCCCCCTCATCCATTATATGGTGAAGATGTGTAACCATTATATTTATATCCCTGCCCTCTGGAATATTTATGTTAGCAAGAAGATAGCTTCTCCTCAGTGGCGCTTCTATCCCCGGTAGGAACCCACCTTTAAGAAATTCTACAGGATAGGTGCTCAGTACTGCGTTACCCCATACATCATCGGATGCGGGCATAAATATGTATTCCATGTCAAGCCTTTTTGACAGCCAGTAAAGTGTATCTGCAGACCCGTTTATGAGCCACCCCCTGGACACTTCCTGAAGGCCGACTATATCAGCACCGCTTCCCTCAATGACTCTGGCGATTGTCTCCAGGTCCAGGTAGCCGTCTATATTGAAGCCCTGGTGAATATTATAATCCATAACCCTGATACTCTCATTTTCCTGTTCAAAAGGCCGTTTAAGCCCAGAGTCCACAGATAAAATAGCCGGAGACAGAAAAAGCGTTAAGAGCAAAACCAGGATTGGGATGAAACTTGCGGCAGTATTAATGTATTTGATATTATCCTTAACCCGGGATAAAAATACTGACAGGAGCCCGCAAAATGCAATCAGTGCCGCTGCTATTTCTGTAAAAACCCATGCATCAAATGGAAGAGATATATCATAGCTTCCGTAATAGAGAAATGCCAGGATAAAAAATATCAATCCCCCCAATCCAATTGAAAATGTATAGTTCCAGGGGATCTTATTTTCCCTGGAAATACCGGCTGTTCTGTTTAAAAGGACGGCAAAAAGCCAGAAGCTGCATATGTTTCCTGCTGATACCTGTAATGCATACAACAAAGGGGAGTCAACCGGATAGAATGATAGGAGAAGAAAAGCTGAACCTATAACAGTCAGAGGAATTATAAATTTTTTATTCCTGTACAGAAGGATAAGCAAAAATGCCAGTATATTTGAAGATAATATTAAAGCCAGGGGAAGACTCAGGTTTGTTTCCCAGAAGGCATTAAGAGATGCTATATTCTGGAACTTTAGAAGCTGTATCAGGATAAAGGGCATGATAGGAATCAGGGTATAAAAGCAGGTTCTGCCCCCGTCAGACGGTTCGGCATTAGTTAGGCTTTCTCTTACTTTACAGGTAAGCCATATCTGTATGACAGCAATTGCCAGTACCAGTGATATGCTGACCGGGTCTTTTCTCCAGACCATATCCCAGGTACCATAGATGCCGTGTACGGCAGTCTCCAGGCTGAACCCGAAGATAAAGGAGGGTATCAGCAATTTAGACCAGTCAGATTCCGGCTGATGGGCAAGTGATATAAATAGTACGATGCCTGCCATCCATAAGATTACACCTGCTGCCGAAACCGCCAGGCTAAGAGGCCCCCAGCTGCTTAGCTGAAGGATAATTCTTGCCAGGCATATGCCTGCAGTCAAAAAAAATATGGTAAACCTGTAACCTGATTTATAAAGAAATCCGGTAAGAAAAACCACTAAAAAAGTAACCAGTGCATAAACAGCAACATCAACGAGTGATATACCGGGCCTCTCCCTTAAAAAATTTACCAGAAGAGATAAGAAAGTCTTCAGTATCTGCAAACCGAAAAGGGTATTCAGGCTAATTATGAAGAAAAAAGGCCATTTATAATTTTTTGACAACCTGACCATAGTTATAACATTTTATAATTTTTGGCTGATATATGCTACTATAATCTGCTGCATCCGGGCTATATTATCTGTTATTTAAGGGGGCCGTCAATACAAAATTTTACAGCCTTATAACAGCCATAAAATTTTATGCTATAAGGCTTTTATTGAGAACATTATCCTCTGGACTGAGGATATAAACCGGATATAGCTGCAGGATTCTTTAATTATTTTAGGTCAGCTTAATAGTTTATAAAAAGGCAGTCACTAACTGAAAACAAAATGAAACTACTGTTCCCAATATAGTATTTAATTTTTAGAGGCAATATTTCAAATATCAGTGTCCTCAGAATTAATATTTTAATTTGCTAATGACTGGAAAAACAATATCCCCTCATCTATCTAAAACTATCCAAGACCTTATTCATACCTAATATTTTTATACATTTATGTATTTAACTAAATAGAGTAATATGTTAGAGTATTAATTAAATTATGTAAAAGCAAGCCATAGCTTATTTAGAAAAATATTAATAATTTGAGCATGTCGCTAAATTAGATAAACTTGGAATGATCATTGAATTAAAATACTTTATAAGATATCATAATAAATACATGATAAAGTATTAGAAAGGATATTAAATAAAATGTCAATGAGCATTACAAGGGATATAAAATCAGTGACTGATCTAAAAAAAAAGACAAATGAGATATTCAAACAGATACATCAGACAGGCAGGCCGGTTGTAATTACAGTAAATGGAAAGCCTGATGCAGTATTGATTGACGCCGGGATATTTGAGAAAAAGTTAAAAGCTCTTAATATCGGTAACCTCCTGTCAGAAGCAGAGAAAGACCTTAAGTCTGGTCATGTAAGAGATGTGGATGAGTTCCTGGAGAAGTTTTAGCAGTGGCAGAAAAATATAAAGTACTGATAACTAAAATAGCTGAAGAAGATATAATAAATATATTTGAATATATCTCAAACGACGATCCCCAGGCAGCAGTAAATTGGAGAGCTGAGATAAGATCTCAGATTGCTTCATTAAAACAATTTTCTGCAAGGGGCAGTGTTATTCCTGAGGCTGATGACATTGGTATTGATTACCGTCATATTATTTATGGTGACTACAGGACAATTTTTAAGATAACTGGTGATATGGTTTTCATAATGAGGGTTTTTCACTCCTCGAAATTATTT
This sequence comes from uncultured Actinomycetota bacterium, assembly GCA_964563645.1. Taxonomy (GTDB): domain Bacteria; phylum Actinomycetota; class Humimicrobiia; order Humimicrobiales; family Humimicrobiaceae; genus M55B120. The sequence continues at coordinate 349 of CAZLXJ010000056.1, read as the reverse complement.
GATCTGGGAATATTTGGAAAATAGGATTTAAAACCACTATTTGAAATCAAATAAGTGGATAGGAATAGGAGTTCCTGCAGATAAACTTAAATTTTAATCGGATTTTTTATTTGACTATCAACTTTGTGTAATACGGGTAGCGGGCTCCACTTTCAAGGATAGTCATTTTTAATATTTCTTTTGGGACTTCAAAGAAATTTAGGAATATTCCTACTGGATTTGACTTGTTCCGCAATTAATATATAATATGTATTAATTATGAAACAAGTGAGTAAGATTACAAAACTAGATGGATTAAGCTATTTTGACAGGAATGCAATTTCCCAGTATATAGAGGTTAAACCTAATA
>CAZLXJ010000055.1:0-71312 GCA_964563645.1 uncultured Actinomycetota bacterium | reverse complement strand
GAAGTAGACATAAATTAATCATTTTACAGTATTTTGTGATAATAACATTCTGTTTAAACCTTTTTATAGGATTAATTTATAAATGCTCTAAAAAAAATTTTAACCAGTACTTCCAAATCCGCCTTCACCTCTGGTAGTTATATCAAGTTCTGTTTTTATCTCTATATCAGCATATTCAACTTTTTGTATTACAAGCTGGCATATTTTATCGCCCCGGTTTATTATAATATTATTTTTTTTATCAAGATTTATTAAAATAACACTGACTTCGCCACGGTATCCCGGGTCAATCAACCCGGGTGTATTTACGAGACTTAGACCCTTTTTTAATGCAAGTCCTGATTTAGGTTGTACAAAACCTGCATAACCTATGGGTATTGCTATCTTTATACCTGTAGGTACTTTAACCCTCTCAAACGGCCTTATAACACAATCTATTGAGCTGTAAAGGTCAATTCCCGCATCTCCCTTATGAGCATATTCAGGGGTTTTTAATTTATCGTCAAGTTTCTGTATTTTTATTAATATCAATGAATATCCTTTCTTAAAAATATTGTTGGACATCAAATAATAATATCATTTATTAAAATTGAATCAAAAATAATAAATATAAAAAATAATTTTATCTTCATATGCTTCAACAGTGAAAATAAAAAAGGCGATATTTTTTTATTTAACTCCGCTATTAATTCGATTTAAATACAGGTATGAAAACCGTACCCCCGTAAATAGAATCTGTTGATAAATTATTAACTCTTTTCAACTCACTTAAGAATATATCTTTTTCATAAGGATTTGAGTATCTATCGGCCAGCTGGCTGATATTAATTTCTTCGTTTATGCTGACTTTCATATATCTTATAGTACTTATTCCATTAAATTTATACCTGTTGCTGTAAAAAGCTAATATAACCAGTATACTTACTATTATTATCAAAACTATCATAAAAAATTTTTTCATACCTATTTCTATTTGCCTTTTCATCTATTCACCTTCTTAATTTATTACTTAAAAATCTATATTATTTGTTACGAACATATGTTTGTATATATAATACAGCCGAACACATGTTTGTGTCAATATTTTTTTTGTTTAATCATTATAATTAAAAAAAATTATTACTTTTTTTACTTATTTTGTTAAAATGACTGTTATTGTTGATATAAATTTTTTTTACTAAATTGATTTACGAACATAAAAAGGAAGGTAAAATGGCAGAGATTTTCTATGACAAAGATATAAATATGGACATTATGAAAGGAAAGAAAATATCTATTATTGGATATGGAAGCCAGGGACACGCCCACGCACAGAACCTTAGAGATAGCGGTATGGAAATTATTGTAGCAGCAAGAGAGGGCAGCAATACCTGGAAAGTAGCTGGAGAAAAAGGATTCAAAGTAACTACAGCAGATAAGGCTGCAGCTGAAGGTGATATTATAATGATACTTGTCCCCGATCATATGCAGCCCGGCATTTACAATAAAGATATAGCCCCAAACCTTGAAAAGGGAAATATTATATGTTTCGCCCACGGATTCAATATCCATTATAATCAAATAATACCCGATAAGGATATTGATGTAATAATGATAGCTCCTAAGGGTCCGGGACACATAGTAAGAAGAATGTTTACTGAAGGAAGCGGTGTACCTGCTATCATAGCTGTTCATCAGGACTATTCAGGAAAAGCAAAAGATTACGCCCTTGCATATGCCAGAGGCATAGGGGCAGGAAGAGTCGGCATTATTACCACAACATTTGAAGAAGAAACTGAAACAGACTTATTTGGTGAGCAGGCTGTTCTGTGTGGGGGTACAACAGAACTTATAAAAGCAGGTTTTGATACTCTTGTAGAAGCAGGCTACCAGCCTGAAATAGCTTATTTTGAAGTTTTAAATGAACTCAAACTTATAGTAGATTTAATATATGAAGGTGGAATATCCTGGATGAGGTATTCAATCAGTGATACTGCTGAATATGGAGATATGGTAAAAGGAAAAGAGATAATAAACGAAGAAACAAGAAAAACAATGAAAAGGATTCTAAAAGATATACAGACAGGGATATTTGCCCGGGATTGGATACTTGAAAACAAGGCTGGAAGGCCGAATTATATGGCAATTAAGAAAAAGGAAGAACAGCATCCTATAGAAAAAGTTGGGAAAAAGCTTAGAGAGATGATGCCCTGGATAAAAAAAGCTGAATAATTTACATTTATGTATTTTAAAAAAGCGAACCTTTGTTTGCTGCAGGTCTGCTTTTTTGATATAATAGTCAAAAATTATGAAATTCACTGATCAAAATTCAAATATTGGCCTCAGGCAAAGAAAGATACTGGAGTTTATAAATAGCAAGATAAAACAGGAAGGATATCCCCCATCGGTAAGAGAGATTGCAAAAGCAGTTGGCTTAAGTTCATCTGCAACTGTTCATTCTCATTTAAAAAAATTGGAAGAATTGGGATATCTTAAAAGAGATGCGTCAAAACCCCGCGCACTTTCACTTACAGCTACAGACAGAGCTGCACATGAAAACATTGAATTGCACTCAGGTAATCTAATATTTGTTCCGATTATCGGTAATGTTGCTGCAGGTAAACCTATTCTAGCCGAAGAAAATATAGAAGACTATTTTCCCTTAACACCGGATTTTGTAAAGGGGAATCACGATGTATTTATGCTTAACGTCCATGGTGACAGCATGGTAAACGCAGGCATCCTTGACAGGGATCTGGTAATAGTAAGAAAGCAAAATACAGCAATAAACGGAGAGATAGTAGTTGCGCTGCTTGAAGATGAAGCTACTGTTAAAAGATTTTATAAAGGTGAATCAGAAATAAAGCTAATACCTGAAAATGACCATATGGAACCGGTAGTAGTCAGGGAAATAAAAATCCTTGGAAAAGTCATAGGTATAATAAGAAAATATTTCTAAGAAATCTTTATTCTTTCTTTATTATAAATAAACGGCAAAAGCTGGTCTTTATATTTTGGTTCTATATTAAGATCAAATAAAATACCGGTTTCTGAATCTTTCCTGTCCAGAATATGGCATTTATCATATATAAAAGAAATAATTTTCTGATTGTTATAGGGTATTCTTATTGTTATATTCATATTATGTTTTTCAATAATTTTTTTAATCTTTGATTTTATTTCTTCCAGGCCAGTCCCTTTTAAAGCAGAAACAAAAATTGAATTTCTGTATTTGAAACGCAGTCTTTTTAACAGTTCAGGGTGGATTTTGTCAATTTTATTAAATACTATAAAAAAAGGTTTTCTCCATACATCAATTTCCTTCAAAACTTTTTTCACGCTTAATATATTTGATTCAAAATTATTATTGCTCGCATCAACTATAATAAGCATTAGATCCGATATCCTTACTTCCTCCAGTGTAGATTTAAAAGCTGCTATAAGCTGGTGCGGGAGCTTATCAATAAAACCCACTGTATCTGTAATTAAAACTTCTGGTCTTATATCAAGATTTAACTTTCTTGTAGTAGAATCAAGAGTCGAAAAAAGCATGTTTTTTACATAAACCTCAGAATTTGTAAGAGAATTTAGAAGAGTGGATTTACCACTGTTCGTATATCCTACAAGTGATATCTGAAAAATATTATTTTCCCTGCTTTTTCTCTGTGTTTCCCTCTGAACAGATATTTTATCAATCTTTTTTTTCAGACTGGTAATTCTATTTCTAATTTTCCTTCTATCTACCTCAAGTTTTGTCTCTCCGGGGCCCCTCGTACCTATTCCGCCGCCAAGTCTTGAAAGTTCTATTCCCCTTCCCGTCAATCTTGGGAGAAGATAATCTAATTGCGCAAGCTCAACCTGTAATTTACCTTCCCTGCTATTTGCTCTCTGCGCAAATATATCAAGGATAAGCGCAGTCCTGTCCAGAACCTTCTTATTTAATTTACCCTGCAGATTTCTCTGCTGTGTGGGAGTTATTTCATCATCAAAAATAATAAGTTCAATATTTTCTTCTTCTAAAATACCCTTTATATTATTAAGCCTTCCGCTGCTGATAAAATATTTTGGATTTGGTTTTTCCTGTTTATAAGTAAGGACTTTTTCAATTTCTGCACCTGCACTAATTGTAAGGTTGGATAACTCTTCAATATTATCTTTATTTGAATATTTCCCTCTCTTTACCCTGCCTTCTTTTTTTGTATTACCTATAAATTCAATGAATATTAAAAGCGCTTTTTCTTTTATCATATAGTATAAATCTTAAATACACCTATTAAAAATTTTTAAATTCTTCTATAAAGAATCTTTAATCCTTTTAAGTGCTTCTTTAAGCCTTACATCTTCTATTGTAAGCGAAATCCTAAAATACCCCTCTCCATGTTTCCCATATGCACTGCCGGGTGTTATTACTACATCAGCTTTATTAAGGACTAACTCAGCAAAGGAGCTTGATGTATAACCTTCTGGAACTTTTGCCCATACATATATAGTAGCATTGGAAGTATAATAATCAATTCCTATATCATCAAGCATGGAAACGGTCATCTCTCTTCTCTTCTTATAGATAAGGCTAATATTGCTGCTGTATTTTTCATAATTTTTAAAAGCTTCTGCTGCTGCATATTGAATGGAATTGAAAACCCCTGAATCTACATTTGTCTTATATCTTCCCAGACTGGATATTATTTCCCTGTTTCCAACAGCACAGCCTATCCTCCAGCCGGTCATGTTAAATGTCTTGGAAAGCGAATAAAACTCTATTCCAACATTTTTTGCGCCTTCCGCATTCAGGAAACTATACGGTTTACTATTGCCAAAATATGTGTCTGCATATGCATTATCATGACAGACTATTATGTTATTTTTTTCTGCAAATCTTACTATTCTTTCAAAAAAATCACTGCTGCAGACAGCAGATGTAGGATTATTTGGGTAATTTATATGCATTAATTTAGCTTTTTTAGCAATTTTTCGATCTATACCATCCAGGTCTATTAAATAATCATTTTCTTCCTTGAGGGGCATAGAATATATTTTGCCGCCCGCAAATGTGGTTCCAATAGAGTATACCGGATAAGATGGGTCTGGTATTAATACATAATCTCCTTCATCAATAAAAACATATGCAATGTTTGCAATGCCTTCTTTTGCCCCTATAAGCGTAATAATCTCTGTTTCGGGGTCAAGGGCTATTTTAAATCTCTTCAAATAATATTCTGCAACTGCTTCTTTGAAATAACCAAGGCCGTAGCTTGAAGGGTAGCGGTGATTTTCAGGATTCTCTGCCTCTTTCTGTAATTCCCTGATGATTCCTGCTGGAGTTTGGATATCAGGATCCCCTATGCCAAGGCTTATTACATCAATCCCCCGGCTTCTTTTTTCCCGTATTATCTTATCTATTTCTGCAAATAAATAAGGCGGCAGTTCTCTTAGTCTCCGGGACTCTTCAAATTTCATACTATAAATTCCTTTCCTGCATAAAAATCAATAATTTTTAGTAAAATTTAGTTAGAGTTAAAAGTAGTAAACTCCATCAAATGAATGCCCTACCACACCCTCAAGAAATACTGTACCATCCGGACTTTCCCATGACACATACAAAATTCCACCGGGAACATTAACCCTTACATTTGATGGGCCAATCCTTCCCAGTTTTATAGAACATACCCCTGAAGCACATGCTCCTGTCCCGCAGGCAAGGGTCTCGCCCACTCCTCTTTCCCATACCCTCATATCTATCTGATTTATATCTATTATTTTAAGGAATTCAACATTTGTCTTTTCTGGGAAAACAGGATTTTTTTCAATGGCAGGCCCCCATATATCAAGCGGTATATTTTGGAGGTCTTCATCATCACCTATATATATAATGCAATGAGGGTTACCTATTGAAACACAGTTTATATCAAAATCACCAATTTCTGTTGAAAGCCTGTATCCAAAAACTTCAGGAGAATCTATATTAACCGGTATTTCATCCGGCTTAAAAATAGGTCTGCCCATATCAACTCTTATATTTCCAGGTATGCCGTCTGTTATCTCCATTTCAATATTCCTCTGTCCTGCCGGGGTGTCTATGCATAATCTGTTGCTGCTGTTCAACCCATTTTCATATATGAAAGCGGACATGCATCTAATACCGTTTCCGCACATCCCGGCTATACTGCCATCCATATTATAATAATCCATGAAGAAATCTGCTTTTTTCGACTTTCTTACGATTATCAGTCCGTCTGCACCAATACCGAAATGTCTGTCACATATGTTTTTTATTTGATCCTCTGAAAAAGATATCCTACTGCTTACTCCATCAATTATTACAAAATCATTACCCTGCCCGTTAAATTTTGAAAACTCAAATTTTTCCATACTCTGATTCCCTATTAATTATTTTTATTGTTTCTATTGCTAAGTCAAGCATATTATCATATTTATCTACACTGAGCCAATTAACTCTCCTGTCTCCCCTGAACCAGGTCATCTGTTTCTTTGCGAGTCTCCTGGTATTTTTTTTGATTTGTTTCCTGCATTCTTCAAGGCTTATATTACCCTTCAGATAATCTATTACTTCTTTATATCCGACTGCCTGATTCAGGCTAAACGCATGCCCGTATCCGTCCTTTAGCAGTTTCCTTGCCTCGTTTACAAGGCCTTTTTCAAACATATCATCAACCCTTTTTTCTATATCTCGGTAAAGGGATTCCCTTTCCTTTTTTAAACCTATAAAAACTGCATTGAGAGATGTTTTTTTCTTCCACGATCTTTGCATCTCCGAAAATGGTAAGCCTGATTGATCATATACTTCAAGAGCTCTTATTATCCTTCTCATATCATTTTTATCTATCTGAAGGGCATAAGGCCTGTCAATCCTTAACAATATATTATAATATTTATCAAGTCCGTACTTTTCTATATTTTTTCTGATATCTTTCCTGAAGGTGCTGTTTTCTCCGGGCCCTTTATCCAGGCCGTCAATGACAGCCTTTATATATAGACCAGATCCGCCTGCTAAAACCGGTACTTTATTTTTATTTATAAATTCTCTATTTATTATATCAACTGCGATATTTCTGAATTCCATAACTGTAAGTTTATGGTCTGGATCAAAAATATCTATCATAAACTGCTTTATCCTATAAGAATCAGTATTTATCTTATCTGTGCCGATATCCATTCCACGGTAAACCTGCATTGAATCGGCTGAGATTAAATCTGTATTCAGCAGACCAGATATAATTATTCCCAGCTTGCTCTTCCCAACGCCTGTTGGACCGCATATTACAATAATTTTTTTAACATTTTTAAGCTTGCCGATAAGAATATCCAATTTAATGGAATCTGTTTTTAGTGCTGTTATAACTTTATCTTTGTTTATATTTTTTGATGCATACATCCCCGGGATCAATTTTCCTTAACGGCCATTTTTCCAATCAGGTAAAAGGACATTGCTTCTTCAATTTTCAGGTCAATAATTTTTCCTTCAAGATCCCTGCTTCCACTGAATATTACAACCATATTATTTTCCATCCTGCCCTCCATCATTTTTTTATTTTTAGGGCTTAAACCCTCTACTAACACTTTAACCTTCCTCCCGACATGTTCTTCATTTACTTCAAGGGAAATACGGTTCTGGACCTCAATAAGCTCTTTAAACCATTTCTTTTTTTCCGGCATTTGTACAGGATCGTCCATTAATGCTGCAGCGGTCCCTTTCCTGGGAGAATATATAAAAGTAAATGCACGTGCAAACCTCACCTTTTTTACAATTTCAAGGGTATCATCAAAATCCTCTTTTTTTTCTCCCGGAAAACCTACTATAATATCAGTGGTTATAGAACAGTTATCAACAGCATTTCTTATATTTTCTATAATATCCAGATATCCTTCTCTTGAGTATCTTCTTCTCATCAAATTGAGAATCCTGTTTGAACCTGATTGAAGCGGCAGGTGTATGTGATTTACAATATTATCCCTTTCTTTTAGTATCCATATAATCTCTTTTGAAAAATCTTTTGGATTAGAAGTCATAAATCTTATTCTTTTAAGGCCTTCAATATCCGAGACTTTTTCAAGAAGCTCTGAAAAATATATATTATGGTCGAGATCCCTCCCATACGAGTTTACGTTTTGACCAACAAGCGTTACTTCTATAACACCTTCTTCTACAAGCTTTTTAATATATTCTATTATTGAATTGGGTTCAAAGGACCGCTCTCTTCCCCTTACGTAAGGAACTATGCAGTATGAGCAAAAATTATTACACCCTATTGTAACCGGTACCAGGGCTTTATATTTATTTATTCTTCTTGCTTCATTAAGAGGATAAATCAAACCTTTATCAATTACGGAATATACATTTTTTTCACCAGCAATTCTTTTTTCTACAAGCAGTGGCAGTTCTGAAATATTATGGGTTCCGAATACTATATCAACAAATGGAAAAATTTTCTGTAATTCTTTACCCATATTCTGTGCGACGCATCCGCCTACGCAAATTAGAGTATCGTCTCCCCTATTCTTCTTTATATTTTTAAATCTTCCAAGATGGCCGAATAGCCTGTTTTCTGCTTTTTCCCTTACAGCGCATGTATTAATTACTATGATATCTGCTGCATCCGGAGATAAAATTCTCCTGTATCCAATTTTTTCAAGGTAATATAATATACGTTCAGAATCATACTCGTTCATCTGACATCCAAATGTTTCTATATATGCTTTATTCAAATCCATAATTGAAAATATAAGTGTAATTTGTAAATATAGAATGTTTATTAAGTATGGTAAAACAGAATGCAGCCCTTCATCTTGATTCGATGTTAAGCACTATAGCTGTTTTTGTTTCCCCGTTTACTTCTATGTCCTTAAAGAAAGGTACACATATAATTTCCTGCCCTGTGGGAGCAATAAATCCTCTGGCAATTGCAACACCTTTTATCGCCTGGTTAAGTGCTCCCGCTCCTATTGTCTGTACCTGCACCTTTTGATCTGACCTTATTATGCCGGCTATGGCTCCGGCTACGGAATTTGGTTTTGATTTTGAGGATACTTTTAAAAGTTTTATGTCTTTTTCCATATCTTTACTATGTTACTGGTTTTCTTTATCAATCAGTTCAATTATTATTTTGATTATATTATTACTTCTACTAAATTTAATATCTTTATCTATATTTACAAAATATTTTTCACCTAATCGATTGAATTGTTCTTTTAGTGAGTCAATTATACTCTTTATTTCCTCATCTTTAAACCTGCTTGCAAGTCTCGCTTCGTCAAATAATTTTAGTTTAAGGTTTTTTTTATTAATTTTTTTAGATTCATCTTTTTTATATCTGCCCGTCCCGCCATCTATAACTGTATGATTTAAAAGTTCAATTTTTAATGGATGAAGGGGCTTTATTTCGTTATATATTATCCTCTGTATTCCCCTTCTGGAAATATCCATATTAAATATTTTTTTTGCTATCTCCTCCATTAGATTATAATTATCCGTGAGGGCCGGTATTTCTGTTACTTTTATATTCTTTCTGGAAATAAAATCATTTAGTTCTTCCCACTCGTTAAATTTTGGAAAAACGGCATTCTTATTTTTCCTCCTTAAATCTTCTTTCATTGTTGCCAGTATCTGTATTGGCGTACCATAATAAAAATTTATATCCCTATACTGCAGCTGAAATTCTATAATAGTCTTTATAATATTATTTACACCGCCAATAATGTTTACGTCATCATCCATTTTAATTATTTCAGGTGTCAGAGACTGGTCCTTTTTTTCAGGAAGATCATCAAGGTTTATATCCAGGAAAAAAGATGCACCCCTGGATTTATCCGAAAATGTAAGCTTTATATCTCTTGCATTTAACTTTATTGAGAACAGTGCCATTCCCCTTCCGTGAAAACCATAAGAGTCTTTGATACCATCCTCCAGTTTAGATGTTACCCTGGCTTCGAATATTAGATTTTTAAGATTTTCGGGAATTCCATTACCGTCATCTATAAAATGTATAAACCGGGATTTATCTTTTATTTTTTTTGTCCCTATGAATATATTCTTACTTCCGGCATCCCTGCTGTTTCTCAGCAACTCCACGAATATATCTTCCACGCAGTTTATATCCTGGAATGCCTGCCTTCTTTCAGCTTCTGATATCTTTAACCTTACATATCCATCTCCAAGGTCTTCTTCAACACTAAGAGAATCTTTAATATTTAACTGCTCTAAAAATCTATTTAGATCAGTACTATTTTGCATATTCTATTGCCCGGCTTTCTCTTATTACAGTAACCTTTATCTGTCCCGGATACTCCATCTCACTTTCAATCTTATTGGCTATATCTCTGGCAATTACCATTGCCATGTCCTCATCTACTTCCTCCGGCCTTACCATTACCCTTATCTCTCTGCCAGCCTGAATTGCAAAAGCTTTTTCTATGCCTTTAAATTCTGCAGCTATCCTTTCAAGTGATTCGAGTCTTTTAACATAACTTTCAATAGTTTCCCTACGGGCTCCGGGCCTTCCACCCGATATCTGATCAGCTGACTGGATTATCACATCAAGGATAGATTTAACTTCCACCTCACTATGGTGTGCTTCTATTGCATGACATATTTCTTCATCTTCATGAAGCCTTCTGGCAAGTTCTGCACCAATTATAGCATGGGAACCATCAATATCATGAGTCAATGCTTTCCCAATATCGTGTAAGAGTCCCGCCCTTTTTGCTTTTTTGATGTTCAGTCCCAGTTCGGCAGCTATTATTCCAGCAATATATGCGACTTCTTTTGAATGCAGGAGAACATTCTGTCCATAGCTTGTCCTGTATTTTAATCTTCCAAGCACTTTTATAATCCCCTGGTTCAATCCTGATATACCTGTATCAAATACAGCCTGCTCTCCCTCAAGTTTTATCTCGTTATTTATTATCTTGCTTGCCTTTTCATACATCTCCTCTATGCGGGCAGGGTGTATCCTTCCATCCAATATCAGGTTTTCAAGTGTAACCCTTGCTATTTCCCTTCTAACAGGATCAAATGAAGACAGTATGACTGCTTCGGGCGTGTCGTCTACTATTATGTTAATCCCTGTAAGATTCTCGAATACTCTTATGTTTCTTCCTTCTCTTCCTATTATCCTTCCCTTCATCTCATCATTCGGAAGATTTACAACAGAAACAGTCGTCTCGCTAACATGGTCTATTGCGCATCTCTGTATAGCCTGCGAGATTATTTTTCTTGCCGTTTTATCTGAATCCTCCTTAAGTTTTGCTTCTATTTCTCTTATCTTCTTGGCTGCTTCATATTTAGCTTCATCTTCAATTTTCTTTGTCAGTATGGCTCTTGCTTCTTCCCTGGTAAGTTCGGCAATTGCCTCCAGCTTTAAAATCTCCTTCTTTAATATTTCATCCAGTTTTTTATTCTTTTTATCCAGTTCAGTTATCCTGTTTCCCGTTGATTGCTCTTTTTTATCCAGATAAACGGCCTTTTTTTCAAGAGACTCTTCCCTGCTTATTAACCTGTCCTCTATCTTCTTTAACTCGGATTTTTGTTTTCTTATGTCATCCTCGGTAAAGCTCTTAAGCTGCTGTATCTCTTCCCTGCCCTCCAGAATAGCTTCTTTTTTTATCGTATTGGCCTCTTTTTTTGCATTCTCTAAAAGCATAGATGCTTTTTCTGCAGCAGATCCTGCCTTGTTATCAATAATATATTTACGGTAGGAAAACCCTATAAAAAATCCTACAATAATAGAAATTACAACTATTAAAAGTGTTATCCATATATCCATTCTTTAACCTCCTGATAAACAAAAAAGTCGAGAACTACCTCGACTTATAATATATTTACACAAATTTTTTTATAAATACTAACTTTTATTAATACTACTTTTACTCTAATTATTATATGAGTAATGTTTTTAAACTAAGCTATAATAAAATTTATACTATTTTTAAAAAAAATCCTTTCATCTTCTTTAAAAATATCATTAGCAATATTTTTATTAATATATAAAATCTATAATATTACTTATACAATAGCAATTTATTGCTAATAACCCTAAAAAATGTGCAGATAATTATAAATCTGGTAATTCTTATATTTAAATATATTATTTATTTTATCTTATAAATTCTACTTAAGTCAATAAAAAAACTTGTCTTTGGGATGGATGCCCCTTAATATTGCCGGTTTCTTCCATCCTGCCAAATCCAGGTATGTCGCAGCAGCCTTACAAATGTCTATTTTTCTCTTATGGGATATCTCATATACTCCATAGAAAACTCCATATCCATTATCTCCCTGAGATTCCCATTCTGGTTATAAATACGACGGGTTACACTGCACTCATTCAAAATATGAGTCTGTTATGCTGCCGGCATGGATCTTTTTATCCGGCCCTGTAATTAAATCAGGCTTCCACTGAAATTATCCTTATGTCATCCGATTCTCTTACTTTTATCATGCGGCTGCCGCATGCAGGACATACAGGTAAAAGCTCTTTTGATCTAAAAAGTTTTCCGCATTTTCTGCATTCCAGTTTAAAATCTATAACACTAAACATAAGCTTTGCCCCTTTTAATCTGCTGTTATCTTTAGTTAAGAAATCATAATAGAATCTTATTGATTCGGGTTCAATATTTGAAATCGGACTTAATTCAAACTTTACTTTTTTTACACTGCTCAAATTATTTTTTTTTACAATATCCTCAAGGATATTAATTATTGAAGATGTTATGGAATATTCGTGCATTTCATAAATTCACTATTAATTTAAAAACAGGTACCTGTACCATTATTTCCTATTCTTTCTTATCTTTCATATTTTAATTTTAAATTTTGATATTTCTTTACCTTTATCAATAGTTTTTATAATACATGAAATACAGGGGTCAAATGATCTTACTACCCTGACTGCTTCAATTGGATTTTCAGGGTCCCGCATAGGTGTTCCCAGTAATGCCTGTTCAAAGGTGCTCATATCCTTATTATCGTCTCTGGAGCTCATGGTCCTTGCTGAAGGTGAAAATACCTGGTAACTGTCTATTTTTTTATTTTTAATAGTCATCCAGTGTCCAAGAGAACCCCTGGGTACTTCTGCTAATGCCTTACCTTCTGATTCTACCGGTATTTTTATAGACTCATTGTATACTGATTTCCCTTCAATGAGCTCATCTACCCATTTCTGCATATTATCTGCTATAATTTTGCATTCAAGTGCACGGGTTATATGTCTCCCCATTGTTGAGTCAAGTATTTCTTTCCCGGCACCATGTACTTCCAGAATACTATCCACCAGACTTTTTATTTCACTTCCGGGGCTTTTTTGCATATATGAAATAATAATTCTTGCCAGTGGACCGGTTTCTGAAGCTTTTTCCTTATATCCCTGTGCTTTTATCCGTAAACTGTCATTATTTTTATTTGTATCATATACATTATTTTCTTTAAGTAAATGAATATCCGGGGCTGCAGGATATTTTAAATATCTGGCATCACCCGTAACAGCTTCGGGATTAAAATCTCTCATTTCTCCTTCAATATATTCACCGGAATCAAATAAATATTTACTATTGCCGTCATCCATCGGAAAACCTCCGCAGGAAGAGAAATTTCCATTACCTTTTCCTATTTTTAGCCACTCAGGAAATATTCTTACAATATCGATAATATCCGGAATATAAATATTATTTATAAAAGCCTGAATATCGGCCAGACCTGCTTTGAAAGCTTTAATATTTCCAATATCAGGTTTTACGTACACACGTCCGGGAGAAAATGTCTGTATATAAGGCATCTTACCGCCCCATATACAGAGTATTTCATTTGATTTTCTTCTTATTTCAAGAGCCTTTAAATAATTGTCTATTGATTTGATATTCATTTCATAATCTTCTATATAGTCACCTTTACATACTGAAATTAATGATGATCTTGTATAATATTCTCCCGAATCAATATAATGTTTAATCCGGTCTCTTATTTTTATCAGTCTGGAATCTGAACCCCTGTATTTAAGTACTGCTTTTATGTCCACATAATCCAGCATTGAAAGATGATAAAAATTAAAAATATGGGATTGTATAAAATTTGAGCCAAGTATGAGATTCCTGATTATCCTGCCATTTGAAGGAGGTTTTGTCCCAAGAGCATCATCCAGGCATATTGCTGAAGCATAACCGTGGGACTGGGGACAGGTTCCGCATATCCTCTGAACAGTTACGGGTGCATCCAGAGGATTTCTTTCCTTCAATACAATATTCCAGCCTTTAAATATTTCAGCTGAACTCCGTACATCCGATACTACTCCACTTTCAACATCCACCTCTATGCTAAGATGGCCTTCCATCCCGGATAAGGGATCTCCTGCTATTGGCCCTGTCATTATCCGGCCTCCCTGGTTTAATTTTTTAATATACTAAATAGTCTCTTTATTGGTAAAAAGAGCATATTACTTTTTTAACATGTTTGAAAAAAATATTTTTAATGTAAATAAATTCAGATAAAATTTACAATAACATTAAGGAGTAAATTAAAATTTTATTCCAGGATTTCTATATTTTAAGAAAAAAGTATCTTCTTTAACTTGTCCCAGAACTCAATAATCTTCTTTGCAGCAGGACTTTCTGGATTATCTATTATAAATTTCTTTCTGGATAGTGCTGCAGGGACCATTTCATCATAAGGTATCTCCCCAAGAAGTGTAAGGCCGTTATCACTGCAGTAATCAGCTATGATACGGCTGTTTTTCTCATTAAGATCTGATTTATTAATGCATACAAAAGTTTCTACATTAAAAAATTTTGTTAATTCATGTGCTTTTTTAAAATCACTAATTCCCGAAAGTGTCGGCTCGGTTACTATAAGTGAATAGTCCACTCCATTTAATGAAGAAATAACAGGACATCCAATACCGGGAGCACCGTCTATTAATATTGCCTTCTTATTATTCTTTATTGCAATATCTTCAGCAATCTCCCTTATCCTTGATACTATAAGCCCCGAGTTTTCTGCTCCTGGATCCAGCCTGGCATGAACCATCGGGCCGTATTTAGTCTCGGATATATAATAGGTTCCCTGTTTTTCAGAAAATAGCTCTATTGCGTCTACGGGGCATATTTCTTCACAAACCCCGCAACCTTCACATTTGACCGGATCTATTTTTATGTCTGTCTCAGAATCACTTATAGCCATAAATCTGCAGGCCTGCTCACATTGACCGCACTGTATGCATTCCCCTGTTACCTTCGCTACTTCGCCGCCGATGAAATCATTGCTTTCTTTGATTACCGGTGAGAGCATTATATGTAGATTTGCGGCATCTACATCACAATCCACTGATACCTGGTCTCCTGCAAGTTTTATGAAACTTGAAGTTATTGTTGTCTTTCCGGTACCGCCTTTTCCACTTATTATAGCAATCTGTTTCATTTATTTTCCTTTTCTATCAGGTCTACCACTGCCATAAACCTTTTTATCCATTCCTTATTATATTCAGGTATGGTTATGCCCTCCGAATATGCTTTTGCAATATTTATGTCATTGGGTATTTTTTCAAGAATCTTTATGCTTTTTTTATTACAGAACTTCTCGACCGAATCATCACCAATCCCATCGCGGTTTATTATAACTCCATGAGGTATTCCCAGTTTTTTTAAAACTTCTACGGATATTTCCAAGTCATTCAGGCCAAAGGGTGTGGGCTCAGTAACGAGGATGCAGAAATCACTGTTTTTTACAGCTGCAACCATGGGGCATGATGTCCCTGGAGGACAGTCCATTATTACTGTCCGGCTTTCATCAATATATTCATCAAGTTTCGCCTGCACGGTTACTGTACGGAGGCTTCCCGGGTTGAGATCCCCCATTATAAAATCAATTCCCGGACTTGCCTTTCCCCTCATAACTTTTCCTACCTCAACGTCTTTTTCTTTTACGGCGCCAGGCGGGCCTACCAGCATACAACCGCCGCACCCGTGGCACAGTTCGGGGAAAAATACAACCTTCCCTTTTACATATGCAATAGCGTTAAAACGGCAGAAATCCACACATTTGCTAAAATCAGCACCGGTACCGGATAGAAAATAGGGCTGCCTCATTGTAACTTTTTCTACATTTTCTATATCAGGTTTCAGGAAAAAACTTGCATTCGGCGCTTCGACATCATAATCAAAAAACTGGCAATATCCAATTGACCTGGCTATACTTACCGCTACAGAAGTCTTTCCCGTTCCGCCTTTCCCGCTTGCTATGGAAATCTTCAATTTATCTTTGGCCTCCATTTCCGGTACCGGGCCCTATTCCGTGCTTATGCCCCACATTTGGTGAAGAGACCGGTTTCAGTGAACCATTTTTAAAATCATCTATTGCCTTTTCTACGGTACCCGATACCCCGGAATATACCTTTATCCCTGCTGAATCAAGAACACGGAAGGCATTCGGCCCTATATTGGCTGTTATGAGTACATCTGCATTCATGTCTGATACAGCCTGTGCAGCCTGTACCCCGGCACCGCCATAAGCACTCTGGCCCGAATTATCTATTGCTTCAAAAGTCTCCTTATCAGTATCATATAATATATAGTATGGACACCTTCCGAATCTGGGATCTACTGAAGATTCCGGTGTTTTACCGCTTGAAGTTATTGCTACTATCATTCTCCCCCCTTATACTGTCGTATAAATATCATTAAATAAAATCGATTAATCTTTTACCGCATTCAGGACATCTTATTTTACTTATTTTATATTTCTGCTCTTTTTCACCTATATCATTACTCCTTATCCTGTAATGATAAATGCCTTTCAGACATTTTGTCCTCTTTATTTCTTTACCTTTGATGTAATTTCCACCTTCAAACTTTATTGCTTTCCCCTCTATGATGGAATTTATTATTTTTTTCCTTGCAGATTTTAAAAGCCTTTGAAAAGTAGATCTGGATATTCCCATATTTTCAGCTGCGCTTTTCTGGTCGAGGTCCTGGCTGTCTTTAAGGTTCAAAGCTTCAATCTCTTCAAGGTTAAGTGTCTCCTCTTTCAGCTTTTCAAGAGGTATGCCATGGGGTTTATAATAAACATACAGAGGCACTGTCGTTACGATTTTATCTATAAATGGCCTTGCACTCATATTGGCCTCCCTTTCCTTTAGTTATTCTCTTTCATGGTCACACTCATTTTTTTCCAGCCCATAACCCTTTCCTGAACCCGGTATGCAGGGACTCTCACCAGCATTCAGGGTATTATTTAAAAGGTCTGCTATCACATCATCTATCTTCCCTTTTATTCCCAGCATTACATTAATTTTTTTATTCTGAAATAATTCTTTTGCCCTCATACCCATTCCGCCGGCGACAACAGTACCTATATTCATACTGTTAAAATAATCAGGAAGCAAGCCGGGGCTATGTCCGGGGTTGTCAATGTTTTCCCTGCTTTTAATTTTTCCATCTGATATATCTACAACAATAAACTTTGGGCACCTGCCAAAATGTTCTGCCACCCTGCCGCTTTCAACTGGTATTGCTATTTTCAAGTTCCGCCTTTCTTCAGAGTTATAATTTTATTTATAGAATAATCTTTTTACCGGTATATCCGAACTCGCATTTTGTACCAAACTCCTTCTTTATTTCAAAATATCCATTATAGCCTGTACAGTGAGATGGTATAATTTTATCAATCTTTATTTTTCTTAATTCGGAAATAACTTTGCCAATATACTTTTTATCTTTATTAAAGAGGTGGAAACCTCCTATTACGGCAAAAAATGAGTCTTTCCCCGATAATCTCTGCGCCTGTTTTATTATATTTATTATTCCTCTATGAGCACATCCTGTAATAAGTACCGCTCCTCTTGAAGTTTCAATTATTATACCGGTATCATCTATAAGGCTGTCATTTATATATATGCCGTTCTTTTTCTTAATCATATTTATTTCTGGTTTTTCAAATGATACTGTTTTTTCGATCTCTCCCGTTGAATATATATTTTCAGAAATCCTTATTGAGCCTCTCTCAAGTCTGAACTTTACATCATTTTCAATATATTTTTCCCTGTTGTAAGGTATGCCTATATATTTTTTCTTTAATTGTTTTGTCAGCTTGTATTTTTTTTCAAATATATTTTCATGCGCAAAAATTTCTACCTCTTTTTCTGCCAGTTTTGTAATATCATACAGTCCGCCTGTATGATCATAATGTCCATGGCTTATGAAAATTTTATCAATTATCTGCGGTTCAAAACCAAGGTATCTCAGATTATGTAATACAAGATCGCTCGCTCCGGTATCAAATAGTATCTTTTCCTTTCCGTTTTCTATCATCATGGACCAGCCGTGTTCTGCCTTTAATCCCGAGGACCTTACATAATTATCAATTATTATTGTGAGCTTTATTTTATTGTTTTTCATATTCATGATTTTTTAACACATTATAACATATTTTGAGTATATGCCCATAATTAATCAATAAAGAACTATTTGATAAACAGATCTTTAACCAGAGAAAAGACCTTTATCTGGCCGGCCCTCCCTGTTTTCTTCCGGAACCGCGCCCGCGAGCCCTCCCTCTTCCGAATCTTCTTCCCAGATCCTCAATATTTTCACTGTTGCAGGACGGACAGAATTCATCATTGTTGCTGATGACAGTATCCCATATATTGCCGCATGCCACGCACCTCATTCTGTTCCTTAAAAAAATATAGTTTCCGCCCTCTATTCTGATTACCTTTCCGTTAACCATTGCATCTGCAATTTTTTTCCTTGCAGCATCTACAAGCCTTGTAAAAGTTGGTCTGGATATATTCATCTTTTTGGCAGCATCTTCCTGCTTCAGGTTTTCATGATCAGCCAGTCTTATTGATTCATATTCATCAATTGTCAGTATAACTTCATTGATCTTCTTTAACGGCCTGCAGCCATGGGGTGCAAAGTAATCCATTCTGGGCGGATACAGTACATTTCTTTTTTTTCTGGGTTTTGACATAATCTGATATTTTTATAAACAGGCACAAAATTATTTTATATATTATATTTTACTATACATATTTTAATTAAAAAAAGGCTAACAGTTCAACTGCTTATGATTTTTTTAAAATGTCTCTTACCTTTCTGCAATACTTTCCCATTTAGCCTGCCGATTTCCAGCTCAAGGTTTTCATTATCTATTTTTCCCCCATTTATTTTTACGGCCCCCTGAGAGATAAGCCTTCTTGCTTGCCCGTTTGACTTTGCCATCCCCGAATCAACCAGAAGTTTTACTATCCAGATTTTATTATTATTTGCCATATCTCTTCTTAACTGGAATTTTTCAATATCATTGGGGATTTCTTTCCTTTTAAATATGAGGTCGAATTTTTTTTCAGCTTTTTCTGCATCATCACTGCTGTACAAATATTCTATTATTATCCTTGAAAGCCTCCTTTTAACAATTGAAGGATTGCTGCTGCCTTTTTTAATATCTGATTCAATATCATAAATTTCAACCGGGCTTAATCCAGTAAGCAGCTTAAAATAATCAATCATAATATTATCCGGAATTGACATAATCTTTCCGAATATTTCGGCAGGCTTTTCGTCTATACCTATATAATTTCCCAGACTTTTACTCATCTTTTCTATACCATCAGTACCTGCAAGAATAGGCATTGTAACTGCAATCTGTGGCCTCTGACCCATATCTTTCTGCAGTTCTCTTCCCATAAGCAGGTTAAATCTTTGATCGGTTCCACCCAGCTCGATATCCGCACTGACTGCTACTGAATCGTACGCCTGCATAATGGGATATAGAAATTCCATAATGGCGATTGGCATATTCCCTTTAAACCTTTTCTTGAAGTCATCCCTTTCCAGCATTCTTGCAACTGTAAAGCGTGATGTCAGGCCAAGTATATCTTCAAATGAAAGCTTCTTCAGCCACTCTGAATTTTTAACCAGTTCGGTTCTTTTAGAATCCAGTATTTTAAAAGCCTGTTTCATATAAGTCTTTGCATTTTTATCAATTTCTTCATTAGATAGTTCGGGTCTCAGCGAAGAGCGTCCCGACGGGTCCCCTATTCTTGCAGTATAATCACCGATTATCAATACAGCTTTATGGCCAAGGTCCTGAAAATGTCTGAGTTTATTAAGTACGACAGTATGCCCGAGATGAATATCTGGAGCCGTGGGATCGAGACCCAGCTTTACCTTTAAGGGAATGTTTTTTGCTATCGAATCCTCTACAATCCTTTCCAGCTCTTCTGCAGTTAATATATCTTCCGCACCCATCCTTATAATTTGCAGCTGTTTTTTTAAATCCTTCTCCATATCCTGCCTTATAAATTACAATAATTTAAAATCAGGTTAAATATTAACACAGGCCAGCTTATAATGTCTATTTACATCATCAAACCATGCATATCTTCCCTTTATTTTTTAAAATCCTTATATGATTGGCAGAAAATTGCATGTTATTGATATTTGATTAAATTTTATATAATATTCCTTAAGTTCAGAAAAATTGATATGGAAGGTATTTATGATTTCAGGCGGAAAAAAAGCAGGCGGGTGCCTCAGGATTTTTCTAATATTTGCTGCTGCAATGATTATAATAATTGCAGGCCTGAGCATAATAATATCTATCATATATATAAACTCCCTTCCCACGCTGGAAGAGCTTACACCTTCGCCCATAGCCCAGACCTCAAAATTATATGACATAGACGGTAATCTTATAACGGAGTTCCATGCAGAAGAGAACAGGGAGATAGTACCCTTCAGCATGGTTTCCGATAAAATAAAAGACGCTATTGTAGCTGTCGAGGACAAAAGATTCTATGATCATCAGGGTGTAGATTACATAAGGATCATAGGAGCGGCAATTGCCGACATAAGGGCGGGTGAACTTGCTCAGGGAGGAAGCACCATAACACAGCAGCTCATAAAAAATATTTATTTTTCACCTGAAAAATCCTGGAGGCGCAAGATCAATGAAGCATTGATAGCGATACAGCTTGAAAGGCATTATACAAAAGACAAGATACTGGAGATGTATTTAAATACTGTCTATTTTGGATCCGGTACTTATGGAATAGAAAAAGCCTCACAGGTCTATCTTGGTAAGAATGCCGCAAGTCTAAACTTACCGGAAGCGGCATTGCTTGCAGGCCTGGTACAATCACCGGAAATATATTCTCCTTTTAACAGTGTTGAAAAAGCAAAGCAGCGGAGGAATCTTGTCCTTAAAGTGATGTATGAGCAGGGTTATATTAATTCAAACGAATATATAGACTCCCTTGCAGAACCTGTAATAATAAGCAGTGAAGGACTCAATTTATCAAATGCCGCATCCGGGAAAAGGTTTGCCCCTTATTTTATAGATTTCGTCAAACAACAGCTGTACGAACAAAAATTCAATGATTATGATGTTTTCAAAGGCGGCTTAAGGATCTATACCACCCTCGATACAGACCTCCAGAAAAAAGCGGAAAAGGCCGTGCTGAATGTCTTCCCCGATGAAATAAAACCTTCTTATTCTTTAATCTGCTCGGATCCCGGTAATGGATATATATACACACTCATAGGCGGGAAGGATTATTCCGAAAGTAAATTTAATATTGCAACCCAGGGTAAAAGACAGCCGGGTTCTGTTTTCAAGACAGCAGTCCTTATGGAATCGGTCAGGCAGGGCTTTTCTGCAAAAAATGAGTTTAACCCTGATGGGCCCATAACAATAGATATGCCTGAAGGTCCTGACTGGATAGTTGATAACTATGGCGGACAGAAGTTTGGTGAGAATATTTCCGTTGCAGACGGCACAGTCCATTCCGTTAATGTAGTATACGCACAGCTTATAATGGAAATTGGTGCTGAGAATGTCGAATCCCTATGCAGCCAGATGGAAATCAGCGATATAGGAAGCAATCCGGCTATTGCTCTTGGCGGATTGGAAGTAGGTGTTACCCCTCTTGATATAAGCAAAATGTTTTCAACACTTGCATCCGGAGGATTATATCACCGACCGGTTACCATACTTAAAATAACTGATTCTGAAGGGAACATCTTATATCAGAATGATGATTCTGAAGAAGGCATCACTACCAGGATTCTTGAAGAGCCGCAGGCTCATTATATCACCAGGATCCTTAAAAAAGTCATTGAGTCCGGTACCGGCAGTGGCGCCAATATCGGAAGACCTGCAGCGGGTAAGACAGGAACTACAACAGACTATAAGGATGCCTGGTTTGCAGGCTACACGCCGGAGCTGGTTACTGTAGTCTGGATGGGAAACCCTGGAAGCAGCGATCCAATGGAGCCCATAAACGGCCGTGTTGTTGTAGGAGGCACATATCCTGCTGACATATGGCGTGAATTTATGCTGTCTGCCCTGGAAGATAAAGATATAACAGATTTTAAAAGTCCGGAAGGCGAATTAATAGATATAGAGATATGCAGTGAATCAGGACTTTTACCGGTCCTATGGTGTCCCGAAGAAAAACTGGCATGGAAGATCTTTGTCAAAGGAAATGAACCCCTGGAAACATGTGACGTGCATAACAGGGTTGAGGTCCCCGATGTCAGGGGTATTAGTATTGAAGAGGCAAAAAAGATTTTAGATGAACTTTTTATTGAGATTACTGAAGTCCGCGAATTTAATGATACTTATAACAGTGGGATAATATTTGATCAGAGTCCGGAGGCAGGGTCCTTCCTTGAATCTCTTACCGGAGAAAAACTTAGCATAATACTCTATGTAAGCAAGGGTGAGAAGACTTTTAAAATGCCTGATCTTACCGGGCTTGATATGGGCCGTGCCAGAGATATCCTTAAGTCGTTTGATATGGAAATAAGTGAAATCATTTATCAATTCAATGATGATAACCCTGTTGACATTATATTCAGACAGAGCCCGGCCGGCGGATCACAGGTTACCCCATCCACAGAAGTAAAATTATATATAAGCAAAGGAGAGAATCCCGAGGGTGAGATACCGGATGTTATAGGGCTTACAGAAGAGGAAGCTTTGTCGGTACTTTCTTCAAATGGTTTTGAAAATATAGATGTGATATATGAAGATAGTAAAAAAGAAATTGGAAAAGTTTTTTCCCAGATTCCCGAAAGCAGTACTTCATATAATAAAAAGTCAGAAATAATAATAAGGATAAGCAGCGGGATTTTGGTTCCCGGTGTAGGCGGTATGGAACTTGAAGATGCAGTGGAGATACTCGAAGATGCCGGTTTTACGGTTCTGATAATTCCAGATGATGCAGAAGATGGAGAAGTAATATCCCAGGATCCGGAGGGCGGCCAGTATCTTGGTTACGGGTCAGAGGTAACAATTGAGCTGGAAATACCGGAAGAATCTACGGAAGATGCTGAAGATGAGGCTGAATAACAGGTAAGAACGGGTTTTTGAATTATATTTTATCCTTACCTCTCCTGTATCTATAAAATCCTGATCCCTGAACTATCTCCAGCCCTCTCTCTTCCAACCTGTCGCAAAATTTATTAAGCCCTATTGAATCACCTGCCATGTGGCCAGTAATCACTGCATTTATTTTATTCTCACGTATAGATTTTACATTATCCTGACTGTAGTGCATGGCAATCAGTGTATTTATCCCCGCCTTTTTCAAATAATAAAATATCTTTGAATCAGGATCTATCCCCCCGGTCATATCCACCATTATCCTGCCGGTATATGATTTGATATTATCTCCTATAATATATGGTTCATCACCCATGGCCGAAGCCTGTGAGCATTCGTAAATTTTATTAAATTCTCTTAAAACATCCTTTAATCTCCATAATTTTTTATCTATAAAAAAGTTTTCAAAAAAACCTGGACTATATTATCTATTGCAGTATGCATGCACATAACAGGGATGCCCAGAAATTCTGCCGCACTTTTTACATCCAGAAAGTTTTTCTCTTTTAACTCGATAGCTTCGTCATCTATCATGCTTTCATAGATTTTATCGGCTATTCTCGGATCCACGCCTGTCTTTTCCCAGTTAAATTTTTGCAATTCAACTACTCCGGTAAGATTATATGCACCTGCTGCCGTAGGGTGATGTACCAGCACTCCGTCAATATCAGAGCCCCTTTTATTTAACTCATTAACCAGAAGCAGCTCTGACACGCCAGCATCAACTGCTGCATATATTTTATTTATTTCACTGTCACCATTTCCATATATAATGGAACAGTCCGAATAAATTCTGCTGTAGCTGCCTGGTTTGTCAATATTTCTTATGTCGCAGTCCTGGCCCATTTCTATACCAAGATTGAATATATCCTTCCATTTCATGATTATTCACCTTTATCCGGGTAAATATCTTCTGCCTTTTCAATAATACTTTCAAAATCAACTGTTCTTGCCTTAAGGTCCTGCAGTAATTTATTTAAAGATTTAATTTTTTTTCTTCCTTTCCTGATATTTTCCCTAACAGATTTTTTCGAAGTCCCACAGCCGGTTATCTTTGATTCCATGCACGATTGGAGATTTATATGTTCATATATATCATCTTCAAAAAGCTTTGAGAATCCTTTTAATTCATCAATTGTAAGTTCTCCAATTTTTTTATTGTTTTCAATGCAGTAATTTATAATTTTACCGGTTACTTTGTGGGCATTCCTGAAGGCTTCCCCTCTCGATACCAGATAATCAGCCATATCTGTAGCTTCTATAAAACCATCCTTTAATTTTTCTTTGATGATATTTTTATTAAATATTATTTTCTTTATAAGTTCCGAAAAAATAGATATGCTTCTTGCAGTTTCTCCAACTGCATCGAAAAGGACTTTTTTATCTTCCTGAAGGTCCCTGTTATAAGTGGAAGGAAGTGCTTTTAACATCATCATTATCTGCATCAGATTCCCCGTTACAAGCGAACTTTTTCCTCTTATCAGTTCAAGAACGTCCGGGTTTTTCTTCTGGGGCATTATACTGCTTCCCGTGCAGAAAGATTCTTCAATATCTATGTAAGAAAACTCATTTGAATTGTATATTATAAGATCTTCGCTGAATCTGGAAAGATGAATCATAATCATACTGCAGCTATATACAAGATCTACGATAAAATCCCTGTCACCAACTATATCCATGCTGTTTGAGCTTATATTCTTAAACCTCAGTATCCCTGCAAGCATCTCCATATCAAGCTTGTAGCCGCTTCCTGCGCATGCTGCTGCCCCCAGTGGCATATAATCACAGTTTTCAAAAGCATGGCTGAGTCTGCTGCAGTCCCTTGCAAGCTTTTCAAAATATGAAAGAAGGTAATGCGCGAGATATGCGGGTTGTGCCTTCTGCATGTGGGTATATGCAGGGAAAGCAGTACCGATTTGTTCCGCTGATATATCAATGATGCAGCCCATAAGACTTATAACCTCTCCCATGAGCGAGATTATAATATCCCTGCAAAATAATTTTTCATCCAGTACAATCTGGTCGTTCCTGCTTCTTCCAGTATGGACCTTCAGGGCAGGACCGCCTATCATTGAATACAATTCATTTTCAATAAGGCTGTGGATATCTTCATATTTATCTATTTCAATACGCCCTTTTTCGATTTCCTGCTTAAGTCCTGCAAGTCCTCCTATTATTATCTTTAATTCCTCACTGCTTATTATCCCTAATTTTCTAAGTCCTATCACGTGGGCTGCGGTACCCATCATATCGTAAAGGTAAAGAGCGCTGTCTATGCCTATAGAATGAGTAAAATTTTCCACTGCCCGGTCTGTGTCACTCTTAATTCGACCTTTCCATATTTTATTCATTTATTCTCCCTTTTCTGCCCAGTATTTCATAAGGGTAACCGAATATTCTTATGAAACTTTCCGAATGGACCGGATCAAATTTATCCTTCCTATCATAAGTTGCCAGATCCCTATCATAAAGTGAATAATCCGACTTCCTGCCCGTTATCCTGAAATTCTTATACTCCAGCCTTATTTTTAATTTGCCGGTTATGTAATGCTGACTTTCATCTACAAACGACATCAGGCATTTTCTTAGAGGAGTAAACCATAGTCCGTAGTATATAATCTCCGCCATTTTTTCTTCAATAAGGTATTTATAGTGCAGCAGCTCCCTGTCAAGGACCATTGATTCCAGCTGTCTGTGAGCTTCTATAAGTATTTCAGCTGCAGGTGATTCATAAATTTCCCTTGATTTTATGCCTATAAGACGGTTTTCCACCACATCTACCCTGCCTATACCGTATTTCCCTGCCTGCCGGTTTAAATTCATTATCAGGTCTATCCCTGATAAACTTTTTCCGTTCAGCGCTACAGGTATGCCATTATCAAAATCCAGCTCAATATATTCATAATCTTTTGTGTCCCTGATTATTTTAGTCCATTTATATATCTCTTCAGGCGGCTCTTCCCATGGATCTTCCAGTACCCCGCATTCTATGCTCCTCCCCCAGAAGTTTTCATCTATGCTGTAAGGGCTTTTTTTATCAACATTTATCTTTATATTATTCTTTCTTGCATATTCTATTGCATCCTCCCTCGAAAGGTTCCATTCTCTCTGAGGAGCTATTATTTTTAGATCCGGGGCCAGGGTCCTGATACCCACATCAAACCTTACCTGGTCATTGCCCTTTCCGGTACAGCCGTGGGCCACGGCTTCTGCACCTTTAGATTTTGCCAGCTCCACGAGTTTTTTAACTATTAGCGGTCTGGCAATTGCCGTTGCAAGCGGATATTTCTTCTCATATTTAACATTTGATTTTATAGAAGGGTATATAAAATCATTAACAAATTCATCCTTTGCGTCAATTATGAATGCTTCATTTGCTCCGGCATCCATTGCTCTTTGATACGCTTCATCCAGGTTGCCGGGCTGGCCGCAGTCTACAAGCGCGCAGATAACATCCATTCTGTAATTATCTTTTATCCACTTTATGGATATTGATGTATCAAGCCCCCCTGAATATGCAAGTATAGCTGTATTACTCATTTCCCTGCCTTTCAATTGTTAATCCAATAAAAATTCACCTTACTGTTTTTCCATAAATTCTTTTATGGATCCTGCATGCTCTTCGCTGTCAGAAACAGATATTACTGTATCGTCTCCGGCAACAGTACCAAGTATTTCAACAAAGTTCATCCCGTCTATTACAGCAGCAGTACCCTGGGCTTCACCCGGGTATGTCTTTATAACCAGTATATTTTTTGCCTGCATTACCGAAAGGACACTGCTTCTAAATTTTGAACTTAGCTTCTCAAAATTAAACATACTGTCTCTACGAAATCTGCTTTCGGAAGAATAATATTCTTCACCCAGATGATTTCTCACTTTTATTACCCTTAGCTCATAGAGATCTCTTGAAATCGTAGACTGTGTTATATTGCAACCCTTCCTTTTAAGCTCTTTTACCAGCTCTTCCTGGGAAGATATTTTTTTACTTT
The DNA here is from genome assembly GCA_964563645.1 of uncultured Actinomycetota bacterium. GTDB lineage: Bacteria > Actinomycetota > Humimicrobiia > Humimicrobiales > Humimicrobiaceae > M55B120. The sequence continues at coordinate 43,952 of CAZLXJ010000055.1, read as the reverse complement.
CCATTAATTCTTCTATAGCTTTGAGCCTTTCTCTTTTTTTCAATCCTGACCCCGCTTTTATAGCCTGTTATAAATATATGCGAGCAAAGCCTTCTGCGCATAAAGCCTGTTCTCTGCCTGCTGGAATATTACTGAATTTTTACCATCAATTATATCAGACGTTATTTCCTCTCCTCTGTGGGCCGGCAGACAATGCATTATCTTCACATTGCTGCTTGCATATTCTACAATATTTTTATTTACCTGATAGGGAGTTAATCTTTTTATTTTATCTTTACTGTCAGAATCACCCATGCTGACCCATACATCTGTATATATTATATCGGCATCCCTGACTGCTCTTTCCGGGTCGTTCTCCAGAATAACGTTTGAGCCATCAATCTCATTGCAGTATTCAATCATCAAAGGAGAAGGACTATATTCAGCAGGAAATCCTATTGTAATCCCCATACCCAGTTTTGACAGGCCTATCATAAGACTATTTGTGACATTATTGCTGTCTCCAAGGTATGTGAATCTTAGGTCCGGCTTCAACAGGCCAAGTTCTTTAATCGTAAAAAGGTCTGAAAGTATCTGGCACGGATGATAGGAATCTGTTAATCCATTTATTACGGGTATGGAAGAGTTTTCTGCAAATATTTCCACTATCTTGTGCTCAAAAGTCCTTATTACAACCCCGTCAAGATATCCTGAAAATATTTTTGCAGTGTCACTGTAATTCTCACCCCTGGAAAGCTGAAGACTCTTTGAATCAAGATAGATTGCATTACCGCCCATCTGGCTTATCCCTGCCTCAAAAGAGAGCCTTGTCCTTGTGGAATGCTTATCGAATAAAAGTGCAATATTTTTATCTTTCAGTACTTTTGTATACTTTTTGGGATTTTTTTTAACAACTTTGGTTAGATCTATAAGTTCAATTAAATTATCTTTATCAAAATCCTTTAAAGTTAAAAAATCAATCTTTTTTATTTTTTTCATTTTCAATCACCCCGCTCTCCCTATCGAGCCAGCTCACCAGTTTGTCTATATTGGCCTTTGTTATTATTAAAGGAGGGAGAAACCTTAAAATATAATCCGATACCCTGTTTAATATAATCCCATCTTTTAATGCATCGTCTACAAACCTTGATGCAGCAGGTTCTGAATACTCCATAGCAACCATAAGTCCCATCCCCCTGGCTTCTTTTATTATATTATACTTATTCTGAATTTTTCTCAGTTCTGAAATAAAATATTTTCCAAGCTTTTCGGCCCTCTCCGGAATTTTATTCCCCAGAAGATAATCAATCACTGCAATTCCTGCTGCGCAGGATGCTGTATTTCCGCCAAACGTTGAACCATGCATCCCGGGAGCAAATGATCTGCTTATTTCATCGGTGGATATTATTGCTCCTATGGGCATTCCTCCTCCAAGACTCTTTGCTATTACAAGAATGTCGGGTTTTATTCCATAATTTTCATATGCAAACATTTTTCCTGTTCTTCCAAAACCTGTCTGAACCTCATCAAAAATTAGTAATATATCCCTTTTATTACAGATATCCCTTAAATATTCCATGAATTTTTTATCTGCAGGGTATATCCCGCCCTCTCCCTGAACAGGTTCCAACATTATTGCACAGGTCTTTTCGTTTACAAGTTCTTTTACTTTTTCTATATTATTAAACTCGCTGTATGCAAAACCTTTAAGAAGCGGTTCAAACTTTTTCTGTTTTTTAGCCTGTGCGGTTGCTGAAAGGGCTCCCATAGTCCTCCCATGGAAAGAACGGTTAAAAGTTATTATCTCAATACGTTTATTTTCATACTTATCCGTAGAATACTTTCTGGCCAGTTTTATTGCCGCTTCAATTGATTCAGTCCCGCTATTTGCAAAAAAGACTTTCTGGCCGAATCCTGAAATTTCACAAAGCTTTTCTGCCAGTTCAATCTGTGGTAAATTATAATACAGGTTTGAAGGTTGTATTATAAGGGGGATCTGTTTTAAAAGAGCCTTAACTATATATTTATTGCTGTGCCCGACATTCAGACAGCCGTAGCCGGCTATAAAATCTAAATACCTTCTACCTTCAATATCCCATAAATACTGCATATCTGCTTTCTTAAAGACCACCGGCAATCGGCTGTATGTATGCATCAGATACTTATTTCCGCGGTTAAAAACTGCACTATTATTAATGTTATTCATAATATTTACCTTCAAACCTCGTTTCCTGTTATCATGGTACCTATTCCCCTATCGGTAAAGATTTCAACAAGTATTGAATGTTCCGTAGTACCATTCAATATATGTGTCCTGCCTACTTTCAAAGACAGCGCTCTTATACATGCTTTCACCTTGGGTATCATACCGGAGCTTATTTTCCCATTTTCTATTAATTTAAAACATTCTTTAGAACTCAGCCTGGATATAAGTTTTTTATTACCATTTTCCTCATCTATTATCCCGTCAACATCTGTCAGTATTATCATTTTTTCTGCATCAAGTGCTGCCGCAATGTCGGATGCACATGAATCTGCATTGATATTATATAGGTCTCCATTTTCATCAACGCCAAGTGTTGCAACTACAGGAATATAGTTGTTATGAATAATATCATCAAGAAACTTCCGGTTTATGCTTTTAATATCGCCTACAAAACCAAGATCAATTTTTTTTCCATTCTTTGAATACTGCTTCTTGGTACATTTAATAAAATTAGCATCGTTACCAGATATACCTATAGCAATATCTCCATGCCTGTTAAGGTATGAGACAAGTCTGGAATTTATACTTCCAATAAGTACCATTTTTACAATATCTATTACTTCCCCGCTGGTAATCCTAAGACCGTCAACAAATTCAGCTTTAATCCCCTTTTCCTTCATTAGTCCTGTTATCTGTTTACCTCCTCCATGCACAAGCACGACTCTTATGCCGACAAATTTCATAAGAACCAGATCGTCAAGCACACTCTTAATGATTCTTTCATCTTCCATCATGCTTCCGCCTATTTTTACAACTACTATCTTATTTGAATACTGTTTGATATATGGAAGAGATTCCAGAAGTATTGCAGCCTTTCTAAGATATGAATCACCTTTTTTAGTTTTATCATTGAAATATTTATTAATTTTATTAAAATCCGTCATCTCCTGTCCCTTTTATTATGTTTTATTCTCAATTATGGTACATGGCGTTTATCTTTATATAATCAAATGAAAGATCTGAAGACCAGACTTTTGAATGTCCTCCCCCGTTTTTCAGGTCTATCCTGAAATACAATTTCCTTTCTTTGAAAATCTTTTCTTTTATTTCCTTCTTTATATCCATACCCATTCCGCTGCTTACAATCTTCATATCATTAAGATAGATGTCTATGTTTTCAGGATAGAAATCACAACCTGAAGATCCAAGTGCGGCAATTATACGGCCCCAGTTAAGATCCCTGCCAAAAATAGCCGCTTTAAATAGATTTGAATTTGCTATTTTAGATGCCGCCTTTTTTGCCTGTCTGTTGCTGAGCGCTCCTTCTACCATAATTTCAATAAATTTTGTAGCGCCTTCTCCATCCATTACAATTTTTTTTGCGAGCTCTTCCATTACAAAAGACAGGCCTTTTGAAAATATTTTGTAGTTTTTATCGTTTTCATCTTTTATTTCAATTCCGCTTTTACCGTTTGCCATAACAATTACCATGTCATTTGTACTCTGGCAGCCATCTACAGTTATACTATTAAAACTATATTTGTTTGCTTTTTTTATTATTTTATCCAGAAGCTTCTTTTTGATAGAAATATCAGTAGCTATAAAAGCCAGCATTGTTGCCATATCTGGTTCTATCATCCCCGAACCTTTTGCAATTCCGCCGATATTTATCTTTTTATTATCATAAAGCGCCCTGCTTATGGCAATTTCTTTCTCGACCTTGTCGGTAGTCATAATTGCACGTGCAGCTTCCCTGCCGCTGTTATAATCAAGTTTAGCTGCAGATTCTATTATACCATTCTTAATCTTATCCATTGGCAGCTGCTTCCCTATTATTCCAGTTGAAGCGACAAGGACATTTTTCTCTTCTATACCGATCTCCTGTCCTGCCAGCTTTATTGTCAACAACGCATTTTCCATACCTTTTTTCCCGGTGCATGCATTTGCGACACCGCTATTTACGATAACCGCTTTTATTATATTACCTGTCTTAAGAATTTCCTGGTCTATTATCACCGGAGCAGCTTTAAATCTATTTTTTGTAAAAACTCCGCTGCATATACACCCATCCGGGGCATACAATATGCAAATATCAGGTTTTTTTCCTGAACTTTTAAGTCCGCAATGAGAGCTCCCGGCCATAAATCCGGGAACAGAGGTTATGCTCCCGTTTTTTACTAATTCCCATTCTTTTGTTATGCTGCCTGCCATATTTTAAAAGTACTCCGTCACCTGTCATAATCTGATATTATCAACTGTATATCCCCGGACTTTTCAAACCTTCGTCTTCCTCAAATCCCATCATAATATTCATATTCTGAACAGCCTGCCCGGCAGCTCCCTTTAGAAGGTTGTCTATAGCACTGAATATTTTTAAAGTACCGGTTCTAATATCATAATCTATTCCCAACATACAGAGGTTGGTACCCGTGACATTTTTTATCTCCGGTATACCTCTACCCAGAAACTTAACAAATATACTGTCTTTATAAAATTTTTCATAAATATCTATAATATTATCCTCAATATTACCGGCCTCTCTTATTTTGCAGTAAATTGAAGAAAAAATTCCCCTGTTTAGAGGAAGAAGATGCGGCGTAAAGTCTATTTTTAACCCATAGCCGCATATTTTTTTAATCTCCTGCTCAATTTCCCCTGTATGCCTGTGTCCTGAAGAACTGTATGCATAAAAATTATTATCCAGGTTTCCAAAAAGATATGCCTCTTTTAACTTCCTGCCTGCTCCGGTAACACCTGATTTTGAATCTACATTTATGCTTTCTATCCTGTAGCCACTCTTTAAAAGAGGTGCAAGGCCAAGAAGAACTGAAGTCGGATAACAGCCGGGATTAGATATGTTTTTGCTCGTTTTTATTTTTTTTCTGTTGACCTCCGGCAGACCGTACGTAAATTTTTCCAGCAGTTCAGGGGCAACATGATCGGTTTTATACCAGAAACTGTAATCAGCTGCCTTTTTTAATCTGAAATCCGAGCCTATATCTATTATCTTAAAGTTTCCCCTGCCATAATTATTTTTGACAAACTCCATTGAGCTTTTCGGAGGCAGACATAAAAATAAAATATCAATACCCTGAAAATCCCACTCATCCGGAATAGCTATAAATAAAAGGTTGTTATATTTGCTCTGTAAAAAAGATGGGAATGCATCAGACAGCTTTTCCCCGTTAAGTTTCCTGGAAGTTATAAATTTTACATTGCTGTATTTGTGATTTCCCAGTATCTTCATAAGTTCCAGTCCTGTGTATCCGGAACCTCCTATTATTCCTATATTTATCTTCTTTTTCATAATAACTCCAATAATAATATTTGCATATTATACATAATTATTAAATATTATGCAATATTATTTTTAATTTTCCTGGAAATTTTTTTAATCAGGGTACAATTATCCGGTTACATTTTAAAATATAGCATCATATGGGAATTGCTGATATCAGGTAATTTTTTATAGAATTCCATTAAAAATTATCAGTGAATTTTTAAAATAAATTTATGTGGAATGAAGGAGTATGTAATTTGTAAAAAATATTATTTTACTTCTTGATTACGCCAAAAATATATCTTCTATCCTGGAGAGCCTTTAATAAAATGAGTATACCGGGAATTGGATATATGAGTCTAAAAATTCTTTCTATATCTTTTTCCCGTACTATTTCAAAAAATCCTTAAGGCTCCTACTTCTGTAGGGGTGTCTCAGTTTTTCAAGTGCTTCGTTTTCTATCTGCCTTATTCTTTCCCTGGTAAGATTAAAATTTCTGCCCACTTCTTCAAGTGTCCTGGGGTTTCCATCACTGAGCCCGAATCTCTGTTCTATAATATTTTTCTCCCTGCCTTCAAGCGTATCAAGTACAGAGATTATCTGGTACCGGAGCCCCGAATCCATTGCACTTTCAATAGGGTTTTCAATTTTATTATCCTCTATAAAATTTCCAAAAGTCTCTTCCCTTTCTTCACCGTAAGGTTCATCAAGGGACAGCGGTTCCTGCGATATCTCCATGAGTTTTTCTACTTTTTCTATTTTTACATTCATCTCACCGGCTATCTCCCTGCTGGTGGGTTCCCTTCCCAGTATATCCCTCAGCTTTTCCTGTGTGGAAAATAATTTATATATCTGTGTTATTATATGTACAGGTTTTCTTATTGTTCTTGCCCTGTCAGCAATTGCCCTTGTTATACCCTGTCTTATCCACCAGGTTGCATAAGTTGAAAATTTAAAGCCTTTTTCCGGGTCAAATTTTTCCGCAGCTCTTATAAGCCCCATATTTCCTTCCTGAACCAGGTCCAGAAAAAGCAGGCCTTTATTCAGGTATTTTTTAGCGATGCTTACAACAAGCCTCAAGTTTGCTTCAACCATTCTTCTTTTTGAATCCTCATCGCCTTCTTTTATCTTCTGCGCAAGTCTGTATTCTTCATCTGCAGTTAACAGTCTTATTTTCCCGATATTACTAAGATACATCTTTGCCGAATTATTGTTTAAAAAATCAATTTTTAATTTTGTTTTTGAAGTCATTTTATTTAAGCCTCATTTTTTTAAATTTCAAAATACTATTATTACTATCATATTAATAGTATTTTGACAAATATCTCATATATAAATTTAAATGTCAAATTTTTTGATTAGATAAAAAAATAAAACAATGGAAAGCATGGCCGTATTATGCATATTATAATTCAGAAAATTATTATATAATTATAAAATGTATGGGAATTTCTTTAAAGATGTGGTGTTGCAAAATACTCATATGAGCTTTTAATAGGTTTCAAATGCCTTAACATTCAATGTATATTTTTCTTGGTTTAAATGAATTTTTTAAAGATAATGGTTTCTTTAAAAAACAGTAATTTGCTATACAGGTTTATAACCTTTCTTCTCTTCAACGATTTTTTAAGGATTATACTTCTCAGGTATCTAAAGGGAAAAATCTCTTCATATCTTGAAACAAATAAAAAAAGCAGATTCTATAATTCTTGTAAAAGTATACAGGAACAAAAAATATTGATGATAGATTCCATACTACACTCGGTGGAGGAGTCTATTAAGAAGGGCATATTGAAAAAGGATGCTGTAGAGGTAATTGCCGGGCTCTGGAGTAAATCACTTATAATACCCCGACAGAATAATTCAGGAGTAACGGAATTCCATGAAAAATATCACTGTGATCCCCCCTGGTTTTTAGTGATAAGCCCTGGACATTACTGTAATCTTAAATGCAGGGACTGCTATGCAAGTTCAGAAACCATAAGCTCAAAACTTGAATGGGATATTCTGGACCAGCTTGTAAAAGATGTAAAAAAGACATGGGGCATAAAACTTATAGTTTTTTCGGGAGGAGAACCTTTTGCCTATTTTTCGGATGGTAGAGGAATAATGGAAATAGCAAAAGAAAATCCAGATTGCCTTTTTTTGTCTTTTACAAACGGAACTCTCATAGACAAGAAAACGATATTAAAACTTTCCGAATGCAAAAACCTTACTCCTGCCTTTTCCGTTGAAGGACTTCGTGAAACAACTGATAAGAGGAGAGGAAGGGGTACCTTCAATAGAGTGTTAAAATCCATGAGCCTCATGCGGGATGCAGGGCTGCCATTTGGTATATCAGTTACTGTAAATAAGTATAATTGCTCCAGCGTGCTGGATGATAAATTTTTAGATTTTTTCTTTAAGGAACAGGGAATTTTTTACAGTTTTTTCTTCCAATATCTTCCCATTGGTAGAAACCCTAATTTTGATCTCATGCCTACTGCTTCTCAGAGAGTTGATTTTTATAATAAGATCTGGAACAAGATTGAGAAAAAAAGGTATTTCCTCATAGACTTTTGGAACCATGGACCTCTGGTGAACGGATGTATAGCAGCAGGAAGAGATGGCGGGTACTTTTATATAGACTGGAATGGAAAAGTAATGCCCTGCGTCTTCACCCCTTACTCTGCTGGCAACATATACGATATATACAGATACAAAAAGACGACCCTTGATGATATCTGGAACTCTGCTTTCTTTAAAGCAATACGCAAATGGCAGACAGATTTTGGTTACGGACAAAAAAGAGCAACAGAAAATGGGAATCTGTTAAGACCATGTCCATATAGAGACCACCATCAACAGTTTATGGATTGGATAGAGGAATATGAGCCTGAACCCGAAGACAGGGCAGCCCATGATCTACTATATAGATCAGATATTCATGAAAAGATGATAAAATACGACCGGGAACTTGCAGAATTTTTTGATCCTGTCTGGAAAAAATATTATTTGAAAAGCTGAATTGGAGTACCGAATAGTTAATGGATAATCTGTTACTCTGCTTATGGAAAAGACAAACCGGTATCCTTCGCGGGAATTCTCAGGTCCCGTAAAATAGCTGGAAAAATCTGTACCAATACGATTCTTCCTGAAAACACCGATAACTTTTACTATAGCTTCATTAACATCTATTATTTTCCCATCAGGGCTTGTGGCTGCCAGGGGGTCTGGTGATGCTTTAATCAAACTCCTGACATGTTAGAATAATTTTAAATTATTTAAATAAAAAGTTTATGCCCTCAGTTCTGCATTGAATTTCTTTTCAAGGTTTTCTATTATCCTGTTTACTATTATTTCCACTTCGCTATCTTTCAATGTCCTGCTTTTTTCTCTAAAGCTCATTGAATATGCCATGCTCTTCCTGTTCTTTGCTATCTGTTCACCGTGGTATATATCAAAAAGCCTTACACTTCTCAAAATTCCTGAACCGCTTCTTTTTATCTCGCATATCAAATCCTTGTTTCTTACATTTTCATCAACTACTACCGCAATATCTATGTCAATGGCAGGAAAAGGTGAAATTTTCTCATAGCTTTCAGAAACTTTTAAATTCTTATTTAGAATGTCAATGTTTATTTCAGCATAGTAAGCATCCTGGCCTATTTCCATTTTCTCCATTATTGCCGGATGCACCTTACCGATTATTCCTGTTTCTTCATTACCTAAAGCTATGCAACCGCTGATACCCGGATGGAAAAAGCTGTATTCCCTTTTTCTGGCTTCCATTTCGGGACTAACATTGAATCTTTCCTCCATACCTTCAAGTATTCCTTTAATATCAAAGAAATCAAAATCCCTTTCATCCCCTATCCAGCTTTTCTGATTTGCCTTACCGCTAAGAAGTATTCCAAGCTTCAGTATTTCGTCCGGTAATTCCATGCCTGTGTCTATAAAAACTCTTGATATTTCAAATATAGCTATATCTTTTATATTCCTGTTAATATTGGTTTTTACATTTCCCAGCATAGAAGGCAGCAGTGATGTCCTCATTATTCTAAAATCTTCATTTATTGGATTTATTATTTCAATATATTTATTATACTCCTCTTCCCTGTCAAGCATATTTAATTTAAATTCATCAAGACCTATAAAAGAATAATTGATTACCTCATTCAGCCCAATATCTGCAAGAAATCCTCTCAAACTTCTAACATTTGACTGCTCCCTGCTGTATCTTCCTATTTTTCCGCTGTGAAGCGCCGGTCTGGATATTATATTATTATATCCATAAATTCTCGCGACTTCTTCAATAAGGTCTATCTCCCTTTCAAGATCTTCAAACCTGAACGAAGGGACTCTTACATTAAGAATGCCATTATTTACTTTATTTTTTATACATAGCGAACTTAATATATCTGAAATCCTTGAGGCGTCTATTGACTGGCCCAGTACCTGCTCTAGCTTTTCTGGCCTTAATACAATATTACGCTCCCTGTCTCTTTTTTGATAATTATCATATAAGGGACTTATATTTTTATAACCTGTAATCTCATTTAAGAGTTGATAAAACCTTTTAATTGAGAACACGGTAAGCCCGGGATCTATCTTCTTCTCAAAACGGTTGGATGCTTCGGATCTCAAACCCAGCTTTTTGGAAGTTTTCATAATAGAAGGCCCGTAAAAGTTTGCAGATTCAAGAAGAACCTTGCCTGTATTACTGTTTATCTCTGTTCCCTTGCCCCCCATGATACCTGCAAGCGCAATAGCTTTTTCTTCATCTGCGATTACAATCTCATTTCCATCCAGTGTCCTTAACGTTTCATCAATTGTCTTTAATTCTTCACCGTTTACAGCATTTCTGACTATTATTCTATTTGAAAATAGAAGATCCTTATCAAATGCATGCATGGGCTGTCCGGTTTCAACCATTACATAGTTTGTAAGATCTACTATTATGTTTATAGGTCTTATGCCGCACATTATCAACCTGTTTTTAAGCCATGCCGGTGAGTCTCCCATATCAATATTTTCAAATACCATAGCAGAATACCTGGGGCACAGTTTGTAATCCTCAATCTCAATATCAAGTTCCTCCCCAATGACTATATTTTCTTCAAGCTTAAAATCAGGAAAAACCAGCTCATTTGCTGTCATTGCACTTATTTCCCTTGCAATACCTATAATACTGAGGCAGTCGGGCCTGTTTGGTGTTATCTCAAGATCATAAACTACATCATCCAGGCCTACGGCTTTTGCAAAATCTTCTCCGGTAGGAAGATCCTCGTCAAGTATCATAATTCCTTCCGACGCAGAAGATAAGCCCAGCTCTTTCTCGGAGCACATCATCCCTTCCGAATATTCTCCTCTTATTTTCCTCTTCCTAATGGTAAAATCACCAATTTTTGCACCTTCAACAGCAAGTGCCACCTTGTCACCCTGCTTGAAATTAGTTGCTCCGCATACTATATTCAGGTCTCTTTCTCCGGAGTCCACCCTGCATAATGATAATCTTTCTGCGCTGGGATGCTCTTTAAAACTTTTTATCTTTCCTATAATTATTTTTTTAAACCCGGAGGCCATAAATTCTACTTTTTCTACTTCTATGCCGCCCATAGTCAGGACCCGGGCTGTTTCCATCGGATCCAGATCAGTGTCTTTTAAAAATTCTTTTATCCAGCTAAGGGTTACCTTCAATATTGCGTATTCCTTCCCAATAAAATATTTATATTGATATCAATTAAAATTGCTTTATGAACCTGAGATCATTCTCAAAGAATAATCTCAGATCATCAATACCGTATTTCAGCATGCATATTCTTTCAATGCCTATTCCAAAAGCAAAACCGCTCACTTTATTAGGATCATAATTTACAAATTTATATAATCTGGGATCAACCATACCTGCACCAAGTATTTCAAGCCAGCCTTTCCATGAGCATACCCTGCATCCTTTACCGTTACAATTTTTACATGATACGTCTACTTCCGCACTTGGTTCTGTAAATGGAAAATAATGAGGTCGGAATCTTACCTTTCTGTCACTTCCGAATATTTCCCTGACAAATGCTTCCAGCGTCCATTTAAGATTTCCGAAGTTAATACCTCTATCTATTAGAAGCCCCTCTATCTGGGTAAACATAGGCGTATGTGATACGTCGTAGTCCTTCCTGTACACTTTCCCGGGTACTATTATTGCAATAGGCGGCCTGTTTTGTTCCATGTATCTTATCTGAACGGGGGAAGTATGCGTCCGAAGCAGAATATTTTCACCTATAAACATTGTATCATGGAGTGACCTTGCCGGATGATCTCTGGGAGTATTAAGTGCTTCAAAATTATAATAATCAGTTTCTACCTCGGGACCCTCTGCTATTTCATAACCCATTCCTATAAAAATTTTTTCTATATCTTCTGTAACCCTGGATATAATGCTGGTACTTCCCGTAAGGGGTTTTCTTCCAGGTAGCGTAAGGTCTAAAGCCTCCCCCCTCATCTTTCTTTCATGCTCCAGCTCCCTGATCTGTGCCTCCCTTTCGCCGATTATCTTCTCAATCTCTTTTCTAAGAGCGTTTGCAATCTTTCCTACAACCGGCTTCAGGTCAGAAGTAAGGGACCCTATATTTTTCTGGATCGAGAGTAAATAGCTTTTTTTGCCAAGATATTTGCTTCTCAGCAATCCGAGTCTCTTAATATCAGCGGAACCTTTAATATCCAAACGGAGATTTTTGATCTCTTTATCAATTCTATTTTCAATCTCACTTATTGTTTTAGTGCTATTCTGATCCATATATATCCATGTATATCTAACTTAATTTTTCCCTTGCTAAATCAGTCAGTTGTTTGAAAGCATCAGGATCACTTATAGCTACCTCTGAAAGCATCTTCCTGTTAATATCTACATCTGCCTTTTTCAGTCCGTTTATAAATTCATTGTATGATAATCCGTTTAATCTGGCCGCAGCGTTTATTCTTGTTATCCACAGTCTTCTAAAATTTCTCTTGTTGTTTTTTCTATCCCTGTATGAATAACTCATTGATTTCATCAATTGCTGTTTAGCCGATTTAAAAGTCCTGCTGCTGGAGCTGCGGTATCCCCTGGCTTCTTTTAGGACCTTTTTATGTCGCCTATTCTTTACAGTTCCCCTTTTTACCCTGGTCATTTCAGATCACACCTTTCTATTATCTCCCAAGAAGCCTTTTAATTCTTTTTGAATCGGCAGATGATACCTCTGTATCACTACCCAGTCTTCTCTTCCTTTTTGCATCTTTTTTTGTCAATATATGGCTTTTAAAAGCCCTCCTCCTCATAATCTTACCACTGCCCGTTATTTTAAACCTTTTTGCTGCTCCTTTATGCGTTTTTAATTTTGGCATGAGCTACATCCTTCCTGAATAATTTTGCTGTCCTATTAAATATTCTTAATTTACTGTTATTTTATGAAGGGGCAAGAACCATAATCATATTATACCCATCAAGTTTTGGCCTCTGCTCTACAAACGAATGACCGCCCAGATCATCCATAATATTCTCGAGAATATCCATTCCCAGTTGTTTATGGACTATCTCCCTACCCCTGAACATTATGGTTATCTTTACCTTGTTCCCGTTCTTGAGGAATTTTTCTATCTGCCTTTTCTTTGTATTGAGGTCATTTGTGTCGATTTTGGGTCTTAATTTTATTTCCTTCACAACAATATGAGATTGTTTTTTCTTCTTTAGTTTCTCGGATATCTCCAATTTATATTTATATTTCCCAAAATCCATTATTTTGCATACCGGAGGCTTGCTTTTTGGGGATACCTCTACAAGGTCAAGACCTTTTTCATCTGCAATCTGCTGGGCCTGCCTTACGGAAATTATTCCTATCTGATTGCCGTCATCATTTATCAATCTCACCTCTGGAGCTCTAATCTGACTGTTTGTCCTGATTCTCCTGTCGTTAATAAATCCCTCACCTCCATTATGTTTTTAAAAAAAATAGGCAGATGAACCATCTACCTATTATTTATATAACCAGATCAATAAACTTTTTTCAGCCATTATCTGGTGAGAAATAGATGATTTCTACTTAATTATATTCTTAAATATCTATACTATTTTTCAATGGTTGGAAATTATACTAATATTAATATTATTTGTCTATACCGCCTCTTCAGTATCTTCTTCAGGCAGGTATTCCTTTTTCCATGCCACATCAGCTATTTTCTTATATTCCTCAGCATACCTGTCAAGGGGTTTTGCAAGACATCCTATTATAGTTTCGGCCCCATCGTGGGTGGGATATGCACCTGTTTCTGCTACAATATCCCGGAGCACCTTCGGATTATCTATTATTGCACATGGCCTGAGGTGATTTTCGGTATAAGGCTGCCTCTTTCTGAATGCCCTGAAGAAATCTGAATTAAGAATTTCTACAAGGCTCTTTTCCTTTACATTGTCGCCGGCATAATGTATGAAAACACAGGGCTCAACATCACCATTTACATTTACATGGAGATAATTTTTCCCTCCTGCCATGCATCCATTTACCAGATGGCCGTCATTCCAGAAATCTGCTACTACAATATCATTCTTTCTCCTTATCTCCAGTATCTTACTCCTCCTGTAATCTCTCTGTTCTGGAGTAGGCATAAGATCAAGATCCGGTTCCCTTCCTATCGGTACATAATTAAAATACCATCCTATAAAAGCACCTTTTTTAACAAAAAAGTCTATAAATTCATCGCTTACTACCAGGTCATTATTGGATCTGGTAGCCGTAACTGAATAACCAAAAAGAACTCCGTTATTTGCAAGATTATCCATTGCGCTCATTATCTTGTCCCATGTGCCCTTTCCTCTCCTTGCTTCAGTTTCCTTTTTAAAACCCTCGACACTTATGCATGGTATGGCATTACCCAGTTCTGCTAGCTTTTTTGCTGCTTTCTCATCAATGAGCGTGCCATTGGTATATATCTGGAAGAATGAATCATTGTGCCTCTCAAGGAAATCAAATATATGATCCCAGTAAAAAGGTTCCCCGCCTGTAATAACAAAGAAATATATACCTATGTCATTTGCTTCTTCTATTATCCTGTTGCATACATCATATGGAAGATCATCCTTCTTGGAATACTGCCATGCATAGCAGCCGAAGCATCTTAGATTGCATTTCATGGTAGGAGACATTACGAGAAGATTTGGAGCATTAAACCCGTATTTTTTTGCAAATTCCATTCTTTTAGGCTGCCCCTGTATCATGGCATTATTGATAAGGTTCATTACGACTTTTTCCCTGACCTTAGGAGACATTCTTGAAGCTCCCCTTTTAAGATTTACCAGCATGTTTTCCAGAAAATCCCTTTCCCAGCTTTTTTTCATTCTGTAAACTCTTCCCTTTACCAACGACAGCCATTTTTCGTCAGACAACTTCGGAAGGACCTTAAGAGCCCCCCTGATAGCAGTCTTTGTTGTATACAGTTTTACTCTTTCTTTTAGTGTCATAAATGCACTCCCTGGTATTATGGTAAATATTTATATTAAATTTATTTTTTACGGAACTTCCCTGAGATAAATATATTAAATTATAAGAATAATTTTAAAAAAAATAAAGGGATAAAAATTAATATTCAGAACTTCTGTTTTTTACAGCATTATTAAAAATATCAAGAAAGTCTGCCAATATAATCTGCTTTTGCTGCTCTCCGGATTTCTTTCTGACAGTTATAGTGCCGGAAGCCTGCTCTTTTTCCCCTATTATTATCATATACGGTATTTTCTGTAATTCGGCCTTTCTAATTTTTTTATTGAGTGACTCGACCCTGTTATCAATGATTACCCTGCATCCTTCTTCCTTTAACTTTTTAAATACCTCTTCAGAATATTTTTCATACTTGTCCGATATTGGCAATATAACTGCCTGTTCAGGCGCCAGCCACGGAGGGAAGTTCCCCCCATACTGCTCAATAAGTATGCCCATAAATCTTTCTATGCTGCCCAGAACGGTCCTGTGTATCATAACAGGCCTGTGACGTTTGTTGTCTTCGCCTGCATATTGAATGTCAAACTTTTCAGGCATTGCAAAATCAAGCTGTATGGTCCCGCACTGCCATGTTCTTTCCAGACAGTCCTTTATGTGAAAATCTATTTTCGGACCATAAAATGCCCCTTCTCCTTCGTTTACTGTATAGTCTATGTCCTTTTTCTCCACAACATCCTTAAGTATGGCCTCCGCCCTGTTCCACGTATCTAACGAACCTATGCTTTTTTCAGGTCTTGTTGATAGTTCTACATGATAATCATCAAAACCAAATACCCGGTACATCCTCTCGACCAGATCTACAACATCTCCCAGCTGGTCCGGCAATTGCTCTTCCGTGCAGAATATATGGGAGTCGTCCTGGGTAAAATTCCTTACCCTGAACAGCCCGTGCAGTACCCCTGACTTTTCATGCCTGTGCACCAGGCCAAGTTCGGCATATTTCATTGGAAATTCCTTATATGAATGCTGGCTGTTCTTGTAGATTATAATATTTCCCGGGCAGTTCATCGGCTTAATAGCATAATCTTTATCATCTATTTTAACAAAGTACATATTTTCTTTATAGTGATCCCAGTGTCCCGAAGTCTTCCACAATTCATTGCTCAGGATCATTGGGGTAATTATTTCCTTATAGCCCTCCCTGTCATGTTCTTCCTTCCAGTATTCGATAATTATATTCCTTATAATCATTCCCTTAGGATGAATGAACGGGAAACCCGGGCCCTCGTCATGGAAGCTAAAAAGGTCAAGCTCTTTCCCTATTTTCCTGTGGTCGCTGTTTTTTGCCTTTTCCAGTCTGTCCAGATACTGCTTCAGGTCCTCCTGCCCGTAGAAAGATGTTCCGTATATCCGCGTCAGCATCTTATTGTTTTCATCGCCCCTCCAGTATGCCCCTGCTATGCTGAGCAGCTTAAAAGCTTCTATTCTTGATGAAGAAGGGATATGCGGACCCCTGCACAGATCAGTAAATTCACCAGTCTTGTATATGCTCACGGTATCTCCGGGGATTTCTTCAATAAGTTCGAGTTTATACTGGTTTTCACTAAATATCCCGGCAGCTTCTTTTTTTGAGACAACCATACGTTCAAAAGGATGGCCCCCTTTAACTATTTTTTTCATCTGTTTTTCAATACCTGGAAGGTCTGCAGCAGAGATATCACCGTTTATCTCAAAATCATAGTAAAAGCCATTTTTTATCGACGGGCCTATCGCAAATTTTGCTCCCGGATAAATCTTCTTTATGGCTGCTGCCATTACATGGGCTGTACTGTGGTTTAATATGCCTAAAGACTTCTCATCATTTCCCGGATAGAGTATTTTCAGGTAAATATCTGAATCAGGGATATAAGTCAAATCCACAACAGGTAAATCTTTATGCACCCTCCCATCTTCCAGTATTTCAGCTGCAATAGATATTCTGGCAGATTTTTTGTCAAGAATGGAGGCAGCTTCCCTGACAGAAGTGCCCTTCTTCACTTTTATCTCGCCCAGGTCCTCAAATCTTATCTTTATCATATCTTTTTCTAAAAATTTATTAATTATCCTATCTTCCATAAAATAAAATGGAGCGGAAGACGGGACTCGGACCCGCGACCCCCACCTTGGCAAGGTGATGCTCTACCAGCTGAGCTACTTCCGCCCGGACATTAAATATCCACATTTTCAATCTTTCGCAAAACAAATATTAACTACTTCTAATTTAAAAGTCAATTAAACAGCCTGCCCGGCTTTTTGAATTGGAGATTAGAATCACATTATTATTGCTACTGTTTTTTTATCTCTTCAAACATCTGCTTTGTCTCTTCTTCGTAGTGCACTACAGCGCTTGCCTTTCCTATCGTTTTACAGTATGAAGGTACTCCTCTTATGGTAATATCACCTGATTTTATATTTCCCAGGACAGGAAGGAGCGTGACCATATCCTTAAAATCCATATCTGACCATACATACCTTAAAAGAAAATTAATAAAAGCAGGTATCGATATTATTTTTTCAAAGGTTGTTTTCTGCTCATAAAGCGCTTTTATCACTTTAGCAGCCTCCTTCTCGCGCGCCCACGCACCTCCCGGTGTGGTTCCGTCACCATCACGGTGCCTGTTCCTGCATAGTGCAAGTGCCAGCTCCCCATCCAGGTGGTGAACCCCCTTGCTAAGATAACAATTAGAAAATCCGTCTGCAAGGTCTTCGGTAACTTCTATAGTGACGCCGCCGAGGAAATCAATAAGAGGGATGAACCCATCAAAATCAGTTATTATATAATTATCTATATCAAGACCAGAAAAATTTTCAAAAGTTTCAACAGCAAGTTCGGGTCCCCCCATAGCATACGCCCCGTTTATTTTACCGTCGCCACGGCCGGTTATGGGGACCCACAGGTCTCTGGGAATTGTAATTATTGTGGTTCCGTATGTCTCAAGATTTATGTGTACTATAATATTTATATCCGACCTTGCATTTTCCCTGCTCCATTCCCTTCCAAGACCGCTGTCCACTCCCAGTACCAGTATATTTATAGATCCACTTTTATCTTCTTCAGCACTGCCGTCAGCAGCAGCACCGATTGAAAAATCAGATAAAAATCTTCTAAATGTTTCCACAGCCCTATTCTTTTCCACTCCGCTGCTCATATATTTGGCAATATAGACATCTTCTCCGCTGGTAAGGCATGTAAATAGATCTATTTCACTGTTACAGGTTTCTTCACTTTCTGCTTCTTCCCCTGCTTTAAGACCGCTATCGTAAAAATATCCATGGACTTCATTTTCTATTTTTCCTATTTTTGTATAAAAATTATCGATTATTTCTCCGTTAAAACCATCTTCTTCTTTTATTTGCATATATTTATCAATAATTTCCTCTACGGGTGTCAAGGATTCAAATTGTCCCCCGTCTTCGACCATTATCATAATGCTTTCTAAAGAGTTATTACTTCCTGTACCCTTGA
The DNA here is from genome assembly GCA_964563645.1 of uncultured Actinomycetota bacterium. Lineage (GTDB taxonomy): Bacteria > Actinomycetota > Humimicrobiia > Humimicrobiales > Humimicrobiaceae > M55B120. Next base: position 25,536 of record CAZLXJ010000055.1, on the reverse strand, counting down.
GCAGCACCCTTTTCCCACTATTTTCTTCATACAGGGCCCAGCCTTCCGGTAAAATAAAGCCATAGTTGTCAAAATCTCCAGAACTGCTTTTATAGTAATCAGCATTATTGCCACCCTCGATTTCCGCAGCTTCATCTTCGGAAATACCTGCTTCCGGGGTATCCTGGCCTTCTCCTGTATTTTCCCTGACTTCATCAGTTACATCAACAGGGCTGGCGGCACCAGCTTCCGAGATATTATTTTTTTGGCGGTCTCTTACTGCATAAAAAATGCTTACAATTATTACTCCAGCAACTATCAGTATAAGTAAATATAGAAAATATCTTTTTGCTTTCATCCTGCTCCCTGTCCGACATGGTTTAAAAAATAAACTAAATAGAACATTTTAGACAAATTTCTTTTTTTATCAATTATTATCTTATATAATTACCCTTGCTAATCTAGTCATATTAGAATTATTAACTTTGTTATTTTATTTAACCGGAGGAATTTATGAATGATTTACCATTTTTTGATAAAACAGCACATGATGTCGGTTATTTTACCTTTATGGACAGGGATGAAAAGACAGTTTTATATGCAAAAGGCATACTGAATGATATTATTGATGGCTATATCGTACTTACCAACAAGAAGCTTTTTTTCTTTTTTTATTCCAATATTAACAGGGAAAAGAAATTTATTGCCACTTATCCATATATTGCATCTGCCGACCTGAAAAAAGGTATTTTTTCATCTACGCTTAATGTCAGCAGCAGGAAGGATACTTTTAAAATAAGCAGGCTGAATAATTCAAAAGCTTCAATGATCTATGAAATGTTAAAAAAGATTATCTCGGATAATAGTGAAAAAGCATAAAAGCTTACTGCTCTTCATTTAGAAATTGATAATAAACTCTACTCAAAAAGTTCTTCCGCAAGCTCTATGCTGCTGTCAGGAATTCTGACCCATATTATCCTGCGGCCAAATTTTTTGGCTTCTTCTCTGGTATCAAAATATACATCGATCCGGTTCCCCCTGATCTTTCCACCCGTATCTTCTGCGGTGAAAATACCGAGGTCTTTGATTTCTACTTTTGTTCCAAGAGGTATTATATCGGGGTCGACTGCTATCATACCTTCCCTTATCTGTTTACCCGTAGCTGTTATATTGTTTGTACCCTGCTTCGGGTCATTTGCACTATAGCCTGTTGCAATAAAATAGAACCATTCCGTTTCTTCCTTTATTTTTTCTACTTTTGTTATCACAACCGGTTCTTTTTCTACAACAACTTCTGTTTCAGTTTTTAGTATAAATGGATCTATATGTCCATTCTTTGTAAGAACTGTTACAGCCGCTGCAAAGACAAGTACAGCAATCAGGATCCAGAACAGTATATTGATAACTATGTTATATCTATTTGTCATTTCCACCTTTTTTTAATAAGCAAAACAAAAATATTGATTATTTAATAAATACTTTATTTAATAAACAATCACCAAAACCATGGATTATACAGGCTTTTTCTCAAAAATCAACAGAAAATATATTATATGTAAGATAAATTTGTTAAAAAATTGTTTGCAAAAATTGATTAATAAAATAATTACCGGTGCAGCCTTTTAAAAAATATCCCTATAATTACTATACATTTGTATAGTAATTATATATAATAATATCAAGCAGGTAAACTCCGGCAGGCTGGAACTGGAACTACAGGAATTATTTCAATTTTCAAATCTGGAGGCTTTGATTGAGACTTACCGGCAGACAGCATCTGGTTCTTAAAAAAATATACAATTATATGCTGGCAAACAGCTATCCTCCCTCCATAAGGGAGCTTGCAGGTATGCTTTATATCAATTCCCCGAGGGGGATTTCCGATCACCTGTATTCACTGGAAAGAAAGGGATATATAGAAAGAAGATCATCTGCCCGCTCCATAAAACTAACAAAGAAGGCCCTGGAGACACTGGGCCGGGGTACCGAAAAGGAAGCCCTGTATCTCCCTCTCATAGGAAGGATAGCCGCAGGAAGGCCTGTCCTTGCTGAAGAAAACATTGAAGACCGTATCCCCTTCCCTGCCGATATAATAAGGGGAAATGCTGATTTTGCTCTCAGGGTTCATGGAGACAGCATGGTCGGAGACCATATACTCGACGGGGATATTATAGCAGTACGATCACAACCAGTAGCAGATAATGGTGACATAGTGGTAGCGCTTATAGGTGACGAAGCTGTAGTAAAAAGATTTTACAGAAAAGAAAAATATGTTGAACTCAGGTCTTCTAATCCGGAATATATGCCCATGATAATGGAATCAGATCCTTTAATCCAGGGGAAAGTGGTAGCCGTCCAGAGGGCATTGCGGTAAGCGCTCTTTTAGAAAAATGGAAACAGGTGAGGATTAAGTGACTCCTTTTACACATCTTCATGTGCACAGCGAATACAGCCTGATGGAATCCGCCGTCAGGATAGGAGACCTTATAAAAGCAGCAGCCGGTCTCAATATGAAGGCTGTTGCGCTGACAGACAGATATATGATGGGTGGAGCGGTCAAGTTTTATGAAAGTGCCTTATCCGCAAATATAAAACCAATTATAGGATGTGAAATATGTTTGTCTGACATAGACGGCCTGTCCCACATGATACTTCTGGCAAAAAATCTCAGGGGGTATAAAAATCTCTGCCGCATAGTAAGCAGGTCCCACCTGAAAAAGAAACACTCTGTTCCTTCAATAGATATTAAGTATTTAAGCAAAAACAGCGAAGGTCTTATCGGGCTAAGCGGATGCCCTAACGGCAAGATACCCGATCTGCTTAAAAATGGAGACAGGTACGGGGCTTTAAAAGCTGCATACCGCTGTATTGAAATATTCGAAGGCGATTTTTATATAGAAATTCAGAGAGTCCCCTTCCAAAAGACCGGCTTTTACAATAACCTTTCAGAAGTAATCACAAATTTTGCACTTTCCAACAATTTGCCTCCTGTGGCTACAAATAATGTCCGTTACATAGATAAAAAAAGCTACTGCATATACAGGTATCTTTCCAAATTAAAATCAATGGGTATGAAAAAAGATCCCTTTTTCAGGATTATAACGGGCGGGGAAGATTATTTTAAGTCTTCTGAAGAAATTATTTCAATGTTCCGGGACATCCCGGAAGCCATATCAAATACTTCTATCATATCCGGCAAATGCAACCTGGACCTGGACCTGGGAAAGACCTGGCTTCCCCTTTTTGAGATACCTGCAGGAGAGACCAGTCCAGGAGGCTACCTTAGAAAACTCTGCATGACGGGGTTTATACGGAGGTTCGGGTGTTATCCTGATGCCAGGTACTTTTACAGACTTGAGAAGGAACTCAAAATAATTGAAAAAACAGGTTTCAGCGGATATTTTCTTATAATCGCAGACATGGCAGGATTTGCCAGGGAAAGAAACATACCCATATGCGGAAAAGGTTCTGCTGCCGGAAGCCTTGTATCCTATCTTCTGGGAATATCAGATGTCGACCCCGTAGAGCAGAATCTTTATTTTGAAAGGTTTTTAAACACCGGAAGAAAAAGCCCCCCTGATATAGATATTGATATCTGCAGCAGGAGAAGAAGTGAGCTGCTGTCCTACCTTTCTTCCAGATATGGGGCAGAAAATGTTTCCAGAGTATGCCTATTCTCAACTCTAAGGCCGCGGGCAGCCGTAAGAGAGGCAGGAAGGATAGCAGGACTTGGAAAATTTGAGACCGATGATATATTAAAGAGGCCGGATTTACCTGAAAGCTTTTCATCCGGGAGGGCTTCGCCGGAAAGTATAAAAGAAGCTGCTGGTCTTCTCGGGAAAGGCAGAATCCCTGTGAATATCTTATCCTGCGCCTTAAAAATAGAAAATTACATAAAACACATGTCATTGCATCCATCTGCATTTATTATATCCCGCAGAGATCTTACCGGAACCGTTCCGCTTACTCTTTCGGATACAGGAGGGATCATGACACAATACGATATGGAAAGCATTAAAAGACTCGGCCTTATAAAAACAGACCTTATAAGCTCTGTAAGCCTCAGCCTTATAAGTGATGTAATCAAAAGTCTTAAAAAGCGGAGGAATATTGATATAAATATATCTGAAATAAGTCATGGCGATAAAAAAGTATTTGATATTATAAAGGGCGGAAATACACTGGGAGTATTCCAGCTCGAAAGCTCCGGCATCAGGTCTCTGGCAAAAAAGCTAAAACCATCAAACCTTGATGATATTACCCTTCTTATCTCACTTTACCGGCCGGGCCCGCAGCGGTCAGGCATGGTCAAAAATTTTATAGAAAGAAAATTCGGAAGAGAAGATACTGTATTTATTCATAAAGATCTTGAACCCATTTTAAAAGATACCTATGGGGTAATCCTTTACCAGGAACAGGTTATGAGGATAGCAATAGAAATAGCAGGCTACTCATTCAGTGAAGCAGATGTACTTCGAAAAGCAATCACCGGACTTTCTTCGCCTGAAATGAAAAAGCAGAGGTCGAAATTTATCAGGGGTTCTCTTCAAAAAGGCTATTCCCTTGATTTTGCCAGGCGTATTTTTGATTTAATATCCAGGTTCGCAAGTTACGGCTTTGTCAGGGCCCACGCCGCCGCCTACAGTGAAATATCTTATAAAATAGCCTACTTAAAGGTATATTTTCCAGCAGAGCTCATATCTTCAATACTTTCAAATAATTCCGGATATTACAGGCAGGCACAATACATAGAAGAAGCCCGGAGGCTGGGGCTGGCCCTTAAGCTCCCCGATGTAAATAAGAGTAAATACAGATTCAGCCCCGAAGATAACGGGAAGGCCATAAGGGTCCCGCTAACTTCCATAAGGGACCTTGGTCCATCAGGGGCAAATCTTATAATAAAAGAAAGGGCAAAAAATGGCTGCTTTAAGGATTTTTTTGATTTTTATCACAGGTGTATCAAGAAGTCCTCTCTTAATAAAAATGCTGTTGAAAACCTGATAAGGGTTGGAGGATTTGATTATACCGGAACAGGCAGGAAGAATCTCCTTGCACTATTCTATTATCTCAGGACCTTCAAACACTTTCCCTGCGGCCGCTCTCACCCAGCATTAAACCCTGTATTTAAACTTGAATGTAATAAAAAGAACAATGTCAGCATTGAAGAAAAAATTGAGGAAGAATTCAGAATACTTGGATTCTGCATAAGCCATCCCCCTCTTGACTATTTCAGGGAAGAGCTTGAGAAATTCAATCCCTGCAGAAGCGGCAACTTCTCCAAAATTATCAAAAATATAGGTAATAGCCGCCCCGGTGATATTAATTGTGCAGGAATTGTCCTTAACCGGAGGGTTGAAAATACAAAAGATGGGAAAAAAATGCTCTTCTGCACCATGGAAGACATTGACGGAATATTTGAATCGGTGTTTTTCCCTCCTGTTTACAGTAAATATTTCAAGACACTTACAGAGAGCACTGCTATGATCGTAAGAGGAAATCCTGAACAGAGGGATGGGGATATTACCATCACAGGCAGAGAAGCAATTGATCTGGCACTTTTAAAAAAAATAAAAAGGAGCTGTAGGAACCAGGCTCTAAGATATAACATACTTGCAGGATCGGAGCCGGTTTGGAAAAGTTAAGAAAAATAATCCATGTAGATATGGATGCATTCTTTGCCCAGATAGAACAGAGGGATAATCCCGGATACAAAAATAAACCTCTTATTGTCGGAGGGCCGTTAAACAGGGGTGTGGTCTCTACCGCCTCTTACGAGGCAAGGAAATACGGTATCCATTCCGGAATGCCTATCAGCAGGGCAAAAAAACTCTGCCCAGAAGGTTTATTTATACCTGTTAACATGGAAAAATATTTGAGGGAATCAATGATAATAAGAAGCATATTCTACAATTTTACCCCGCTTGTAGAGGTTATAGGGTGCGATGAAGGTTTCCTCGACGTTACCGGTTGTGAAAAGTTATTTGGAGATGCACTTGAAATAGCAAAGAAAATAAAAGGCAGGATTTACGAAAGTACCAACCTTACATCTTCTGCCGGGTTGGGACCAAATAAATTTCTCGCAAAGCTTGCCTCAAACATGGGAAAACCCAACGGCCTGACTGTGCTGGAGAATACAGGCAGGATACTAAGAAAGATAAGGCTTCTTCCGGTATCATATATCCATGGCGTCGGACATGTTACGAATAAAGAACTTGAATCCATGGGTATATATACTATTGGAGATCTGGCAGATACTCCTGTGGAAATTATTGAAGCAAGATTCGGCGAACCTGGCAGGATGATGCATGATATGTCTAATGGAATAGACAATAGAAAAGTTAATCCGAATCCTGAAGTAAAGTCGATAGGCCGGGAGATAACATACCGTAAGGATATTAATGATCTTTCTACACTCAAATCCACACTTCTCCTTCTTTCACAAAAAATCGCCATAAATATGAAGTACAGGGGATACAGGGGTAAAATAATTACGCTTAAATTAAGATTTTCCAATTTCAGGACAATCACCAGGAGGGCGGTGCTTGGTGAAAATACATATGGTATTTTTGACATATACAGGGCAACAGTATCACTTTTAAAGTCCATGGATCTAAACCATAATAAAATAAGGCTTATAGGAGCATCGGTAAGCGGCTTAGAGCGTATATCCGAACCAGGCAGCCTGATATACAATAAAAATAATGGGAATGAAAATCTTACTGAAGCGATTGATGCGATATCAAATAAATTTGGGGAAAATAAGGTTACCCTTGCAAATTTAATAGAAAGAGATGATGTAATCGACCGGCTCTAATTAAAAAATCCCGGTTTTCTACCGCCAGGATCAGTATATCTCATTATCTATTCTTAATAAACTTTTCGAATCTTTCCTTTTCTGCCTTACAAACCGGACATACCTCCGGAGGATTATCTCTTGCGCATAGATAACCACAAACCCTGCACCTCCAGACAGGATATTTTAAATCATCCTTTCCTTCTATACCGCCGGTCTTATCTGATTTATCTGGTTTTGCATGTCTCCTGTCAGGAATATATTTTATTTCTTTTTTCCCTGACTTTACTTCTTTGCTTAAATAAAGAGCACAATAACATGTTCCATATTCATCCAGATCCGGATCCCTGTAATCACACGGACATATTATATCAAGGTCTTCCTTTTTGTTTCCCGATGCAAGCCTGCATGGACATGTCTGATATCCATATCTCTGTAGGTTTATCAGCAGCCCTTCCACAAGTTTTCTTGTAAAAGCAGTATCGGGATTTAAATTATAGCCAGATGAGCTTGCGTCATCCTCAAGTTTTTTTAAAAGTTTATCTATCTGTTTTCCTGTTATTTTTTTATTTCTCATCCTAACTTTTTCCTTATCTTTATTTCGTCAAAACCTACCAGGACTTCACTTCCATTTATGATCAGGGTTGGAAAACTGCAGGCCGGATTATATTTTTTTATAGTTTCTATTAAATTTTTTTGATCATCGCCTCCTGCCAGGTCTACATCTATATAATAATAGTCTATACCCATTTCGCTTAAAAGGTTTTTGGTTTTTCTGCACCACTGGCATGTGCTCAGGGCATAAAGCACAGCATCGGCTTTTTTGTATCCTTCCACATGCTCCTTCTTTATACCCATTTTTTTATCCCTTGTCATATTTTTTAAATTTAATTAGAATTATCATAAATAATATTCTTTTACAAATCAAATTATTTTTAACAGTTGCTGGATTAAATGTATAATAAAATAACTACTATAATATCGTTGGAGACTGCAGAAGCAGCTCTAAACAACCCGGAGTCCACTTATAAAATTATTAATCCTTATGATTTTGAACCCTTTCAGCTGAAAGAGTACAAAGATTGCCGGGTAAATTAATATGAATTCTCAAAATAAAACCTTTAGACTGGCTGTCTGCCAGACGCTTGTAGAAAAAGATAAAAAGCATAACCTGATAAAAGCAGAAAAATTCATAAGACAGGCCAAAAAAAAATATAATTCTGATATCATAGTCCTTCCGGAGATGTTTAATTGTCCGTATAACCATAAATATTTTCAAAAAACAGCAGAAAAATTCCCTGGTGAAACAGCGAGTTTTTTATCCGGACTTGCACTTGATCTGGAAACATTTATTGTTGGCGGTTCAATACCTGAATCTGAAAATGGAAAGATGTTTAACACTTCCTATACTTTTAATCCTGAGGGAAGATTGATTGCCAGGCACAGGAAAATTCACCTTTTTGACGTTAATATAAAAGATGGTATAAGCTTTAAGGAATCAAAATATATATCTCCAGGCAATGACATTACTGTTTTTAACACTGTTTTTTGCAGAATCGGAATAGCTATCTGTTACGATATGCGCTTTCCGGAACTGATAAGAAAAATGGCTCTTGAGGGTGCCCTGTTAATTATAGCTCCCGCAGCTTTTAACATGACTACAGGCCCTGCCCACTGGCATATTACAGCCAGGGCCAGGGCCCTTGACAATCAGGTATATTTTGTTTGTGCGTCTCCTGCCAGGGATGCTTCATCTGATTACATTGTTTATGGGCATTCCCTCATGGTAGATCCATGGGGTCAAATTTTTTCTGAAGCAGGAGAAGATGAATCGATAATATCCGGAATAATAGATCCCTGCAAAGTTTCGCGTATAAGAAAAGAATTACCCCTTTTAAAACAGAGAAGACCGGAAATATATATATGATTACCGGACCTTTATTCAATAAGACTGATAAATTGCTCCAGGAGCACCGGATCAAACTGTTTACCGCTGCACTTTCTAAGTTCTCTTATCGCTTCAGACTTGCTTAAGGGTTTTTTGTAGAATCTACCGCTTCTCATAACATCATATGAATCTATAATAGACAATATCCTTGAAAGTAGAGGTATTTCATTGCCTTTTATTCCTCCGGGATATCCACTCCCATCCCACCTTTCATGATGGCATAGTATATAATCTGCTATATGAGAAAACTTAAATGAAGATTTTGCAATATCATAACCTATTTCAGGAAATGATTTTATTATATCCCAGTCTTCTTTTGATAATTTTTCTTTTTCCTTTAGTATTTTATCCGGGATTGCAACTTTTCCAAGATCATGGAGGCTTGCAAGTATTGATAATTCATCTATTTTGCTTTTTGGCAGCTTTAGAAAAGTCCCAAAATCCTTTGACATCTTTTCAACCCTTTTTACATGTTCCCTTGTCTCGTACCCTTCTCCAAGAAGCGAATCCACCATTGATATAACTGCATTTCCCTGCATGCTCTTTCCGCATACGAGTTTATTTTTATACATCATGTCCCTTGCTTCAGTAATAACATCACTAAAAGTAGCGACTGCATTCTCTTTAGCGGCTATTCCGGTTGATATCGTAAAATCAAATTTCTCCTTTTTTATATATCCGCACAATTTCAGTATTTTCTCATTTATATCCGATAATGATTCCCTGTCAGTATCATGTAAGATTACTGCGAATTCATCTTCACCATATCTGGCTATTATATCTTCCTTACGGCATGCTTTTCTGAAAACACCTGCAATATTCTGCAATAGTCTGTCACCCTCATCATTGCCAAAAGCATCATTTATCAGTTTTAATCCATTTACGTCACTTATTATAAATCCAACAGGCAAATGCCTTTCTGCATCCAGGCGTTTTATTTCTTCATCAATATAATATCTGTTAAAAAGGCCGGTAAGCTGGTCATGAAATTTGAGATATTTCAGTTCATTTTCGATCTTTTTACTTTCGGTTATGTTTTCTATTATGATATGAATACCTGTAACTTTGACACCATTTTTAATAAGGCTGGATCTTGCCTCAATAAACATTTTATTCCCATTCCTGTCTTCAAATACTATTTCATCACCAGATTTTTCTTTGCTGTTTGCTTCATAATCAAATAATCTGAAATATTGTGGAAGATTATTTTTACTAATGGCATTTACAGATCCAAAATGTTTTTTTATTATTTCTTCTTTTTTGCAGTCTAATATCCGTAGTGCGCTCTTATTTATATTAACTATTATCCCATTACGGTCCATCTCTATTATCCCGGAGGGAATAGAATCTAAAAGTGAATTGTATTTTATCTCACTTGCATCCAGCGATTTTTTTAAAATCTCATACCTGCCTTCAGAATATTTTATATCATCTATAACTTTTTTTAATTTTTCGATTTCCAGTATGATCTGTTTTTTTCCTGTCCCGTTCATATTTTCTACCGGTATATTATGAATCTATTAATATTTTTATATTTATATCCAGATTTTTGGTGAAATTAATAAATATTATACTAATAATAATATAATATTTAATAAAAATTAACAATAATATATATGTAGTAGTTACAATATATATATTTATACTTTATATGATATTATCTAGATTATTTCACCATTAAAATCTCAAAATTAAAAAGCTCGGGTTAAAAAAGCCTTTTTATCTTCTAAAAGTTTGCCCGGTTATTCTTATTTTTTTAACTTAAAAATATATAACATCCAGTTAAATAAAATCAGAATATCATCACGCAATAAAAAGATTTCTGGAAGAAAATCTACCATCAGTCGTAAGATTTATGCCCAGTCGGTTTAGTGCAACCTCATCACCGGGTGTCGGTATATGCGTCATATGCATTTCACAGTCCCTCAATAATTTAAGCTTTTTCATGGCAAGTTCTGCAGAAGGATTTACCGTGGTGCTTATTGACAGAGCTATAAGTGTTTCCTCCAGGTCCAGGCTTTCAGATTCTTCCCTGTAGATACCTTTCTTTAATTTTGATATCTGCAATATTACACCGGGCGGAAGCAGGTGTATTTCATCAGGTATATTCGCCAGAGTTTTTATGGCATTAAGAATAAGGCTTGATGCAGCATGTAACAGTTTTGAATTCTTTCCCGTAATAATCCTTTCATCCATAAGCTGCAGGGCTGCTCCGCAAAATATACCTTTATTCCCCTTGCCTTTTTTCTCTGCTTCAGCTGCTTCCTTCCTTGCAATTGCCACTACCCTTCTATTTTCTATACTGACATTTAATCTTTCCATTAAAAGTTTTACTCTGTCCACTGTTTCCTTTTTTTCAACTCCCTGAAGATACTCCGTCCTATACCTGAAATATCTTCTTATCAATTCATGCCTGGATGCCTCTCTCACAATATCATCGTCAGTTATACCATAACTTACTCTGTTGACACACATATCTGTCGGAGAATTATACGTTACCTGCTGATTATTATCGTTATTTTTAATTATTCTGCTGATAACCTGTTTCAGTATGGGAAAACTTTCCACATCCCGGTTGTAATTAACTGCAATCTTGTTGTATTCTTTCAGATGAAATGGGTCTACCAGATTGAAATCATTCAGGTCGGCAGTTGCCGCTTCATAAGCAATATTTACAGGATGATCCAGCGGAAGATTCCATATTGGAAATGTTTCGAATTTTGCATATCCTGAATTTATCCCACTTTTATGGTCATGATATAACTGTGAAAGACACGTTGATAATTTTCCACTATTTGGGCCGGGCGCTGTTACCACTATTATCTGGTTTTTTGTTTTAATATAATCATTCTTTCCAAAACCTTCCCGGCTGCAGATCGTGTCAATTTCGGCAGGATAACCTTCAATAGGATAATGAAGATAAACCCTGACCCCCCGTCTTTCCAGCTTATTTTTAAAAACTATTGAAGACGGTTGGCCCGAGTAACGCGTAATCACTACAGAAAGTATATCAAGCCCCCAATTCCTGAGGTCGTCAATTAATTTTAAAGTAGCAGTATCATAAGTTATACCAAAGTCTCCCCTGACCCTTCCGCTTTCTATATCACCGGCATAGATACACAGTATTATATCTATCTTATCCCTTAAGGATTGCAGAAGACTTATTTTTACATTCGGATCATAACCCGGTAGGACCCTTGCTGCATGATAATCAAAACAAAGCTTTCCGCCAAATTCCAAAAAAAGCTTATTATCGAACTTCTCTACCCTTCCAAGTATTGCTGAAGTTTGTTCCTTCAAATATTTTTCATTATCAAAACCAATTTTTTTTTCCATTGCACTTTTCCCCGGAGTATTTATCATTTTTTCTTCAAACCCCTGATAAACCCGCCTCTTATCTTATCCAGCATATAACTTGCTATAAAGGCTCCGGGATCTATTCCATATACCAGCTTATGCATCAATTTCATATTTGACTGGCTGCATACAACATTTATTATCTCGACTTCCCCTTCTATCCCCTTTCCTGCATAACAGGTAATCCCGTATCCCTGTTCCTTAAGGACTTCCTTAATATCATCGCTGTGATTCTTCGAAATTATGTTTGTGCTTATCAGGTCCCTTGATAATTTCTCTGAGATCATTATTCCAATAACAGTGCCGACAGCAAAACCAGCCGCATAGGATAATATTCCAAATATATTATCAACTTCATTTATTATTCTTACTATTATCGATATGAATATTGCGACTTCAAAAAACCCTATAATAGCAGCCAGGATCTTTTTTCTCCTGACTATCATATTTACTCTGATGGTTCCGAGACTCACATCCACAATTCTAGCAATAAAAATAATGAGCGACCATAGCAGTACATTATCCAATCTTTATCCCTTCATCAACATTATTACAGGGCAATATTCTAACACTTATAAAAAAAAATGAAATTATAATTATTGATGGCAAATATTTTGAAACTTTTGTATCATAAAATTATCAGCAATAAGATGCAATGGAGGTCAATAAATTGAACATATTCAATAGAATAATCGTTATCATTATCCTGTTTTTTATTATCATTTCATCTGTAGTTATTATAGTGAATATCTTTACCGACCTTTTCCAGTGGTCAGATATATTTGACAGAATACTCGCATTCAAGGATTCTGTAAATATATATTTATGCGGGCTTGTCTTTCTTTTAATCATAATAATAAGCATAGCTTTATTATTTCTTGAATTTTACAGGAGAAAGATAAGAGTAACAAACATAGCTTCGGTAAAGGACGGAAAGGCCAGCATTACATTAAAAAGTGTTTCGGCACGTATTGCGGAAAATCTTTCAGGTTTGGAAGATATTAGCAATCTAAAGGTCCGGGCTTTTCCAAAATCTGATGGGACGCTTATAAATGTTTACGCAAAGCTCAAAAAAGGTATTAACGTCTCCCAAAAAATGCAGGAAGTTATAAATGAAGTTAACAGGTTCGCCGCCCAAAACCTGGGGCTTAAAGTATTAAAAACCAATATAACTGTCCTGGATTTTACATCCGGACCGGAAAAGAAAGCAGTCAAACAAATAGGAGAAGAGGAGGAGACACCCTTGCCTGATGAGCCGAAAGAATATAAGACAACGGATGAAGACTATGACTGATTTCTAAGAAGATATTTAGAAAGACCAATAAGTCTGTCTTATTGTACTGCCATATTTTGACCGATATTAAATACTTATATGTCCCTCGGTACTGGAACTGTAAATAAATCTTACTTTAGGGCTTTAAAAATTACCAATATTTGATTTTTTATCGTGATTACCGTGATAATAAATATAGTTATAAGAATATTTATGAAAAAATAATAACATTCTTCAGAATAGATTCTTTTAATATATTTACCTGCTTATGCTATAATTAAATAAATGCTAGATGCACTCGGAGGTGCATTAAAATGGCAGATATATCGCTTCGCAACATTACAAAACGTTTTGGTGCCACTACGATACTGGAAAATATTTCACTTGATATCAAAGACAGGGAATTCTTCTGTATAACAGGCCCTTCGGGAAGCGGTAAGACGACATTGCTCAGAATTATCGCCGGCCTTGATAATGATTTTGAGGGAAATGTATTTTTTAACGGAAAGAATATAACCGCACAGAGTCCTTCTGAAAGAAATATAGCAATGGTATTTCAGGATTATGCCCTGTACCCAAATATGGTTGCGAGGGAAAATATATCCTTCCCCCTGAGGGTAAAAAATTATTCCAGGGAAAATCTGGCAAAAAAAGTTGGCAGTACTGTTAAGCAGATAGATATTAGAGTGGATAAATATCTTGATTTCTTTCCCCGGCAATTATCAGCAGGCCACAAACAAAGGGTAGCTACAGGGAGAGCAATAATAAGAGATAACCCTAATGCTTTCCTCCTTGATGAACCTCTTTCCAATCTTGATGCTAAAATTAGGATGAATACCTGTACATATCTTAAAAGGCTGGTAGCAGATATAAAATCAACAACTGTATATATTACGTCAGACAGTAACGAAGCGCTTGCTCTGGCAGACAGGCTTGCTGTCCTTGAAAATAAAAGATTTTTACAGGTGGACAGACCATTTGATATGTATTTCAATCCAAAAAATACATTTGTTGCTGATTTTTTTGGCATCCTTGGAATGAATTTCATAAGCGGAAATATCAATAAGGGCGGTTTTATATTTGATAGCAAAAGACTTGATATTCCAGCGTATATTGGTAATTCTTTTAAAAGGCTTGAGGGGAAAGAGGTGCTGCTGGGAATAAGGCCTGAAGAGATAGACTTTTTTCAAGAACCTGCAGCCGATAGAATTGATTCCACCATAGAACTTATCCAGAGTTTTCCTCCCAGGGCGAACATGGTCTGCAAAATAGGTCCTGTTGAACTGAATATAGTATCATTTATAAAAAATATTGAAGGCGTTAAGGCAGGCTCAACGATTTATATCTCTATGGACAGGACAAAAACTTATCTGTTTGATAAGGACAGCGGGAATATTATAACCTGAAATTATAACTTTAAAACCTTAAATATTTTTAAAAAAATATCCGCCTATAAATCCAGAAACCTGAAACTTTTTATAACCCTCTCCCTTATGACTCCAGCTTCGGGATAATTGTATACTGATCTACCCGAACAAATTGCATCCATAAAGACTTCATTATATTTGCCGCCGCAGGAAGTGCAGGAATAATCGCCCGTTTTTTCGGTATCTGGAATTACCATGTCTTTTCCGCATTTACTGCATCGAAGAACTTTTTTACCGCCCGATCTCTTTCCTCTCTTTGCTATCGGCTTTCCTTCTATCTCTACGATATCAAGCGCAAAATCAATAATCGGGGCAGCGCTTATTGATGTTCCAACCCCGAATGCATCCACAATATCTTTCAGCTCTATTATATCTTTCTCCGAAATTCCTCCGCTTACCATCAATTTTATATCTTTAAAGCCCCTGATATCAAGCTCCCATCTGGTCTCTTCCAGTATTCTTTTAAAACTTCCCCTTCTCGAGGAAGGCGTATCCAGCCTTATTCCAAATAATTTATCCCCCATAGCCTGGCTTACGTTTATAGCTTCAAATTTCTCATCATTGAATGTATCAATAAGAGATATCCTGGCTACTTCTGGCTTAATGACTTCATGAAATGCGCGTGTTGCTTCTAACGTATCACCCATTATAAGAATCAATGCATGTGGTATTGTACCGACAGGCTCTTCCCCGATCAGTTCTGCTCCCGGGATAGTTGATACACCGTCAACTCCCCCAATAAAAGCATTCCTATCTACCATTGGGGCAATTGAAGGATGCATCCTTCTTGCCCCGAAACTGAATATCTGTTTCTGGCCTGCACACATCTTACATCTGGAAGCACTTGTTGCTATTCCGCTTGCCTGACACAAAAATCCCAGAATAGCTGTCTCGTAAACCCCGAAATCAAGATATTTCCCCTCTATAACCATAACAGGTTCAAACTCCCCGAAATAGCTGCCTTCGGGCATGCATTTAACCGATATACTGTCTAAAGCAGAGAGAAGCTTCAGGGTCTCCTCAACTCCAGCAAAGATACCCCAGTTGTAATTGGACGGAAAACTCTTTAACATAATCTCCGCTTTTACATAAGGATTTATTTTTTTGGATTTGAGTATCTCTTCAGTCCTCTTAAAATATATATCAGTAATTTTTCCCTTCCTGATATCATCTTCCCCGGCTATATGAAACATACTTTCTCCGTAAATCCTTTACACTATATTTGCCTTGAGAACATGCTGCATCTGTTTCAGTGCAAACCTATGGTCTTTTTTATTCAATCCTATCACTGCATTCTTTACTATATCTACCTCATATCCTCTCATTACTGCATCCGCTGCAGTGTATAGAACACAAATATTTGTTGCTGTGCCTGTAACAACAATCTTTTCTACCGAAAATTTTTTTAAAATTTCGTCCAGCTCTGTTTTAAAAAAACCAGAAAAAGAACTTTTTCTCACCAGCAGATCGGTACCCTGCGGTCTCAGCTCATCTATTATGCTTGCCCCCCTTGTCCCCTTAACTGCATGCGTGGGAAATAGCTTGAATTCCCTGTCGTCTGCATCATGACAGTCGCATAGATAAATCACCGGATAATTACCCTTTCTTGCTTTATCTATTTCTTTTTTTATAGGTTCTATAATCTTTTCAACTCCCGGGACTTTAAGAGGTGCTCCATCCTCCACAAAATCGTTAAGCATATCTATAATTATTAGAGCTTTCTTCATATCAACCAAATCTTTTCTACATTGATATTTTTAATTTATTAAATAGTAAAGGTATACCAATAAAAAATATTATACTAATATTACCATATATGAGCTTAATTTTGTAAGAATGGTAAACATGTTATTCTTTATTAATAACTAAATTTTAAAGTATCTTTATCAATTTTCATACATTATTAAGTTGATTGCAAAAAAAATTTATTCTTGATTTAATAAAAATAATATCGAATATTAAAGGCGGTATAAGATGAAAAATATTTCTTTTAAGGACCATGTTGTCATAGCATGCGGAACCCTTGCTCCAGAATTAAATTATCTACAGAAAAACAACTTTTTGGATGCCGGGAAACTTTTATATATAAAACCCGGCAGACACGAAGTCCCGGCTGAGTTAAAAAGCCAGCTTATTGAAAAAATAAATAAAGCAAAAAAATATTCAAATAAAATGATAGTGGTTTATGGAGGTAGATACTGCTATATAAATATTAAAGAACCTGATGTATCTATAGATGATATTATCAAAAGCCAGGGCAGCGGGACCAGGAGGGTAAATGCAAGTCATTGCATAGACATGCTTGCCGATGATAAACAGAGAGATAAGATAGCAGCTGAGATGGCAGACGGTAAAAGGGTATGGTGGCTCACACCGGGATGGTTGCTTTACAGGCATTCTGTTTTTCAGGATTGGGACAATGCAATGGCCAATGAAAATTTTCCCCAGCATACAGGCGGGGCAATTTTGCTGGATGGTATAGGATTCTGGGATAAATACTGCGAGACTCATGCTGAAAAAATCCTTGAATTCTCGGACTGGATGGGGATCCAGATACAGCCTTATGAGGTTACTCTAGACCGTTTTAAAAACCTCCTTCTGGAAAAATTAAACTAAAAATGGTATATTCCAGTGGGTAAAAAAGGTCCTTAATATTCCTGTACTGCATTATGAATGTCATGGTTTATCCTTAAACATAAATGCTGCTTGCAATGATACGATGATTATTATTCTTTTAATAGATCAGAAACCTTAAAATTGATTAAAAAATATTATTAAAAAATGTCCATATTCTCCAGATCAGGCCGGCAAAAAAAATACCGTACAGGTTCATGGATACAGTTAAAAATAAAGCCCTTTTAAATCCAAATTCCCTTATAAAAACTCCCAGTGCAATTATGCAGGGTATGCCAACCGTAGCTGCTACACCAAAAGTGTATATCTGAATTGGAGTCAGGGCAAGTTTAATATTGCTTCCGAGCACCGATAAAAGCATCGCTCCTGTTAAATCTTTCTGCAAAAAACCGAAAGTTAAGGGAATAATAGTTTTATCCGGCAAACCCAGCCAGGTAGTAATAAAGGAAAAAGGTTTTACTATTATATCAGTAAGATTAAGTACATTTAAAATTCCATAAATAATTCCTCCTGCTATCAAAAGAGGTATCACTATATACACGAAATCTTTCATTCTTATCCAGCTTTTGACCAGAACATTTTTAATCAATGGTTTTCTGTAATCAGGAAGTTCTAAAAGCAAAGGCTCTATTTCTGATCTAAATATTTTTTTTATTACAAAACCTGAAATCAATCCAGCTATAATCAGCGTAATATAAACAAAAAATGCCAGGCTAATCCCGCCGTAAAACCCCACTATGCCCATTATAATAGCAATCCTGCTTGAACACGGCACAAATGCAAAAAAAGCTGCCGTATGGAACTGCTCCTTTTTTGAAGAAAGGATCCTGGTAGCCCTTATAGCCGGAGCGGTACATCCAAGTCCCAGGGCAAGGGGTATAAATGCCTTACCTGGTAGACCGATTTTATTGGTAAGTCTTTCCACGTTAATAATAAACCTTGGAAGAAGACCGGTATCTTCTATAAATCCCAGCAGCAGGTAAAATAAAAATACATAAGGAAGCGCCACAGATAAACCAATAGCAAGTCCGGTCAAACCCTGGCCTAATACTATAAAAGGTATGGATTGTCTGCTCTGGCTAAAATAGGAAATAAAATTTTCCGTCATATCCATCAGGTACCCCTGGACCAGATTACCAAGAAACAATAGCACGCCAAATATAATCATAAAAAATAAAAGAGTAAAAAACGGCCCCCAGCGTCTATTAAGCAGGACACGGTCAACGCTTTCCTTTATTTTTTTACCCTTCTTTATGGATACAATACTTGTAGCGCTTTCAGCAATAAAAGATGCCGTACCAAATCTTGTTATTGATATATCCTTTGAAAGATCGGGATGGTTTTCAAATAAATAATTTATTTTGCTGATTTCTTCCGGGCTTTCCAGATATCTGTAAAAATCTTTATCCTCTTCCAGTACCCTTAAGGCTATAAATCTTTTAGCCGGTTTTTTTATTATGCCGGAGGATATTTTATCTATTGCTTCCTCTATATGATCATCGTATTCAATCCTAAATCCATTGCTCTTTGTTTTCTTTATTTTTGTTATTTCATCTAAAAGTTCCTTTATTCCTCTTTGGGTCAGGGGGTTTATAGGTACTACAGGTACATTAAATAATTCTTCTATTTTTTTAAAATCAATCTTTATTCCTTTTCTTTCCGCTTCTTCTATAAAATTAACAGCTACAATAACAGGTATCCCCGCTTCCATTACCTGTAACAGCATGTAAAAACTTCTTTCAAGCGAAGTAGCATCACACATTATTACAGCACCGTCAGTCTTTTCCTCAAATAATGCCTTTTCTGTGACTTTTTCTTCTTCGCTCCTATCGGATATCGAATATATTCCCGGTGTATCTGAAAATTCTATTTCAAAATCATCTATTCTCTTTTTGCCTCTGGTTACCTCCACTGTCGTACCCGGATAATTTGAAATTATAACCCTTGTACCTATTAGAGCATTTAATAGTGAAGACTTTCCGGAATTAGGCTGCCCTATTATTAAAATTTTAATTTTTTTCATTAGACAATACTTTGATATTGCTTGCTATTTTTCTTGGTATAAAAATTTTTTTATTTCTTACTTTAATAATTATTCCATTAGGAAGATCAAACATGACCTCGATCCTCTCACCCGGGAATATCCCAATGCTTATGATCCTTTCAAAAAGCTGGGTACCAAGGTCTATATCCGTTATAAAGCCTTTATCCTCCTTAAATTCTATCAGCGGTTTACCATCACCCTTAAAGGTCGATAGCTTCTTAAGATTATCTATAACTTCTTCTGAGATATAATGTTCAATAATATGACTTATCCTGTGGGCTTCTTTTTTATTTTTAATGTCTTTAAAATATCTTTCCAGAAAAAGATGCCTTTCTAAAATTTTTACCGCTTCGCTGTCGCCCTTTTCTGTAAGACTTAGAAAATTATTATTAATTGATATAAGTACATCTTTTTTTAATACATCGACTGCTTTAAATATAGATTTATCGGATGTCCTGAGCTCATCTCTTATTGAATCTAACATAACCGCTTCTCCGGCTTCAGCAAGTATCCTCAATATATCTTCTTTTACTATTTTTAAAATATCTGAATTTTTATCCATTAACTTTAATGTTTTACATTTTTAAAAATTATTATACCCGATAATTATAGACATAAACCCATAATTTTTGATTATAATTTACAGCATTTATTTTAGCAATAATTTTCAATCTTAATTAGACTGCAGGTAATATCCAGCCGTTTACAAAATTAAATCCTGCGTTACTTTTATTCCAAAAGAGATTCTCTAAAACCAATTATAAATTAAATCTTCAAAAAACAATCTAAATTTAGTTATTTTTAAAAAAATATAAGATATATTATATAATTATAAAGGTTTAAAAATAATTGATGTAGTTGAATTAAGAAAGAACTTAAAAACCTTCTCGTAAAAGAAAGGTGGAGATTAAGGTGAAGAAATATCTTTTTATAATCACGGTACTTATACTGTCGGCTTCTATTTCTTTTACAGGCTGCAGGTCTGCTGCCGGTGGTGAAGAAATAATTACGGATACAATTACAGAGAAACAAGAAGAAAAAAATGAAACTATTGAAAAAGAAGCTCCTGATAAAGAAACGCCAGATAAAAAAGGAGATGATAAAGAAGTAGCCGAAGATGGCTCTTCTGAAGGAGAATATTTTACGGGAGCAATCCTGAAAAGCGTAGATATAAAAAATAATATTATAATAGTGGAACAGCTTATAAACGACCCTGATGAAAAGATAATAAAACCCGAAGTAGAACTTTCCGCAGATTTTAAAGTAGCTAAATCTATTCTGGATATAGAAGCAGGCGAAGAAAAATATATTGATATAACTCTTAATGATATACCGGTAGGAAGTGAGATAGGAATATTATTTAATGAAAATGATGCTGCAGAGCTAATCATATATCAGGTATTGGAAGAATCATATGAAAAAGAAAGGCTTGAAGATACTCTTTTTTCTTTTTTTGATGCTGTAATAGAGGGAGAGGAATATAAATACTTCAGCACTACATTAAAATACATTGTAGGTTCTGAAGAAGAATATAAAAATGGAGATAAAACTGATATTTATTTTATAATCCAGGAAAGTCATTCAAGCTGGGAAAATATAGAAATCCAGGATATAAGTGTAGATGATAGTACAGCAACAGTTACTTTTACCGGAGATAGAAAGGTTGAAGGTATGAAATCAGAAGGTGAAGAAATATCTTTTAACTTTGTAAAAGAAGACAATGAGTGGAAAATAAACTTTTCTTTAGGCCCCGATTAAAACTATCTATTAAGCCAGCTGGCTGCCTCCAGATGTCCTGAATGTTCTACTGTTACAACCCATTATAATTACAACAATAACAGATATCCAGGGAGTTCCCACTAAAAAATATCCTAACAAGGACAAGAAAAATCACCTTACATAATAATTTTTATAAACTATTATATAAAAATTATTGACAGAGCAGCATTAGGATGAAACCAGGCAGTACTTCTTTATTTAATGCAATAATTTATTGATTTAACCTATAATTTTTCTATGATTATAATTAAAAAAATAATAAAATTATTTTCAATGTTTATATTCCTAATTTTTTTAAAAAAACCTGTTGCAGTAACATTATCAAATATTAATCAATTTTATTCTGAGGGATAGGTCAATGAAGCAATTTGATATAATACTTCAAGTTTTTGCCGGTCTCGCTTTATTTCTTTTTGGAATCAGGATGCTTAGTAACGGCCTTAAGAAAATAGCGGGTTCAAGGTTAAAAAAACTCCTTGAAAAAATGACCAGCAACAAGTATAAGGGTATTCTTGTAGGGGCAGTAACAACTATTCTAATCCAGAGCAGTAGCTTAACTATGGTTACCCAGATTGGTTTAATGAATGCCGGTTTATTAACATTAGAACAATCAGTAGGAATAATAATGGGGCAGGAAATAGGAACCACTGTTACTGCACAAATAGTGGCTTTCCCCATCGGCAATTTCTTCCTTTTGATGATTATTGCCGGCTTTATTCTTTATATATTTCCAAAGTTTAGAAATTATAAACAAATCGGCCAGATTCTTCTTGGTTTCGGTATATTATTCCTGGGAATGAAAACTATGACGGATGGCGCAAAAGGTATTATGGACTATCCTATAATTATCGATACTCTGGTTAGATTTGGTTCGGTGCCCATCCTGGGTGTAGCAGCTGGAGCTATATTTACAGGAATCATCCAGAGCAGTTCAGCTACCACGGGACTGGTTATAGCAATGGGTATGAGCAATGTAATAAGCCTGCCGGCTGCTATTGCCCTGATACTCGGAGCCAATATCGGAACCTGTGTAACCGGCTTTATGGCCTCCCTTGGCTCATGCAAGTCGGCAAAAAGGGCAGCATTCATTCAGATATTTATGAATGTGATAACTGTTGCAATACTTATACCCTTTATCCGGCCCTATTCCTCCTTGATAAGCATGACCTCCTCCAGCCTGCCCAGACAGATAGCCAATGCCCATACAATCTATAATATTATTTCTATTTTAATGATATTACCATTCACACGCTTTTTAGTTATGCTAACCAGGAAGGTAATTCCGGGAGAACTTATCAAAACTGAAGAGAGGGGATCAAAATATTTAGATGAAAGATTTTTAAGAACTCCGTTTATGGCTATTTCTCAAGCTTCCAGGGAAATAAACAGGATTTCAAGAATTGCTCTGAATATGCTGGATCTTTCTAATAAAGCATTGATCAAAAATGATGAAAAAGCTGCTAAAGAGGTTTTTAAAAATGAGGATTTGATTGACGACCTCTGCTATTTTGCAGAAAATTATGTTGACAGAATTCCGGCCAATGAGCTAAGCGAGAAAGAGTATCAAAGGCATATCAAGCTGTTACATGCTATTACGGATATAGAAAGAACAGCAGATCTATCAAATAATATAGCTGTTTCTGCAATGGATAAAATAAGTAAAGAAAAAGAGTTTACAGAAATAGCGAAAAAAGAAATGGATATAATGTTTAAAAAAGCAAGGTTGGCATACAATGATGCTATAAATGCTCTTAAGAAGGAAGACAAAGAATTGGCCAAAAAAGTTATGGAGCTGGAAGACCAGATCGATGCTTTCGAAAAGAAATTCAAAAGAAACCATATAAGAAGATTACGGGAAGGAACATGTGATATCAGGGCTGATGTTATATTTACAGATACTCTGAGAAATCTGGAAAGGATTGGAGACCATGCTGATAATATTGCAAATAGTGTACTGACAAATTTTACAAATCCCTAATATAGTCAGTCCAATAATTCCTCATAACAACCAGCGGCTGACCTTAACAGAACCAGGTTATCCACGTGGATCATATTTAAAATCTTAATTTACCCTATTATTTTTTAAATATAGCTAATTAGTTAAATTCTTATTTTATCTATTAGAAGGATTATTATTTCTCATCTGCCTGCCCCTTTCGGATGCATTACCTCTGTCTCCGGCCTTTGGACTGCTCCCTTCACCTTTATCTTCTATTTCACCTTCATCTTCATTTCCATTATCAGAATTGTCCTCTTTATTTAGAGCACCTTTTGCAGTGGTATTTCCCTTCATGCTATTCTTCATTGCCCTCAGTATAGCATCCTCTGCAGCCTGCGGTACCTTTCCGTAGACTTCTTCCAGAACCTGCAGATGGATAGAGGTTGCCTTCTCTACCAGTTTATCTACAGTGGAATCCCCGGTTTTAAGCCCCTGGGCAATATTTGATATCTCTTCTCCGAATTTATGTCCGTTACCGGGACCTTCTTCGCCCTCAACTTCATCTTTTATTTCTTCCTCGTCTTCTGATTCACCATCTTCTTCGGTAGTTTCCACATTATCTACTCCAAAAAGTGATTTGATGTTGTCTACAAAAGACTTAACTGCTTCAAGGAGGTTACTTGCAAAACCTACATGTTCTCCAGTCTCAGAATTGGATTCAGTATCAGAAGCATATATTAAGGATGATCCTGGCAGCAGGAAGATAAGCATGAAAATTAAAAATACAGATATTTTTGCTCTGATTTTTCTCGTATTCATAGCACCTGCCTCCTTCTCCTTTATTGTTAACATTTGTATTATAACATATATTGATAGTTGAATAAATTTACATAGGGGTTATTTATATTGACCATTTTTATATTTATCCCTGGGCATTATCCTTGTAATGTGAATTGATACACCTATGGCAACCATAACCAATATGATCCTTACCCATAATATGTCAGTAGCAAAATAGGCAGAGCAACTGATTGTAACCCATAATAAAGCTATGGCAATTATCTTTACCTTAACCGGAATCCCTCTTCCTTCCCGGTAGTCTTTTATATACCTGCCCAGTATCCTGTTATTTATAAGCCACCTGTAAAACTTTTGGGAGCTTCTTGCATAAAGGGCAGCTGCGAGCAGAAGGAAAGGTGTTGTTGGAAGAATAGGGATAAATATTCCTGCAATACCCACCCCCACCAAAAATGATCCTGTTGATATAAGAAGTATTTTTTTAGGTTTGGTAATATCTATCATAAAAATTATTATATACTCCATCAGTCAATACAACAATACAACTGCTTCTTTGATAACTGAAACACCCTTTATCTTAATCATTTACGCATTGCTTTCAATTTATCTATAGTAATAAATTCTGCTTCACCACTTCCCATCTTCCTTTTTCTTTCTTCAACTATTTCCCTATGCCATTCCGGATTTTCTATTTCGGATCCTTCATATAAAATAGAATTCCAAAGTTCCTCCATGGTTCGCAGACGTTCTATTATATCCATTTTTTTTATGATAATATTCTTCATCCCTATTCCTCATTTTTTCAAATATCTTTTGTTTATATAATATAATACAATTCCACTATTTTCAGCTGTTAGTGCATTTATTCAAATAGCCAAAAATGTTATCGTTTACTAAATCTTTTATAAATCTTAACCTATTATCCTTTAAACTTACTTATTCGGATTAATAAGAATTTGAAACACAAGAACCACTACTTTTACATAAAATAAGACTAAATTACCTGATATTGGTTGAGAGCCGGAGAGAGCCGGGCTCCATTATGCTTATACGCTTTTGCGCTTTTCTGGAGGCGGCACCCCGTATTACACAAAAATGCTAATAAAAGTATAAATTCAAAGTTATCATTGATAATTTCATGTAATCTTTCATATTTTTTGCAAGAACCAATCCAAATAATCATTTATTTTCCCCACCAGATAAAATGGCAGGTTTAACAGGAAATATTTCTTCCCTTGAGTAGTCTTAACATTATCAATCGATAATCTACCAGAATATACTCTTACTGCAAAATTATGCGGAGCCCTATTCATGTATTCATGTAATGATCTAAGTCTGCCAGCTTTTCCTTTTTTTACTTCAACAGGTATAAGATAATTTTCAAAAGGTATCACATAATCAACCTGGGCACTTGATTGTTTTTTTTCTCTAACCCAGAATCCTACTTTCTTTATAATACTTTGATTTTCTGCCATAAGTTCCTGACCCACTATGTGCTCAGCAATTTTTCCTTCGTAAAAACTATCCAGATCTCTGGTTCCGAACATTTCTTTTTGGATTCCTGC
>CAZLXJ010000054.1:0-8592 GCA_964563645.1 uncultured Actinomycetota bacterium | reverse complement strand
TTTTCTCATTTTTATTACCATTCCTTTCTTAAAATCAATTTGATAAAATCTTCTTTTGAGATTTGCTTTTAAATTTTCTATATCTAAGCAAGGATATAATCCAACATATTTAGGCAAATCTCATTTTTTGATCATTTCAGCTCACCCCCCTATCATATAATTAATCAAAAATTTCTAAAATTCACCTCCTATCGTGATAAATTTAATAAATATATATTAACCCACATAAAACCGTTTAACTTTAAATGAATCTTTTACGAATAAATCCTTATTTTTCATTAAAATTAATTTCCTTCTTTTATCCATAATTTTTTTGAATATATAAAAATCAATATTTACAATCTTTTGCTGCTTCTGCAAAAGCAATCAGATTTTTAACAGGTGCATCAAAAAAATGATCACAAACGGAACATATATAACCCCCGCCCCTGCCAAATATTTCGAATAATTTATGAGTTTCCTTCTTTATTTCATCAACTGTTCCATTTTCTACCATATTTTGAGCTAATCCCCCAATTAGTGAAACTTTTCCGTGCATAGCTTCATATAGTTCCGGGCCATCTATATTTCCACCCTGAGATTTCGGTGTCAGCGTTTCAGAAGCATCTGTATTTGTAGAGATAATCAAATCGAATAATCCGTACATACCCCCACATGTATGATATACTGCAAGTTGATTTGAATTATGCAGTGCATTATGAATTTTTTTATCATAAGGCAGGCAAAATTCTTTAAATAACCCGGGAGATACCACCGTAGAAGAACCATCGCCCCCTCCAGTTTCAATCAAGTCAAACCTGGCATTACTCATATTCATTTCTATCCATTCCAATTTTTTATCCAGAAGAATTTTTAAAAACTCATGAACCCAGCCGGGCTCATCTATTGCAGCCCATATCATCTTTTCTGTACCATGCAATGCACAGGCATGCTGCCAGCAACCGGCTTGCTCGCCCCACAATAGGGTCCTTAATATCCCATAATCTCCAAGATTGTCATAAGTCTTTGATATTTCCTTTTTATCTATACTATTGACTGGCATATATTTTAATAATTCAATATCATCTTTATGCTTAATTGGATAATCAACCATCCAGACAGTTTTATCGTTTCTAGCTGTTTTAAGCTTTAGTTTTCCCTTAGGTGTTTTAATAGTATGAGAAAAAAAATTAGTGCCTCTGTTAGAATTATCTAATTTAGTATCAATTATCCAACTGCTGGATATTCTTTTGATCCCGGTTTCTTTTAAATCCCATATCCATCCATAATCTTCATAATAAAGGTATGAACAATCTAATCCAACCAATTTAGATGCTTCTATCACATCTAAATTATTCATATATTTATCCAGATGATATTTTTGCCATTGATGAACCGTAGCAGGCAATATATCGGGTTTACCTTTATGCAGCGCGGTTATCATTCTTTCTTTTGAATTCATCTTATATTATTTCCAGTACCTTCATAAAACCATAATATAATTTAATATTTCTTTCTCTAAATATTCTCAGGATGATAATTTAAAAAACCACACCTGAAAATAAAATGATATTAGAATATGAAGAAAACTCCCCCGTCCTGATAACTGCTTTTACCTGGCTTAATCTTTCTTTAAAATCTTTATGTTTGATAGTTTCTATTTCTATATCAGGTAGTAATCTTTTTATGCTTTCATATACTTTAGGGTTATTTGTCTCCAATTCTTCTGCTAAAATTGCTTTTTCAACTTTTAACTCCATTAATATCGACCTCAGAACATCTATAAACTTCGGAATATTTTTCGATACGGAGATATCCACTAATGGAACACTATAAGGCACGGGAAGCCCGGCATCAGAAATTACGATACAATCTCCATGTCCCATGGAAGCTATAACTCTGGAAATCTCAATATTTAATATTCCTGATTTCTTCATTTCTAATATCCTTATAATATTTTCTTTTTTATCAATACTACTGTTTTAAAAAATCATATAATTCATTTCTGTACGGCAATGAAGATTGTGCTCCAGGTCTGGTTGCTGATATTGCACCGCTTGCATTACCCAGTTTTATGCTTTCCTCTACACTCTCCCCCCTTACCAATCCAAAAACTAACCCCCCGATAAAAGCATCACCCGCACCTGTTGAATCAATTGATTTGACTTTATAGCCCGGCACTTCTAATATCCCATTATCTTTTGTAATAAAAACCGAACCTTTCTCGCCAAGAGTTATTATTAAAATATTTCCAAAAAACTCCCTGATCTTTTTTAAAGAAAAATTTAAAATATCAGAGTTAAAATCAGCCTGCGCCAGTGACTGAAACTCTGTTTCATTTACTACTAAATAATCCACATATGAAAGAATGTTTCTGTCAATACTAGCAGCAGGAGCATAATTTAAAATTACAAGTTTACCCAATTTTTTTGCATAACTTATGACATGGTATATAGTATCTGCAGGTATCTCCATCTGCATTACTATAATGCTGCTTTCTTGTAATTTTTCTTTCCTTTCATTTATATCATCGATTGTGAGTTTACCATTTGCACCCGGTGCTACAACTAAAGTATTGTTGCCATTGTTATCTACTGTTATAAAAGCTGCACCTGTTTTTTCATTCCTATCTGTGATTATCCCATCAGTATTTACATTTGATTTTATTAAACCTTCTATCAACATATTACCCAAATCGTCTTTTCCAACTTTCCCTATCATATGAACTTCAATACCAAGCTTTCCGATCGCTGCTGCCTGGTTCGCACCTTTTCCCCCGTTATAAAGATCGTAGCTATCTAATATTACTGATTCTCCTTTCAACGGAAGCCTTTTAACCTTTAGAACATGGTCAATGTTTAAGCTCCCTACAACTGTTACCTTACTCATATATTTTCTTTCTTTTTAACAGATTTCCGTATTATTAAATCACCCTCTATTACAATTTTTTTAGGACCCTGATCTTTTGATCCGTTTATTCTATCAAGCAGCATATCCGCAGCTATTTTACCCATCTCGTATGCAGGCTGTCTTACAGTTGTAAGGGGAGGTTTTAAAAATCTGCTCAAGTATATATCATCAAAACCCACTATAGAAATATCATCAGGTATTTTATATTCTTTTTCTTCAATTGCCTGAATTGCCCCTAAGGCAATTAAATCATTGCAGGCAAACACTGCATCAACCAGGCCAATCCTATCAAAAACTTTCTTCATCATTTCATATCCAGAATCTATAGAAAATTCACCCCATAAGATGTATTCTTTTTTAAATAAATTATTCTCCTCCATTGACATTTTCCATCCTGCAAATCTATTCTGAGCTGTAGTTGTATATTCCGGACCCTGTAAGGCTACAATTTTTTTATGACCGTTCTCAATCAAATATTTAACAGCATTATAAGCACCTTTTTTATTATTGATTATAACCAGATCCTTTTCTAAGCCTCTTATTTCCCTATCCACTATCACAAAAGGAGATATTATATTATTGAAAATATCAATATCCCTATTTTCAGTTTCAGAAGGTGCTATGATTATTCCGTCTATCCACATGGAGACCAGATCATTTATATACAGATCTTCTTTATGTGGACTATTGTCGGAGCTGCATAAAAAAACATAATAGCCATTTGAAACTAAAACATCTGAAACGCTCCTTACAAGTTCTGGGAAAAATGGGTTTTTAATATCAGGAATTATAAACCCTATATTTTTAGTTTTTCCCTTGGATAAACTCCTTGCAATCCTGTTTGGTCTATAATTTAATTCTCCTATAGTTTTTATTACCTTATCCTTATTTTTTTGAGTTACAGATCTATCAAAATTTAAGACTTTTGAAACAGTTCCAACTGAAACACCGGCTCTTTTTGCAATTTCTTTTATTGTTACCACTATTTTTATTTTTTTAAATTTAATGTAAACTCTTTGAAATGAACCGTTTCATATTATTAACAAAAAAAATATCCCCTAATATGAACCGATTCATTTGTTTAAAACATATCATAATATAATTTATTATGCAAGAAAAATTTATTATTTATTTTAATTTTTAAACTTCTGATTTTTTAACAATATTAAATTTCCAATTTACTAATTTTAAAAGCAAATATTACATTTAAATTTTCCCATTTAATTACCGTTACAGTAAAGCTTTTAATAAGGCTTTACACTTATAGTAACTGAAAACTTAAAGGCTATTTTATCACCGTTGTTTTTATTATCGCCAGCATCAGCCCTTAAATTCACGGCGGTTAATATTTTTCAACTTTTTTATTTCTTGTCCTGGCTGATTTTTTCCTGAATAACTTGATTATCACCACAGCAGTAATTAGTATCAACAAACAGGCAGCAATAATCGGTACAACCACCGAAAGAATTGAGGCTGTTGTAGAAGTTAAATCTTCGGCAATACTTACCGGAATGTTTGCAGCTCCACCCGTGGTAGCCGTGACAGCCGGACGAATTACAAGTGATTTAACCGCACTTACACTCCCCGCAACAAACAACCCGGCAATAAGGGCAAGGATAGTATTTACATGGGAAATATTGGATGCACTGGCAGCAAAGACAATGGCACCTGCAGTAGGCCGCACAAAGCTCTGCACCACATCATTAATATGGTTAAACTCTGGAATTTTATCTGCCAGCACTTCAATAATAGATAAAAAGATAAGTGTACCAATTACCCACCAGGAAGTCATGGCATCCCAGGGAGTGCTAAGTTTGATTAGATCTGTATACTTCGCCAGCAGGGAAATCACCAGCAAGGGGATATATGCATTCAGTCCCGCACTGGCCGAAAGCCCAAATGCTGAAATAATGTTAAATATCCCCATATTATTTTTAATTCTAACTAAAAATGAAATTTTTTACAGGTTCATTAGATTAAATCTCAAACTGGCATCCTATACATAGCAGCAGGTTGCTAATAGTTTCCATTTGTTACTGTAATCCGGAATCATCATTTTATCTAAAATTTTTTTGCAGGCATTCCCTTTCTAAAATTACTGCATTAAAAAGCATTTTTTATATGAATTATCCTGCAGAATTTTTCCGGATTTAAGGCAAGTTTTTCAGCATCCTCTGAGCCCCTGTAATGTTTTTCCAATTCTTTCATGTTAACCTGTATGGAGACTACATCAAATCTTGCATTACTTCCATTACAATTATTCTCAGCAAAAAATATCTCTGCAACCCTTCTTATTCTTCTGCTCCTTGCAGGAACTATGCTTTCTTCAGGAAAGCCAAAATCTTTGGAAGTTCTCGTCTTGACCTCTAAAAATATCAGCGTATCATCTTTTTTTGCTATAATGTCAATCTCTCCTGATTTAGTGAGGTAATTTTTCTCAACTATATTATATCCTGCTTTTTTCAGATGTTCTCCAGCTATCAACTCCCCAATGTTACCCAGCTGTTTTTTATTCCAAAAAAGGTTCATCCCTGAAATCTTTTACCCCCCTGAAGCTCATCCTGTGCACACTAGTAGGACCGTATTTTTTTATTGACGATAGATGTTCCCTGGTTCCGTAACCCATATTATGGTCAAAACCGTATCCTGGAAATGAAGTAGCTATTTTTTTCATCATCCTGTCTCTTGTTACCTTGGCTATTATTGAAGCTGCTGCAATGGATATACTCCTCTGATCTCCTTTAAGAATTGGTAAAAATCCTGTCTTGCTTGATGAGGCAAGTATCTCACTGCTGATATTTATAAAATCAGATATTATTATATCCGGTTTTACCTTCAAACCTGTAGCAGCCATGTCAAAAACCATTATATTTGCTACCGTTACCTTATATTTATCTATATCTTCCGGACTGATTTCTGCTATAGACCATGATATGCATGAATCTGTTATCTTTTCAAAAAGCTGCTCCCTTTCAGCAGGAGAAAGTTTTTTAGAATCATTAATTTTTTCTATTAAAAGTTTTTTTCTGTCAAGTATGACTGCTGCTGCAACCATCGGGCCTGCGAGTGAGCCCTTACCGACTTCATCAACTCCGGCTATAAGATCATATCCCATACAGTAAAGCTCATCCTCACAGAAGCAAAGATTGTTTAATCTTTTGATTTCAGAAAAATTCATGCCCATGGCTTAAAATATTACCATCTTGAAGGCGGCCAGTATACTATAAGAAATTCTCCAAATACATTTTCCTCCGGAATCATGCCGAAATATCTGCTGTCAAAACTATTATTCCTGTTATCTCCCATCACAAATATTTCATTCTCGCCCACTTCAAATGTTTCATTCAGATACTCTATGTTCTCCCCGGATATAAGATACTTTTCCATTATTTTTTCACCATTTACGAATATTAGTCCCTCATGGGTGAGCATTATCTCGTCGCCTTCTAGTCCAATTACCCTTTTTACCAGGTCCTTATCCTCTTCTATAGTAGAATTAAAAGCTACTATATCGCCTCTTTCAACGATTCCGAATTTATATGATAGTTTATTTATTATTACCCTGTCCCCTACCATTAGGGTCGGCTCCATGGAAGGGGTTGGTACAATGAATGGTTCAAATACGAATATTCTTATAAGGATGGCTAATATAACTGCGCTTATAATGGCAATAATATAACCCAGTACTTCATGTATTACTCTCCCGTTTTTACTGCCATTTTTTTTTAAATCAGGCATTAGATTCAGAAACGGTCACTTTTTTATTTTTACTTTTGCCTTTTTCCCAACTCTGTCCCTCAGGTAATACAATTTTGACCTTCTGACCATACCCTCGTCTAATTTCTCTATTGACTGTATTACCGGGGAATGAAAAAGAAATGTCCTTTCGACACCTATATTATTGAAAGAAATCTTCCTTACAGTAAAAGTCTTATTAATCCCTGAACCCTGTATCTTTATAACTCTTCCCTCAAATGCCTGAACGCGGTCTTTATTCTCTTCGCTTATCTTTATGCTGACCCTTACTTTGTCGCCGGATCTGAAACTGGCTATGTCTGTCTTTAAATATTTATTTTCAAGCTTGTCTATTTTATTCATGCTTTCACTCCAGAATTAATAATTTAACGGATAAAACCTATAAAATATAATGAATTTAGTTATTTTTGTCAAACAAATCCGGCCTTATTTTTTTTGTTATCTCAATTGATTTTTTTATCCTCCATTTTTTAATCTCTTCATGATCTCCACTACTCAATACTTCCGGAACTTTTATTCCCCTGTATTCAGGAGGCCTTGTGTACTGTGGCCAGTCCAGAAGTCCAGCCTCAAAAGATTCTGAATCAATTGACTCCTTTTTTCCTACTACTCCCGGGATCAGCCTTATTACCCCATCCATTATTACCATTGCCGGCAACTCCCCACCTGTAAGAACATAATCCCCGATAGATATTTCCATATCCACTGATAGTTCTATAAATCTCTGATCCACCCCCTCATATCTGCCGCATATAAGGATGGCGTTTTCAAGTTTTGACATCTTTCTTAATTTCTCCTGATCAAGCTTTTCTCCCCCGGCGCTGAGCAGTACAATTTTCTGCAGTTTACTTTCCCTGATATCATTTATTTTCTTTATATGATTTACAGCCCTGTCCAGAGGTTCGGCAATCATCACCATCCCGGGGCCACCGCCATATGGCCTATCATCTATTTTCCTGTGTCTGTCCCTGGAAAAATCTCTAAGATCGTATATGTTAAGGGTGCATAAATCCTTTTTGAAAGCTTCCTTTATTACTCCATATTCAACAATGTTTTTAAACATTTCGGGGAAGATTGTAATAATATCAAAAATCATTATTTTTTTACCGGATAATATTGCTTGAAAATTAAATGTATTCAGGAATATTTTTAAGTATAATCTTCCTTCTGGCAATGTCTATTTCTTTTATATAATCTTTTATAAGAGGTACATAAAAAACCTTTGAAGCAGTATCTCTTTTACCAGTAACTTTTTTACCACACCTGACTATAAGATTCTCATTGGAAGGCAGCACATCTACCCGTTCAACTTTTCCCAGCACAACTCCCGTATCAAGGATTACCGTGCATTCTTCCAGTTCGTCTATCCAGAATTCATTACGCCCCGGAGACGGCCCATCCTGTGTTAACCTGTACAATTCTTTTCCGCTTATGCTGCAAGCACCGTCCCTGCTGTCAATGCCTTTAAATTTAATAATTGCGTCTCTGCCGCTTTTTGTTTTTTTAAAATGTATATTCTCTATTATTGCTGTTCTGGAACAGTCCCTGTCCAGATATAATGCCTGGCCCTCAGAAATAGAATCAGGATAGTCTGTCAGCAGCATAACATTTGTATAACCCTTTAAGCCATGCGGCTTTTTAACTATCCCGATCAATCTTGCATCTGCATATTCCCTCGACATTTATTTATTTTTCAAAGATAAAAATAAATAGCGTCAGTCAATTATCTTGACTATTGAAGACTTTCCTCTTTTAGCAGAGGCTGCTCTCATAATAACCCTTAAAGCATTTGCGGTTCGTCCCTTTTTCCCTATTACCTTTCCCAGATCATCTTCTGCGACCTTGAGTTTGAAAATTATGGTTTTTTCGTCTTCTTCCTCCTCTTCAATCTCTACGTTATCTGGATTGTCAACCAGCTCTTTAACCATGTACTCTAGTAGTTCTTTC
>CAZLXJ010000053.1:0-8642 GCA_964563645.1 uncultured Actinomycetota bacterium | reverse complement strand
AAACTGGTGGAAACCCGGACAGGCCTATAAGAGATATGACTATATGTACAGACAGGAAGAGCTTATAGAATGGCTGCCGCGAATAAAAAAGCTTTCTTCTAACACCGGAAAGACTTTCATATATTTTAATAATCATTATAAGGCGCAGGCTGTAAAGTCTGCCCGTATGCTCCAGGCCCTGTTTAAAGATTGACACTGTTATTTACACATTGCTTATAAATAAAAAGCAGGTCCGGCCTTACATAATGGACTACATTATGCTTCACAAATCCATTCTAATTATATAAAATCTATAGGATAGTTTTGGCAAGGATAAATTGATTGAGGAAAATACACTTAAAACAGGTAAACAGGATAAGAAAATGTTTAAAAAAGTTGAAAGCAAAGTCGATCTGGTAAAACTTGAAGAAAAAATACTTAAATACTGGAAAGAACAAAAAATATTTGAAAAGACCCTGAAAAAGACAGAGAAAGGGGAAAAGTTTATCTTTTATGAAGGCCCGCCCACGGCCAACGGCACGCCTGGAGTGCACCATGTCCTTTCAAGGGTTTACAAGGATATATTCCCCAGGTTCAGGACGATGAAGGGCCGGCATGTAACCAGAAAGGCCGGATGGGATACACATGGACTCCCGGTGGAGCTTGAAATAGAGAAGAAGCTGGGAATAAACTCAAAGGATGAAATAGAGGAGATAGGGATAGAGAAGTTCAACCGCCTTTGTAGAGAAAGTGTTATGGAATATGAAGAGGACTGGAAAAAGCTTACCGAAAGGATCGGCTTCTGGCTTGACACCGATAATGCTTATTTTACATTTAAGAATGAATATATAGAAACTGTCTGGTGGATACTTAAAAAAATATGGGAGAAGGGCCTGCTGTATGAAGGCCACAAGATAGTACCCTACTGTCCGAGGTGCGGTACCCCTCTTTCCTCACATGAGCTTGCCCAGGGTTATAAACAAGTCGAAGATTATTCAGTTATTTTAAAGTTCCCCTTAAAAGAGAAGGAAAACACATTCCTCCTGGTATGGACGACCACACCATGGACACTCATATCAAACGTTGCTGCTGCGGTAAGCGCCAGTTCCACATATGTTGAAGTTGAACACGAAGGTGAGAGGCTTATACTTGTAAAAGACCTTACAGACAGCGTATTTGGTGAGGGGAGACCATTCACTGTAAAGGCAGAGTACAGCGGGAAGGAACTGGTATCGGCCTCATATATACCGGTCTACGACTATGCATCGGGAAATCCCCGGGCATTCCGTATAATAGGAGGGGATTTTGTCTCTACCGGCGAAGGTACGGGAATAGTTCATATAGCGCCTGCCTTCGGGGAAGATGATATGAAGGTAGGAAGGGAAAACAACCTTCCTTTCGTACAGATGGTTGACTTAAAGGGTAATTTTCTGGATAGCGTCGATAAATTCGGGAGCATGCCGATAGAGGATGCCAACCCCCTTATAATAGAAGACCTGAGGCAAAGGGGCCTCCTCTTTGCGGTAAAGAAATTCAGTCATTCGTATCCATTCTGCTGGCGCTGTGACACCAGGCTACTTTATTACGCGAAAAAGAGCTGGTATATAGCCACCTCAAGCATAAAGGAAGACCTTATAGGGTCAAATGAAAAAGTATCATGGTATCCGGAACATATAAAACATGGGAGATTTGGAAAGTGGCTGGAGAATAATATAGACTGGGCTCTTACCAGGGAAAGATACTGGGGTACCCCGCTTCCCATATGGGAGGATGAAGAGGGTCATAAGGTATGTATAGGCAGCATTAAGGAGCTTAAAGAACTGGGCAGGGACGTGCCCGGGGACCTTGACCTGCACAGGCCGTATGTAGACAATATTGTGCTCAGGTGCCCGGAATGCGGGAAGGATATGCACAGGGTCACCGATGTAATAGATGTGTGGTTTGATTCAGGCTCCATGCCCTTTGCACAGTACCACTATCCGTTTGAAAATAAGGACGTTTTTGAGGAAAATTTCCCCGCAGATTTCATATGCGAAGCCATAGACCAGACAAGGGGCTGGTTCTATACCATGCTTGCCATATCGACCATACTGAAGGGCAGGTCAAGCTTTAAAAATGTCCTGGTACTGGGTCTTATCAATGATGAGAGCGGGCAGAAGATGTCAAAATCAAAGGGTAACGTGGTAAAACCCTGGGATGTTTTAAACACCAGGGGCGCTGATGCCCTGAGGTGGTATTTCTTTACGGGAGTATCGCCATGGCTGCCAAAAAATTTCTCCTTAAAAATCATAGACGAAGTTATAAGGAAATTCATACTAACGCTCTGGAATACATATTCTTTCTTTGTAATATATGCAAATATAGACAGATTTAATCCTGCAGAGCACGAGCTTCCAGTATCAGATAGAATGGAGATAGACCGCTGGATCATATCCGAACTTAACATAACTGTAAAAAATGTAAATAATCTCCTGGAAGATTTCAATGTCACCGAAAGCGGAAGGGTGATACAGGAATTTGTGGATATGCTCTCAAACTGGTATGTGAGGAGAAGCAGGAGGAGGTTCTGGAAGAGCGAAG
Source organism: uncultured Actinomycetota bacterium (assembly GCA_964563645.1). Lineage (GTDB taxonomy): Bacteria > Actinomycetota > Humimicrobiia > Humimicrobiales > Humimicrobiaceae > M55B120. The sequence continues at coordinate 6,083 of CAZLXJ010000053.1, read as the reverse complement.
AGGACCGTGACAAGATAAGCGCATACCTTACCCTGTACGAATGCCTGGTAACAGTCATAAAGCTGTGCGCCCCCTACATACCTTTCATAACCGAGGAGATATACCGGAACCTGGTGGCGGGCACGGGCAGAGGGGAGGAAAGCATACATCTGGAGAGTTTTCCGGAATGCAGGGAAGACCTGGTAGACAGTGAGCTCAGCTTCAAGATGGATGCTGCAAGGAAAGTGGTCGGACTCGGAAGGGCGGTGCGGAGCAGTATAAATATAAAGACAAGGCAGCCCCTGGAGAGGGCGGTCATTTATTTTGGCGGCAACGGCAAGAAAAAGGATGCAATAGAACATTTTAAAAAAATAATACTTTCAGAGCTAAATGTGAAAAGGATTGATTATGCAAAAGACCTGGGTGAGCTGGTCGAATATGAGATAAAGCCCAACCTAAAACTGGTCGGGAAAAAATACGGTCCCATGGTGCCGGCCTTAAAAAGGGAACTTTCCAGGGTGAATTCAGTAAAGGCAGCCGTGAAAGTAAAAAACAACAGGAAAGTAAAGCTGGAAATCGATGGAAGGCATGTAGAGCTTGAGCCGGAAGAAATACTGGTGGATATAAAGAGCAGGGAGGGCATAGAAGTAGAAACCGATGGAGAATTTACAGTGGGTCTTTCCACCGGTATTAATGGCGAGCTAAAGCGGGAGGGATTTAGCAGGGAACTAGTGCATCAGATACAGAACCTGAGGAAGGAAGCAGGGTTTGAAATAGAGAATAAGATAGATATGGCAATAGAAGCGCCGGAGGATGAAAGAAAGATTATAAAAAAATATGCAGGATATATAGAAAAAGAGACCTTAACGGAAAACATCCTTGATGGTTTCTCCGCGGACATGTATATAAAGGATGTAAAGGTTAATGGTGCCGGTATAAAGATAGGAATAAAAGTAGTGGGAAGTATCTTATAGATGGTTAATAAAAGAAGCATGCTTATGAATTTTTATTTTCTTGTAACCGGGGTAATAATCATGGTAATCGACCAGGTAACCAAACACCTTGTTTCCATGAATATAAGCAAGGGGGCATCCCTTGAGGTGATACCCAATTTTTTATATATAGTCAATGTTAAAAACACAGGTGCAGCTTTCGGCATACTGCAGGATTACACCAAAGTCCTTACAATAATATCATTTGTGGCTATCCTGCTTATAATAATACTCAAAGTAATGTTAAACCTTGATTATGTCTTCTATAATATAACACTGGGTTTCATACTGGGAGGAGCACTTGGGAACCTGATCGACCGCTTCTTTATAGGAGAAGTCACAGACTTTATAAGCTTTACTATATTCCCTCCTGTATTTAATCTGGCAGACAGCTTTCTTGTAATCGGATTCAGCCTTATTATAATATTGATACTGAGGGAGTATTTTAAAAAGGGCAGGTCCGGAGAAGTTGAGGAAAAAAGACGCTGACAGCTACAGCTTTTTAGCAGGTCCTGAATCGGCGGGACAGAGGATAGATAAGTTTCTATCTGAAAACTTAGAAGACCTCTCGCGCAGCCGCATACAGAAACTTATATCATGTGGCAGGGTACTAGTAGGCGGAAGCGGCGTGTCAAAAAACTACAGGCTTTCAGCCGGCGACAGGATCGAGGTTGCCGGACTGCCGCTTGAAGAAGACCTTCCCCGGATAGACGCAGAAGATATAGAGCTGGATATAAAATATGAAGACGATTCAATAATCGTTCTGTCCAAGAAAGCGGGCATGCTTACCCATCCTGCCCCGGGAAATTACAGCCATACGCTTGTAAACGCGCTCTTAAATTACAGCAGCAGCATCTCCGGATTATCTGGAAAAGAGAGGGCCGGAATAGTCCACAGGCTTGACAGGGATACGTCAGGGCTTCTTATTGTGGCAAAAGACGAAAAGGTACACCATATACTTTCCGAGATGTTCAGCAAAAGGAAGGTAAAAAAGACCTACATAGCACTGGTGGAAGGAAGGATCGAGGAGGAAGAAGGCAGCATAGAGCTTCCCATTGGCAGGTCAAGGATAGACAGGAAGAAGATGGCTGTTTCAATAGACAGGGGGAGGCGCTCAAAAACAGGATTCGAGCCGGTAGAGGGTTTCAGGGAGGCAACACTTTTAAATGTATATCCCAGGACGGGAAGGACACACCAGATAAGGGTGCATATGTCATATATAGGACACCCCGTAATAGGGGATGATAAGTATGGAAATAAAAATACTGCAAGGATAGCAAAGAAGATAGGGCTTAAGAGACAGTTTCTTCATGCAGCCGGAATCGAATTTGCACATCCGCTGAGCGGAAAGAAAATGATAATTTATGACGGCCTTCCGGAAGACCTTCTGGGACCTCTTGAAATATTGAGAGAAGAAGAAAAGATGTAGGCTTCTAAACTTAAAATTTATCTATCATTATATTAAAATAATAATGAAACGGGGTGAAAATAAATTGTCTAATATAAGAAGAGTGGTACTCGATGTTTTAAAGCCTCATTCGCCCGGGATTATGGAGCTTGCAATACAGCTTGGAGATCTGCCGGGTGTGGACGGAGTGGATGTATCGCTTATTGAAATGGATCAGAAGGTGGAGAATGTAAAGATCACGTGTGAAGGCGATTCCATTAATTATAATGAAGTTGAAAGCGTAATAAAGACAAATGGCGCCTCCATCCATTCTTTAGACAAGATTTCAGTAGGCACCAGTCTTATCGAAGAAGTAATAACCCATCAGGGCTAGACTTTTAGGTCGACCTTATCTCCTGCCGCATAAAGGTCACATAGGACAGTGCAAAGCAGATGATTGCCAGCGCGATTATAACAACAAGCTGCGGCCATACCTGTATAAGGCTCTGGCCGAGCGAGAGCGGATTGGCTATCATGTTTGCCACGTCACTTTCAAGCACCGGCTGAAGCATAAAATGCCCTCCCGTGGGTATAAGAAGTATCGCTATAATCTCTGTAAACAGTGTGGATGGCGATATCCTCTGTATACCTAGCTCTATGGTATAGTTTCGTATCTGTACTGCGGTACTTGCGCCTTCGGCAGGGGCGACAGCATTTGCAACTGCATTGGCTATTATGGGAAGAAAGAACATAAAGAATATCCATATTGCAATTGCGGTAAGTATTGAAGCTGCTGTCTTTTCCATAATGACAGAGAAAAGCATTGATAGACCCATCCAGAATCCTCCGTAGAATACGCATATAAATATAAAGAAGAATATGCGCAGTATCTCTTCAGAGGTAGGGGGCACCCCGATTGATGTAAGGCCTACTCCTGCTATTATAAAAGCTATGCTTGCAACAATTATTGAAAGGGTTGTTACACCTGCAAGAAATTTGCCGTTTATTACACTGTCCCTGTAAATTGGCTGTGACATAAGCCTTGATAGGTTCCCGCTTGCCCTCTCGCTGTTTATGGCATCAAATCCGAATATTATCCCTATTATGGGGATAAAGAAGGATATAAAGGATATGAAGGAAGGCAGCACATCTCCTCCTGTTGTAAAGAGCTTTAAAAATACATGCCTGTCAAGTGCGCTTGCCACGTCATGGATATTCTGAAGGGCCACATAAGTGGAAGCAAGACCTGCAATATATATAAGTGCAAGAAGTATTAAAAACTTCTTTGATGAAAAATGGTCTGTAAGTTCTTTTCTAAATACAGTAAGTACGCTTCTCATATTACTCCTCTTCCTTAAAATATCTGAGGTAAATCTCTTCCAGGGCATCCTGTTTTATATCCATACCGGTCATTATGATACCTTCTTTTGCTATTATCTTTGATATATCCTCCCTGAGATCATCATTGCAGATAACCGTTACCTTATTTGTATCAACTCCTACATCTATTATGCTTGGGAGGGACTTAATCTTACCTATAATCTCCTCCGGTGTCCTGGCAAGCTCTATCTCTATCCTGTACTTTCCGCCGCCGAAAAGGTTCTTTCCCAGGTCATCTATTGAGCCTTCTCCCACAAGTTTTCCAGATGACATTATTCCCACCCGGACGCAGACCTTCTGGACCATGTTAAGCTGGTGGGAGGAAAGCACGAATGTTATACCCTTCTCCCTGTTAAGGTCAAGTATTGTCTGCAGTATCTGGTTTGCCACTTTGGGATCAAGGCCCTCTGTGGGCTCGTCAAATATTACAAGCTTTGGATCCTTAATAAGCACATCGGCAATGCCCAGCCTCTGCTTCATTCCTTTGGAGAAGGTTCCTACCAGCTGGTTTTTATTATCTGAAAGGTTTACCAGGGCAAGAGCCTCATCGATCCTTTCCGGTATTTCCCTGTAGGGGATTCTGTTAAGTTCGGCAGTATATGCCAGGTTGCCGTAAGCTGTCATATCTTCATAAAAGCCCACCCTTTCAGGAAGGTAGCCTGTTATGGACTTTACTTTTAAGGGTTCCCTGGTTGAATTGAAACCATCCACGCTGATATTTCCATCCGTGGGTTCGGTAAGGCCCAGAAGCATCAGTATTATGGTAGACTTGCCGGCTCCGTTGGGACCAAGAAGGCCGAATATCTCACCTCTTATTATATTCAGATTCAGATGGTCAACAGCAGTAGTTGTCTCGTTATAGATCTTGGTAAGATTTTCTGCAACTATTATGTTGTTGTTTTGGTTCATTTTATCTTCTTCCTAACCTTGCAAAAATAATGGCAACGGCAATTATTACTATAACTATGATTGCAATACCTACTATTCCCCAGATAGTAGGTGTCTCAACAGTTACCCTGAGCTCTATATCATCTTCCGCATTATCGCTTTTGGCATTAAATGCTACCATATAGTCACCTGCAATAGCCTTATCTGCTGGTTTTATATTGGCATCTATTTCAACCTCTTCATTTGCTTCTAGTACTTCTATCTCGTCGTTGTCAAACGTAATGTTCCATCCTTCAGGTTCATCCGAGGTAATGGTAACATTCTCTATATTTGCAGAACCGTTATTCTTTAAAAGGAGTTTGTAGTGATTGTCCTGACCCGAAGTCACATCGGTGGAAAGCCTTCCCGTCTTTGTGGAAAGGTTCATCTGGTAAGTGGAGGTTATTATCGCAGTAAATTCTAAAGTTTCCTCCAGGGGGTCTTCCTCTATACTGGATTTAAGTGTAACAGATATATCATATTCTCCCGGCTCAAGGCTGACCAGGGGTATGGCAACCACCCTTAAAGTCTCTGCGGTAGCATTTTTTAACTTAACGGCGGTAATCTCGGTCTCTGTCTGATACTGGGGGGTGGCGGCAGCAAACCATGCATCCGGATATTCTACAATGATGTCAAATACCTTCTCGGACTCCTCTTCCTCCAGCCCGAATGGCTCAGTGCCCATACCGTAGGTAACTGTAAAGTTGAATTCATAAGTCGATCCTAGCTCTGCCTGTATCTCCGGATAAGTCACATCAAACTCAAGGGTTTCAGGCACCGGTTCGGGCTCGGGCTCTTCCACCTCTTCTGCATCTGCCTCATCTTCTTCCTGTCCGAGAAGCAGTCCCGGGATCATAAAAATTATTGACAGTACAAATACTAGCATCAATAAAAACGCCGGTATTTTTCTTTTTAGGTTTTCCACTTTATAAGTCTCCTTTTCTAAACTGCATTTTTAATACTATGTCCAATTCTTAGTCAAGTGAAAATTTTATTAATTTTGCTGGTATATGTCAATACAATAACGCAGCGTTTCAATCTAAGATATAAATTGATTTTATCAGCTATTGTGATAGATTTGTTATTAACCCAAAAATATATTGAGTTGGAAAAGAACTTAAATTTTAGAAATAATACGGGCATAAGCCCATAAATATTTATTATGATGTAGTATAATATAATATAAAATAACGATATAAATATCTTTAAAAAGAGGAGGCTCTAATGGAAAGCAGGGAGAGGATATTAAAAACGATGAAGCACCAGATACCGGACCGCGTGGGGATGTTTGAAATATGTATAAATAACCAGGTAGCCGAGCATTTCCTGGGAAGGAAATCATATGTCTGGGGTACGGGGCAGACTACAAAAGCATCGCTGGAAGCAGAGATGGCCGGCAAGGAGGAGTTTAAAGATTT
>CAZLXJ010000052.1:0-19245 GCA_964563645.1 uncultured Actinomycetota bacterium | reverse complement strand
AGCAGATTGAAGCTTTAAAAAAAATTGAAAAACTCAAAAATGATCCTGAAGCCGGTAAAAAATTAAAAGGACCCTTAAAAAATTTCAGATCACTAAAAGTCTGGCCATACAGAATAATATATCAATACTCTGAAGATAATAAGATGATTTTTATAAATGTAATCCAGCACAGGCAAAGTGTCTATAAATAATTTCTAAATATTTTTTTACTTTGATTAGTACTACTCCATCCAAAATACTTTTTATCTGAATTACATCATAAATTAAAAACAAGGCTTGCAATATAAAAATAGACTAAAAGCCCCAGGGCATCAATTATAGTTGTAAGTAGAGGGCTACTTATTAATGCAGGGTCTAATTTTACTCTTGTAAGGATTCTTTATGCTCATTAACTGGAAGAATATTAAGTAGCTTCTGGGTTACATTTCCAGGAAGATCGCCAAAGAATTCAATTCTATCATCAGGGGGGAGCTCAGTAATTATCTGTTTCACTTTCTTGTTCCCAATACTTTTTAAAATTGACTCCTGCTCATCTACTTCAAGCTCTTTATGTATTAATTCTAATTTTCAAAATATCACTAATTCTTAAATTTTTATTTAGATTTGTGAATAAAATGTTGTATTCTGTTCATTATTATGTTATGTTCATTAAAAATGAACATTTATAAATAATGAACAAAGGATATAAAAATGATTAATAATATTGAAGAGAATATATATGATCTTGCAATTGAACAATTTAATAAAAATAAAAAAGCCAGGTTGGAGATAGAATTTGAAGAGAGAGAAACCACTGCTAATGGATTCTTATTCGATAAATTAGTAAAGTTCAATTACCAGAAGAAGAATTTATTATATTATGTTGAAATAAAATATAATATAAATAATGCAGTTATTGCACTCCTGTTGCAACATAAGAAAAATTTAAAACATCCAATTCTTCTAATAACAAGATACGTTAATAACATTAAAGCTGAAGAACTTAAGAAAAATGGAATTCAATTTCTAGATACTGCTGGAAATGCTTATATAAATTATGGTCCTATCTATATTTTTGTTAAATGTAATAAGCCTCCAGAAATATATTATAAAAATAAAAAACAGCGTGCTTTTGAAGCCACTGGTTTAAAGATTATTTTTGCTTTATTGTGCAATCCTGACCTTATAAATAAACCTTATAGATATATTGCAGAAAAAACTGATGTAGCTCTGGGTACAGTTGGGCTGGTAGTAAATGGTTTAATTGATCTGGGGTTTATTATGAAAATGGGTAAAATGGGAAAACAACTTCTAAAGAAAAAAGAGTTATTTAATAGATGGTGCATAGAATATAATGAAAAGTTAAGACCAAAGATATTGATAAATAAGTTTGCTGGACCTGAGAATTGGTGGATTAATAAAGAATTAAACCCTGAGTACACACAGTGGGGAGGTGAGGTTGCCGCAAATAAATTAATAAAACATATAAAACCGGAGGAGATTATTATTTATGCTGACTATAAAAAGTATAAAAATTTTATAATTAGAAACAGATTACGTAAAGATACTAATGGAGAAATTACTATTCTTGAGAAATTCTGGAAATTTGAAAATAACGAGTTCAAAGATATAGTCAATCCTATTTTAATATATGCAGATTTAATCAATATTGAAAATCAAAGAACAATAGAAACAGCTAGGATGATCTATGAAAAATATATTGATAGACGTATCAGGTAAAATTGACAGTTCATATGTTCAAACAATCAGAGAAATAAAAGAGATAGCTGATTCCCAGAATATATCTTTCTTTATAATCGGTGCATTGGCAAGAGATATTATAATGGAATATTTTTATGGAATTAAAGCACCGAGGATTACTATGGATATCGATCTGGGAATTAGAGTTTCCGGATGGGATAGATTCGATAAGTTAATCAATACTCTGGAGAAATCTGGAAAGTTTAGAAGACTAAAAGAAAAGCACAGAATTATTCATAACAATATAATAATTGATATAGTCCCATTTGGAGGCATATCCGGCAAGGATGAAAAAATAATTTGGCCACCCCAAAAAGAAGTAATCATGTCAGTTATGGGATTTAATGAAGTTTATGACCATTCAACATTAGTCAGGCTACAAATTAATCCTGATCTGGAAATTAAAATACCAACTCTTCCAGGGTTGGCAATCCTTAAGTTATTTGCATGGAAGGATAGCTATCCGTATAGGCCAAGAGATGCAGAAGATTTATTATTTATTATGAAAAAGTATGAAATGACAGGAAAACTTGAAGAGTTATATGAATCAGAATTATCAATATTGGAGAGTGAAGATTTTGACGTTCAGATGTCTGGGATTGTATTACTTGGGAAAGAGATGGGTAAAATCTGTACAAATAAAACCCTTAAATATTTAAGGCAAATTATTAACGAAGAAACTTCTGAAAATTCTAACTTTAATCTAGTCAAACATATGATATATTCTAGCAAAGATGATTTTGATAAAATTTTACTTTTTTTAAAAAAACTAAAAAAGGGTATTTTATATCAGAAGAAAAATTAATTTTTTTACTTAATTGAGTCAATAATACAATAAAAAAACCAAACTACCAAAGGTATTACCCGGAGAACGTCTATTAAAATGTTTCGTCTCCAGTATCATGAAGGATAAATATCAATGGGCTCGAGATGAAATTACTTTAACTCTAGATAGTTATCCATTTATTACTCCATGGACATTTGAATATACTCCTGGTAGCTCTGAAACTATAGATAATGGGTATCTAAGACACGTCAGGGAATCAGATTTTGTTTTTTGGTTAATAACGTCTGAAATATCACCAATTGTTTTTAGTGAAGTAAAAGAAGCAATTTTAAATAAAAAGCGCCTGTTAGTTGTTTTGATTGATGCTGAAGAAACATGGTCTTTAGAAACAAAAACCTTGATCAAAGAAATTGGAACTGGTTTAAAATGGATCGATCCTAATAAATTTAGTAGCCTAAGTGAAGCAACACAAACGACTATGCAGGATGAAATTATTAGAGCATTACGTGCTCAAGGAATGAAAAGCAAGCATATCTTGAAGATATTAATAAACAATCTTACGCAAGATGTATCACTAGATGGATAGCTACAGGTGTTTTAAGAGAAGATGCTATCAGGATGACCAAAAATATTAATATTGGGGAACCGCCAAAAGAAATAGCTCCAACAACTAAAAAACCATTAGTTATCCTTATTAATGAATTTGGAGCTGGCAAGTCTTTAACATCAGAGAGACTCCTTCAGCAAGATTGTATAGGAGGTGCCCTGGGCATTGATTTTACAAGAAAGAGGCTTCGCCGGGCAGAGATTAAAAATATTTTGGCAGACAGCAAAAAATGAGCCAATTTACTACATATTTGTGAAAATACAAGAAGGCTAAAATTCCTTTATTTAGTGGGGTTTTGGCCTTTTTTTGCCCTCCTTTGCTGTCAAAGTCAGGTTATAATACTGCGTCCAGGATAAACCTTATTCCCAGGTAGAAAAGAAAAAGGCTGCATGCTGTAAGGATTCCATTATAAACTTTCTGATTGAAGAACCTTCTGCCGGTACTTATCAGCAGACCGATGAAAAGATACCATATAAAATCTGCGCTTATATGACCTGTATAAAACGCGGTCACACCCCCGATATCAAATTTAACGCTTTTAATAATAAATGCTGCACCTATGCTAATCCACCATATATACCAGTACGGGTTCATGAGGCTTACAAGTATGCCTTTAAGAATCGTTATCCCGCCAGTTCTGGCATTAATCTGCCTGCTTCGTATAATAGATTTGAAATCAATTAAAAATTTTTTCCTTATGACAGATATTAATATATCAGCACCCAGGTATAGCAGAAAAACTCCCCCTATAATTCCTATTATTTTTGCTATGAGAGGGTTTTCAAGATATTTTAAAAAACCAAGGAAAAAGGCAATAACAACAGCAAGTTCGAGAAGGGAATGGCCGACCACGATAAAAAAAGAAGTCCAGAAACCTTTTTTAGCAGCACTTGATATGACAAGCGTAAGCATGGGACCGGGTACAAGAGCTCCGGAAAAAGCAACTATCATTGAGCCAAAGAAAATTTCTATTATATCATTCATGAATCCTTGCCGCTTACCACCCTATTTGTTATTCTCCCAATTTTTTCAATTTCACAGACTACTTCATCGCCGGGTTTGAGTAGTTTTTTATCTTTCATAAAAATTCCTACTCCTGAGGGCGTGCCGGTGGAAACGAGATCCCCGGGGTAAAGGGTGATAGATTTTGATATATACGAGATGAGCTCATAGACTCCAAATATCATGTCCGACGTATTTCCATCCTGCCTTAACTGTCCGTTTACATAGGACCTCAGGTTAATCTTTGAAAGGTTGCCAAAATCTTCATTTCTAATAACAGCAGGACCTACGGGACCGAATGTGTCAAAACTCTTGGCCCTGTACCACTGGCTTTCATTCTTCTGTATGTCCCTGGCAGTAATATCGTTAAATATGGTATACCCATAGATATAGCCAGCTATATTATCCCTGTCCACATTCTTTGTCTTTTTTCCTATTACAGCTGCCAGTTCTATTTCATAATCAAGCTCGCACACTTCTGGAGGGTATATTATATTATCACCATCCTTTATGATGCAGCTTGCTGCTTTTGCAAAAAGAACAGGCGTTAAGGGAAATCTTCCGTCCTGCTCCTTAATATGTGAGCGGTAATTCATCCCGACGCATACTATTTTTCCCGGAATATAAGAATCCATATCAAGTTCCTCTGGCAAATTCTTCCTGTAATCCATACAGTATCCTTTAATATTAATTTTACTTTTCTATATATTTTAAGAATTTTACCGGTTTTATCAAAGGAATATTTTCAATCTATAGGTAGTATTTAAATTATTGGAATATTTCTTTTTATTTATATTTGATTTATTCTTAAAAATTTATTAATTATTATATAGTAAACCGTAATTTTGCTATTGAAAGGAAGTTAAATTGAATATTGCGATTCCTTTTAAGCAGGTATCAGAGGCTAGCAGTATAAAAATGGATAAGGGAAATCAGAACTATGCCATAATCAATTCTCCTGACCCCTATACCAATGAAGTTTAAATCCAGCTAAAAAAATGAACCCGGTTAGTTATAAAACCTGTATTTATCAGTTGAGTTTTAAATCCTTAACAGAGCTTCTTTCTACAAAACTGGTTTTTAACATAATTTTCCTGTAATATTTTTCTTCATTTAAATTTACAAGATTAAGCAGCAATTCGGCAGCTTCATGGCCCATCTCAAAAGTAGGTAATTTAACGGCAGTCATAGGAGGATTTAAATATTTCAGCCAGTTAAAATCATAGAAGGTGACTATAGAGATATCATCCGGAATATTTAGGTTATTATTTTTTATTGCCTTTAAAGCTCCTGCGAACATTACATCGTTGGCAGTGAATAGAGCAGTTGGTCTATTTTTTAAATTGATAAGTTCCTCAGTAGCCCTGTAGCTGTCTTCTTTTTTGAAACCTGTTATTTTTATAAGATCCTTATCTATATTTACATTATTTGCTCTGTGCGATTCCATGTATCCTTTTAGTCTTTGCTCGCCTGTGGATATTGTAGTGGGAAAGATAACGATCCCTATACGCCTGTGCCCCTTATTTATCAAAAAGTTTGTAACGTTAAAAGAAGAATTATAATCATCCATCAAAACTGTACTGATGTTTAATGATTCGATTTCCCTATCAATTAATACTACAGGTATATTTTTGCTTAAAAGGCTCTTTAAATTATTCCCGCTTGTGTCAGTAGGAAAGAGTATTAACCCATCTACCCTTTTTTCAATTAAAATTTTAAGGTAATTATTTTCTTTTTCAATATCATTCTCACTGTTGCACAAAATTAAATTAAAGCTTGTTTGATTAAATACTGCTTCAATTCCTTTAATAACCCCCGGGAAAAATATATCTTCGTCATCTGAAATGACCAATCCCACCAGGAGCGTTTTCTTTCTTTTTAGACTCCGTGCTACTAGATTTGGAGTATAATTTAGTTCCTCTATGGCTTCAAGAACTCTTTTCTGCAACTTTTTACTGACTTTAGAAGAATTATTGATCACGGAAGAAACTGTAAAGACAGAAGTTTTTGCTCTTCTGGCAACATCATTCATTGTAACAAGTTTATTTTTTTTCATTACTAAATATCTTATTTAGAATTCAGTTAATTATAAATCAATTGAGATGAAATACATTAGATCTAAATTATCAAAAATATAATGTTGTTTGAAATCTCATAAATCAAAATTATACTTAATTTACCCAATCAATCTTTACGTTTCCTTTGATGGATTCTAAATTGATAGGGTAGTCCCCAAGATTATGTGCAGCCCAGTAAAAAGCAATAGTATTGTCCACAGCCCTGGCTGAAGCCTGTACTGTATGATTTGAGCAAAGCAAATGGCCTCCGCCCGGGCTCAGAGTTTTTAGTACTTTTTTTACTTCTTCAACAACATCGGCGCATGAACCATTGTACATAACATTTCTTGTATCAACATTTCCCCAGAACGTCAATTTTTTGCCGTACTTTTTTACAATATTTTCTATGTCATTTACATCGGGCTGAAGCGGGTTTAAAATATCTATTCCTATATCTATGAAATCATCCAGGACCCAGTCTACTTTTCCGTCTGTATGAAAGGCTACTTTTATATTTTTATTTATTTTTTTAACTTCCTGGACCATATGGGCATATCTGGGTTTTATCAATTCTCTGTATAGATCGGGTCCGAAGAATGCTCCCCTCTCATCAGCGACATCATCGCCCCACCATATTATATCAACACCCATTTCAACAAGTTTTTTTGATACGGTAAGGTGATAATCCATTGTCTTATCCAGCAGTTCTATAGCAAAATCTTTATTTTTAACAAGATCTACCATAAAATTTTCAAGTCCTCTCAGATACCATGAAGCTTCTACCATTGTACATGCCACAGCGCCCATAATTGCAAAGTCTTTGCCATTATCTTCTATAAGTTTTTTATACATCTTTAATTCTTTATCCAGAGAGCTTAACGGATCTGGCCATTTATAGCTGTCATAGTTTTTAATATCGGCAAGCGGATGTTCTGCAAATTCACAGTAGCTGCCATACTTTTGGGATTTTTTCCTCCATTTTATTCCCCATAAATCCTGATAAAGGTTTTCTCCAATCTTTCTATCTTCCTTATAGATCGAGTTAAATCCATCGCACATTCCTATATTCGTATAAAGCATATCGTGACCGAGTGCTTTTGCCATTGCAAATCTGTCCCTGCTTATATCAATATTTAAAAGTTTGATTATTACTTCGGAAATTTCAGGTGCAAGCCATGCATCTACCGGCACCCTGTCAGGTTCTTCATGATTGATTGCTGTTAAGACTCTCTCTCTCGAATTCATTATAATTTACTCCTTGATACCTTAATATAAATAATGTAAGTTAAATTAATAATTTTTTTTAATAATAATCGGCGTATTTTATCCATAATTATCAATAATTTATATACCAATGATATTCAATTTATAAAAGGCCACTGTGGCCAGGGTATTTAGAGTATAATTTGTTAAAAATATAAACGTTTATATTTTGTATTATAACAAATCTATTTTCATCCTGCCAATTAAAAAATTTTAAGATTTTTGTTATTCAATGATATTGCCACGTAGTTATTGAACAAAAATCCTGGAGAAGGATATCATATTTCAAAAAGCACCGGTTGTCATGGTATCTTTTTTGCCTTTAATAATCTTACATATTTGTTAAAAAAGAAATATTCTTCAAAATAATCAAATCCCTCTCCAGCCAGTATACTTTTCCAGTCTTTTTCAATAAAATCAAAAGCATAAGGGCATTCCACTAATTTGAAAGGGATCTTAAAGTAAAAGGGCATCTCTTTTAACTGGAACTCATTGTAATCCAGTATAAAAAATTCACCATCTTTCTTTAATGCCTTAAATATATTTTTTATAATGTTTTGTCTTTTCTCCTGGGGGAATCCATGCAGGACAAAAGATATAAAAGCTTTATCAAAATACATTTTATATCCAAGGTCCTGTTCAATTCTCCTGGGAATTATTATGGCATTCGAAAAGCCTGAACATCTTTTATTGAATTGATCAATCATCTCTTCAGAGATATCAAATCCTACAAATTCTCCTTTTATAGAAAGCCGGTCCAACATCAAGCAGGCGTTTCTGCCTGTTCCCGCACCCAGGTCGATAATTTTATTGCCGGGCTTGATTTTCATTAAAGAAATTACTTTTTGAATAAAAAGTGAATACCGGCCCAGCGTTATGGCATTCATTAATGAATCGTAATATTTTGCAGTAAATCCTCTAATTTCTACTCTTGGTTTTGATTTCATTTTAAAATTTTTCTAAAATTCCAGACATACCCTTTTTGAAGTTTATGTTCATGTATTATTATATCAGAGATCTCCCTGTCCAATTTAAAGCCTGAATTTAATATAATTTTTTTGAGCCTGTCTGAATCAATATGTTCCGGATAAACTGAAATTAACCCATAATCTTTTAAAATCCTGTATGATTCTTTCAACAATAATTTTAATCTTTTATCATAGGTAGAAAAATACCAGAATATATCGTATAAAAGTACTATATCTACCGACCCGCTATCCAGGGGTACTGATTTAACAAACTCTAATTCTATTATAATAATATTTTTAAGATTTTCTAAATTAAATTTCTCTCTTAGTGCATCAAGTTTGTTCTTATTCATGTCCATAGCATATACCATACCATTTTTCCTGGTTATTTTTGCAGCAGGTATGGTATAATTTCCTTCGCCGCAGCAGCAATCAAAGATTATATCCCCCTTTTTAATACCTGCTGCCCTGAGAAATTTTATACCATATTTTTTTGTCCATTTATCGGTTTCAAACATTTTTATATGGCTCTTTTAATTTTATCCTTTAGCCGGTCTTTATAAAATATGATTAAATATTTGCTCCAGTAACATAAATGATAACTTTTACGGCTGCCTGGCTAAAAATTTTAACATTCAGGGGCCTTTGTTTAAAGAGAGGGTTCTAAAATATACAGCAGTGGAAGGCTAGCCTGAAACTAATACCGGAGTTTTTGTCGGCTATCACTTATTTTAAGATAAAATATACTCCATCTTCTGTAGCAAAAAGGGCGGCCGGGATATTTGAAAGGAGGGTCAATTTAAAGAAGACCCGACCACCCTTTAAATAGAAGACGCATTGAAGTATTATAAGTTTTAAAAAATTTTAATTTTTTTTAAAAGATGAGAAAAATCATTGATATTTTAAAAATTATAGATAAATCCTGAAGAATATTGTAAAAAGATGTTGAGAGAAAAATGGAACAAAAAGAAATTGATAATATAAAAAAGATCTTAAAAATCATAAAAGCGCTATCCTGTCAGGGACGGCTCAGGGTACTTGCTCTTTTATACAGAAAGAAAAGCCTATGCGAATGCGAGATAAGGGAAATAACAGGGTTTTCCGTGCCTGCGGTATCCAGACACCTAAAAGTACTTGAAAATTCGGGTCTTATAGATTATAAAAAGGACGGGTTATGGGTAAACTACAGTATTTCTGAAAGGCTTGATGGGAATATACAGATAATACTGGATAAGGTATTATCGGAACTAAATGAGAGCAAATTGGTAAGAGATGATATCAAAAGGCTCTCCAGGGTAAAAAGGGAAGATATTTGTACAAAAAAAATTGTGATTTGATTATAGTAGAATAGGAGCTGTAAGGACGATGAAATTATACCTGGAATGTATACCCTGCTTTATCAGGCAGGCGCTTGAAGCAATTAATATGTTTACAGATGATCAGGACTTGAAAGAAAAAATAATGAGGGAGGTCATTAAGGCGGCATCTACTTTTGATGCTGACAGCATAGGGCTTATGACAAATGCTAAAATACAGAGGATATTAAAAAAGTATGCGCATTCGGGTGATCCCTATAAAAAAGAGAAGGAAAAAATGAACATTATCTGCATGGATATGGCGGATGAAGTGATAAATATGATTGAAGATTCTGGTAGTCCGTTTGAAACAGCTCTTAGAATAGCCATAGGAGGAAATATAATAGATTTCGGACAGGGCAATAATATCAAAGCAGGGAAAATAAGGGATGCCATTAAACAGGCGCTTGGACAGGAACTGGATAATTCCACGGTAAACAGGTTAAGGGAAGAGATAGAAAGGGCAGAAAAAATATTATATATAGGTGATAATACGGGAGAAATAGTCTTTGACCGTATATTTATCGAAAGGTTTTTTCCTCCGGGCAGGACAATATTTGCAGTAAGGGGAGGCCCGGTTATGAACGATGCCACTATTGAGGATGCAAAGATGACAGGCATGACAGATACTGTCAGGGTTATAAGCACAGGAATAGATATGGCCGGAGCACTGCTGCCCTACTGCTCCGAAGAATTTATGAAAGAATACGGAGAAGCCGATATTATCATATCCAAAGGAATGGGAAATTATGAGGCTTTAAGCAATGAGGATAAAAATATATTCTATCTTATGAAAGTAAAATGTCCTGTGGTAGAGGGTAGTCTTATGGGTAAATACAGGCTTGGCGATATATTAGTGGATGACCTCAAATATCTAAAAAATAAGAATATTGAAAAGGCAGCACTGGAGAACCGATAGAATAATTCCGGTTATAGAAAAACAGCCTTTGATAATATATCCTGTAAATGGAATATTTATTATAGCGGATGGAAAAAATAAAGAAGGTTGCAAATATCATTTTAATTTTGTTAGCAATTTCAGTAATGATAGTATTTACTGACAGGATAATCCCATTAAATGAGACCTACGGTCTTCCTTCAAAAACATTAGAGGATATGAATAAGGTATATAAAGAAATTGTCAATGATAACAGAAGTGTTAAAGATAAAGAAACCTATCCTTATATAACAATGGAAGAAAAACTTTTGGGACAGGAAACAGATTGCACCGTGCCTGACGGGACCGGGGTCAATGAAGGCAGGGGAGATAGCCTCACCGTATCAGGTGGATATTTCCTTGAAAGCAGTAAGAACCAGGGAAAAGAAGAAAATGCAGAAATTGGGTTTACCGGAGTTGCGGACAGTTACAATAATTCTACTTCAGTAAATGATGAAAAGATGGAAGATAGTCTGGAACCCCGCGATGAGGAAAAAATTGATTTCGGCGATGTTGAAAATATTAGAGTAGAAGTGGACCTTGAAAACCAGAAAGTCATAATTTTTTACAGGGGCCGGGCTGTTAGGGAAATGATATGCTCGGGAGGTACACCTGAATCGCCATCGCCTACAGGTGAATTTACGACATTAGAAAAAATTGATTACTCCTGGGTTGAAAGGTTTGACATGGGGGCGTATTACTGGGTAAGATTCTTTGAAGATTATCTTTTTCACAGTGTGCCATTTGATAAAAATGGAGAAATGATAATCGAGGAATTCGAGAAACTGGGAGAACCTGCCAGCCACGGCTGCATAAGGCTCGGACTTGATGAGGCAAAATGGTTTTACGAGACTATCCCTCTGGGAGTGAAGGTATTGATCCACTAAAATATACTGGCAGGAAGCTTTTTGGTCATTGTAAAAAATATTTTTACTTCAGGAAATGCTAGATAAATACAATCCTATAATTAATTTTTTGTAAATTATTAAAAAAAATTAAGTGTATATAAAAAGTCTCGAATTAAAGAATTTCAGAAATTATAGCCATATAAACCTTGAATTTGATAAAAATTCCATACTGTTTACAGGGAATAATGGTAATGGGAAAACCAACCTTCTGGAATCCATACATTATCTTTCAACCGGCCGTTCGCACAGAACATATATACAGGATGAACTTATTAAGTGGGGCAGTGAATACGCGCTGCTCAGGGCATGTATAAAATCCGGTGATGGAAGTAAAATTCATTTGCTAGAAATTGAGATAAGAAGAAATAATAACATAAAGATCAGGCTGGACGGGGTATATCAAAGGAAGAAAACGGATTTTATTTCACTGGTTCCCTCGGTGATCTTTTCACCCGATGATCTTAAGATAATAAAATCAAATCCGGGTAAAAGGAGGGATTTTATGGATTCCATACTGGAGAAGATTTTCAAAGATTTTTACCGTCTGAAGCTGCAATATAACAAGATCCTCCTGCAGAGAAACAGCCTGCTAAAAAGCACAGGAGGAGTGCTTGGTAGCAATCACACAGGTACCCTTGAGGTCTGGAACCAGAATCTTGTTAAATATGGAACTGATATAATGATAACCAGGTATAACCTTTTAAAAAGCATAGGCCCGGAATTCAGTAGCTATATTACCGGATTCTTTGATGATGCCAGGCCCTATATAGAATATGTTTTTAGCTGGAATAGGGATGGAAAAAATAGAAACTGCAGCGATAGCAAGCTTATATTTAGCAAAAATCGTACTGATAAAGTTAATAAGGAATCAATAAGTAAAATATTTATGGATAGATTGAAAGGGAATCTTGATAAAGATATGGCTAACGGGACAACCACCACGGGGCCCCACAGAGATGATTTTAAGGTATTTTTTAAAAATAAGGATATAAGATCATTTGGCTCCCAGGGGCAGCAGAGGATTTCAGCTGTAAGCCTTAAATTATGTGAATTATATATTCTAAAGGAAGTGCTTAAAAGAGAACCCGTCCTTCTTTTGGATGATGTCCTTTCGGAACTTGATATTAAAAGAAGGGAAAAACTTGTGAAGACCATCAATAAAAATTCCCAGACTTTTATAACTTCGACAAATAGAAGTCATTTCGATAGCCTTGATATAGATTTCCAGAAAAAATATTTAATAGAGGGGGATGAAGTTAAGATTATTGAATGGCCCGGTTAAAGAGCCGGCGACTCTTATTTTAAGATATAAAAATATTGTTAGCCCTGCCATAGTAAATATTTGAGAATATCCTACAGTTTTATGTGAATATTTAAGATTTAATAGATAGGTAAAGCTGAACAGTAATAGATATAATAAAAATATATTCCAGAAAAGATTCTGGATAATTTGTTACCTGTGGCGGTATTTCAAATGAAGAAGCCTGAAGAAATTGGAAGTGTAATAAATTCCATTGTGACCGGGATGGGCATGAGCTCAAAATTGAAAACTTCCGGGATTTTTAACCACTGGAAGGAAATAGTAGGTGAAGAGATTGCAAAAAGGACCAGCCCTGAAAGGCTGGTCAGGGGAATTTTATACATATCTGTTTCAAATTCCACATGGGCGAATGAGCTCAGCCTTATGTCGGTTCAACTGGTAAGAAAGATTAACGCTTTTGCCGGAGAAGAGGTTGTAAGGGCTTTAAGGTTCAGGATAGATCTTTAAACTCTTTTTTCATATATTGGCTAAATCTACGGCAAAATATGATATAATATTATATTATAAAAACCATATTTTTTTGTAATTTTAATTAAAGTTATATAACAGGATCATAAAGGGTAATGAGTGAAATAGTTATTTTAGTTGGCACTTATTTTCCTCTATCCTTATTGAATAAATAATGATTTTAAGGTAAAAAGGGGACTTTTTTGAAAAAATCGAGTTATGATGCTAAAGATATTACAGTATTAGAGGGCCTTGCTGCAGTAAGAAGAAGGCCTGGCATGTACATAGGTTCTACGGGGACCAGAGGGCTTCATCATCTAATATATGAAGTTGTTGATAACAGCATTGATGAAGCAATGGCCGGGTACTGTGATAATGTGTTTGTTGTATTAAATGAAGATAATTCTGTCACGGTTATAGATGACGGGAGGGGTATACCTGTAAAAAATATAGATAAGTATGAAAAGCCTGCAGTTGAGATAGTACTTACAAAACTCCATGCTGGTGGAAAGTTTGGCGGCAGGGGATATAAAGTCTCGGGCGGCCTTCACGGGGTCGGCGTATCGGTTGTGAATGCACTTTCAGAAAAATTAAAAATAGAGGTAAGAAGAGAAGGCTACATCTATAAGCAGGAATATGTAAGGGGGGATCCGATCGGTCCCCTGGAAAAGGGGGATAAGACCAAAAGCCATGGAACGGCAATAACATTTTATCCGGATACGGAAGTCTTTGATGACCTTGATTACAAATTTGAGATACTTTCCAGCAGAATGAAAGAAATGGCATTTCTCAATAAAGATCTGAAAATAACACTGATGGATATGCGGGAAGAGCCCCGGAAAAAGGAAGAATATAAATACGAGGGCGGTATAATTGATTTTGTAAGCTACCTCTGTGAAAAGAAAGACCCCCTGCATAAGCAGGTAGTTTACATATCCAACAAGGACAAAGACCACGAAGTAGAGATTGCGATGCAGTATACAGCAGGTTATCCTGAAAGCATATTCTCATTTGCCAATAATATAAATACAACGGAGGGCGGCACACACCTCAGCGGTTTCAAGGGTGCTCTTACAAGGACAATAAATGATTATGCCAGAAATAGTAATATTCTGAAGGAAAAAGACGAAAATCTTTCTGGCGAGGATGTAAGAGAGGGCCTAACAGCAATTATCAGTGTAAAACTTAAGGAGCCGCAGTTCGAGGGACAGACTAAAACTAAACTGGGAAACAGTGAAATAAAAGGTTTTGTAGAATCAACAGTTAATACCAGGCTTGCCGAGTTTATGGGTGAGAATCCTTCAATTGCAAGGGCTATTGTAAATAAGGGCATTGATGCAGCCAGGGCACGCAATGCAGCAAAAAAAGCACGGGACCTTACGAGGAAGAAATCCCTGCTGGAGAGCGGATCCCTTCCAGGTAAGCTGGCGGACTGCTCAATAAATGACCCCAGGTTTAGCGAAATATATCTTGTAGAGGGAGATTCCGCCGGAGGCAGTGCCAAGCAGGCTAGAGACAGGAGATTTCAGGCAATACTGCCATTACGCGGGAAGATACTGAATGTTGAGAAAGCACGGCTTAACAAGATCCTTTCCAGTATTGAGATACAGGCTATGATAACCGCATTTGGCGCGGGAATAGGAGAAGATTTTAAGATTGAGAATTCAAGGTACCAGAAAATAATCATTATGACCGATGCTGATATTGACGGAGCCCATATAAGGACATTAATACTTACGTTCCTTTACAGATATATGCCCGGACTTATTGAAGCAGGCTACGTGTATATTGCACAGCCGCCGCTCTATCAGGTTAAGAGTGGTAAAGAAGTAAATTATGCATATACAGAGAAAGAGCTGGATAACCTCAAGAAAAAATATGCAGGTAAAAAATTAAATGTTCAGCAGTACAAAGGTCTGGGGGAAATGGATCCCGAACAGCTCTGGGAAACAACTATGAATCCTGAGACCAGGACTCTGCTTAAGATAGAGATAGAGGATGCACTTATTGCAGACGACGTATTCTCTACTCTTATGGGTGACAAAGTAGAACCCAGGAGGAGATTCATAGAGAAAAATGCAAAAGGAGTCTCATTTATAGATATTTGATTGAAGGCTGGTTGTAACCGGGTAAAAATATAGTCAGGGGATTAAATGGTATTTGAACTTAAAGGAAAGATAAGGAATGTGGAAATAGAATCCGAAATGCAGGATTCGTACTTAAGCTATGCAATGAGTGTAATAATAGGAAGAGCCCTGCCTGATATAAGGGATGGGCTAAAACCGGTTCACCGCAGGATACTTTATGCAATGTATGATATGGGAATGCGCTCCAACACTCCATATAAAAAAAGCGCAAGAATCGTTGGCGAAGTTCTCGGTAAATACCATCCGCACGGTGATACTGCTGTTTATGATGCAATGGTAAGAATGGCCCAGGACTTTTCCGAAAGATACATGCTGATAGACGGTCATGGTAACTTCGGTTCTGTTGACGGGGACAGTGCAGCGGCGATGAGATATACAGAAGCCAGGCTGTCAGAGTTTGCAGAGGAGCTTCTGGTCGATATAGATAAGGATACAGTAGATTTTATAGATAATTTTGACAGTACCCTCAAGGAACCAATGGTACTTCCATCTAAAATCCCAAATCTACTGGTAAATGGCTCATCAGGAATTGCAGTCGGAATGGCAACTAATATACCCCCACATAATATGGGTGAAGTGGCGGAAGGAATAATATACAAAATCGACCATCCGGAAGCCTCCGTAAGGGATCTGATGAAAAGAATAAAAGGGCCAGATTTCCCGACAGGCGGCATTATAATGGGACTGGACGGGATAAGAGAGGCTTATGAGACCGGGAAGGGAAGGATCATTGTCAGAGGGAGGGTCCATCAGGAACAATCACGAAGAGGCAAGACAAATCTGATTATAAGCGAGCTGCCCTATCAGGTTAACAAATCAAAATTGGTAGAAAAAATTGCGGATCTTGTAAAAAGTAAAAAAATTACAGATATAAGCGACCTGAGGGATGAATCAGATAAAAGCGGCATGAGGATAGTGATAGAACTTAAAAAAGATGCAGCTTCCAATGTTGTTATTAACTCCCTTTATAAAAATACCCAGCTTCAGGAAACATTTGGGGTGATAATGCTCAGTCTTGTTGACGGCATTCCCAGGACTCTTAATCTTAAAAGCCTTGTAGAAGAGTATTTGAAGCATAGATATCAGGTTGTAGTAAGAAGGACTGAATATGATTTAAAGAAAGCAGAGGAAAGGGAGCATATACTTGCAGGTTATCTAATAGCCCTGGACAACCTTGATGAAGTTATAAAGACTATAAGATCTTCAAAGGATGCTCCTACAGCTAAAAAAAGGCTCGTGAAAGATTTCGAACTTACACCAGTACAGGCACAGGCGATACTGGACCTGAGACTGCATAGACTCACAGGACTTGAACGGGATAAAATCAAAAAGGAACATAAGGACATACTGGATAAGATTAAAATTTTAAAAGAGCTTCTGGCAAGCGATATCCTTATATATTCAGAGATTAAAAAAGAGCTAAGGGAGATCAGGAAAAAATATGAGGATGAAAGAAGGACCGACATTTCTGCAGATGAATCAGATATTGATATTGAAGACCTTATTCCAGAGGAAGAAAATGTAATTTCAATATCGCATTCAGGTTATATAAAAAGGGTTCCGGTAACAACTTACAGGAAGCAGGGCCGCGGAGGCCGGGGCGTAACCGGAACAAATCTAAAAGCTGATGATTTCGTAGAGCATCTTTTTATAGCTTCCACCCATCACTATATGATGTTCTTTTCGAGCCGTGGCAAAGTATACAGGCTGAAAGTTCATCAGCTGCCTACAGGAAGCAGAACATCCAAGGGTAAGGCAATTATCAATCTGCTGCCTTTTGCGCCTGAGGAAAAAGTGGCAGCAATAATTGCAGTCAAGGAATATAATGAAAAGCAGTATCTTATAATGGCGACTAAAAAAGGCCTTATTAAGAAAACTCCAATAACAGAATATGATACTCCCAGAAAAGACGGTATCATTGCAATAAATATAAAAAATGGTGACGAGCTGATTGCGGTTGAGAAATCAGATGGTAATGATGAAATAATAATGGTTTCAAGGAATGGCCAGGCCATAAGGTTCAGTGAAAAAGACTGCAGGCCCATGGGAAGAGTATCCCAGGGAGTCAAGGGGATGAAGCTTACAGATGATGATGAAGTTCTTTCGATGATGGTTGTGAAAGAGATTGACGGGGATCTTTTTATTCTTACTGAAAACGGTTTTGGAAAGCGCACCGCATTGTCTGAATATAAAAGACAGAAGAGAGGAGGTCAGGGGGTCAGGACCCTTAAGATAACCGATAAAAAGGGCAAAGGGGCTGGAGCCGGGATACTGAAAGACGAATATGATATAATGATAATATCTGAAAACGGGGTATTGATAAGAATACCTGCAAGATCTATCTCAAAGACAGGGAGGTCCACACAGGGAGTAAAAGTAATAAATCTTGGAGATGGAAACAAAGTCGGGTCTTACTCTATAATTGCTTCTGATTGATATATAATCAGGAGACTTCTGGATTTAAATTAAATGAATGTGCTGTCATATAATTTATTTTATTTAAGCATCAGATCTGTTATTATAATTTTTAAATAACTGTATTCTGATACCGGTAATTTTATTAACATGAAATCTAATAAACTAAGGGGGAAAAATGGCAGAAGAAAAAAATGAAGTCCATCCAGATTTCAACAAAAAAAGTTCAACTGGAATGGAACCAAAAGTAGCTGTGCTGATTGCTCATATCGGTTTTCTTGTAGGAGCTGGATGGCTTTCCGGTCTGATTATCTATTTGCTGGAAAAGGATAACCGTTTTGTCAAATTTCACGCAATGCAATCCCTGGTGATTGGAGTAGCAGAGATAATACTGTATATAATTGCAGCATTACTTACATTAGTGGTCATAGGAGCATTTTGCTTCCCTGTAATCTGGATAGCAGCCCTGGTTATAAGGATAATTATAGTGATGAAGGCTAATAATGGCGAATATTATAAATTTCCATGGTTTGGCGAGATGGCAGATAAATGGACAAAGATGTAAATCCTGGTTAATATAAAAAATTAATCTTAAAATAGTATACTCCGGTATAGAAAATACTGGAGTATATGCAATCCCGGGAGGTAAAATGGCCAGTATAAATAAAAAGGTTCTAAGAAGCATCAGTGAGCTTTCAAGTTTTAAATTTCTTCTGATATTCTATCTGGTATTCTTTATACTCTGGGTTATAATAATAGGGATAATCTCTTTAATTGCATGGTTTGGTTTTTCTTCTGCAGGAATAAATATTACAGATCTGTTACGGGGCTATGGACCTGGTAATTTGGGGCTATTGAGACTGGAAGAAGGCAATATACTTTACATTATTATCGCAATAATCGGCGGACTCATTGCTTCGGTTTTTTATGCTGCAGCAGGCACCCTGATGGTATGGATAGTTAATATAATACTCAGAATAAGCGGAGGTATTGAGCTCAGGTTTGTCGAGAAGGAAGAAATAGCCAAAACTGAGTAGTCCGTTTTGATTCTTAAATGACAAGTAGCGTGTTTTATCTTGACAAAAAATAGTTATATTGCTATTTTGCCCTCTATATCAGAGTAGGGGCCTATAGCTCAGCAGGTTAGAGCGCATCCCTGATAAGGATGAGGTCTCTGGTTCGAGTCCAGATAGGCCCACCAGCATACACATATACATAATTACGCAATAGATTAATGCTTCGCTTGAACTATAATGTAAGCAATAATTTTATATCATGTTTGGAAAGATTT
>CAZLXJ010000051.1:0-24266 GCA_964563645.1 uncultured Actinomycetota bacterium | reverse complement strand
GCATAGCAGTATTCTTTCTGATTTCGGTCTTTAACAGGGATATAAAAAAACAGAAAAGGGTCCCCAGGTATATCAGGGCTGTGAGGTTGTATTTTGGCGGTAGGTCTTATAAATAAAAAAGAGGAGGTCCCGGTTTCTGAATATGTTTAATAAAAAAATAAGAGGCAAGAGAGTACTTGAAAAGACAGGCTTTATTACCACTGTATATAATGAAGCGCCCTCCATCCGGCAGTTCCTTGGAAGCCTTATGGATCAGACTGTCCTGCCATCGGAAATAGTGATAGTAGACGGCGGTTCAGAGGACGGCACTTTTGAGGTTATTGACGGATTCTTCAGGGGCCTGGCCCGCCGGGAAGGAACTGAATTCCTAAAAATATATTATGGTGAAGGGGCTGAGAATGAAAAGCCCCGCCTTATTACTGTAAGGCTGATAAAAAAAGCCGGAGCAAAAATATCGGTGGGAAGGAATACGGCCATTATCAATTCATCCTGCAGTTTTATCAGCTCCAGTGATGCAGGATGTATCCTGGACCCCCGGTGGCTGGAAGAAATAAACAGCGGTATGGACGGTAGCAAAATCAAGATAAACGGCGGTATGAATTACCCATTGTGCGTAAGTTTTATCCAGGATCTGCTGGCGCTCTGCATCATGCCGGGACTCAATGAAATAAAGAGAGACAGGTATATGCCTTCGTCAAGAAATATTTGTTTCAGGAAAACTCACTGGGAAAAAGCGGGGGGTTATCCGCAGTACCTTGATTACGGGGAAGATATGAAGTTTGATTTCAATTTAAAGGAAAAGGGATATGAGATCATGTTTAATCCAGAAGCTGTTGTCTACTGGAAGATGCGGGATAGCCTGAGTGATATATTCAGGCAGTTTTTTAGATACGCAAAGGGAGATGCCCTCGGTAAGATGTACCCACTCAGGCATTTTATAAGATTTCTTTCAGGCTTTATATTTGCTGCAGCAGTATTAATGGGAATACTTATAAATCCATGGGTATTTCTGATACTTGCAGCACCTGCAGCTTTTTACTGTTATAGGTCATATTTCAGGCTGTTTATAAGATGGGACGGAAACGAAGGATGCAGGCCGCCAAAAAATAGGATTATTGCTGCAATCTTATTGATACCCCTCCTGCTTATATATATAGACATTGCCAAAGCATCCGGCTATATTTACGGTTTATACAGTAGAAAAAACACTGCAGAAAGCCGTTATTTTTCATAGATTCACCGTATCTTAAAATAAAAATAATCCTGATATAAAATTATGGTATAATATTTTTAGAGTAAAAGATTTTATTTTTTTAAGAAAAAAGTTTTTAAATATTTTTTTAATTATTATATTTTATATAATATATATAAAATATCATATTTAAATCATTTTATTATAGAAATTTTTAATTAAATATGTGATAATATAAAAAAGATTTTCTAAATTTATTAATTATAAAGAAATAAATTTATAATAAAAATTTTTAAATTGAAAAAATGGCAAGGAGAATGAAATGGCATATGAGGATGATGTCAAGAAAATAGACACAAATGAATTAAGGGTCAACCTTACTAAATATTTAACCGAAAATCTTGGAGATACAATCTTCATTACAAGGTATAACCGGCTGGTAGCAGAGATCAGGGTCTATACAGAGGAGACCAGGAGGAAGACAGAGCTCAGGATAGCAAAAAAGATGCTTGAGGCAGCTGAAAAAGAAAAGAAGAAGAAATAATAAACTGTATTTAAGGTTATGGAACAGAATAAGGACGCGGCATCTAAAAAATGCTGCGTTTCTTTTTGCGCTGCTGGTACCGGCAGGTCTTAAAAGGATATCGATTTAACCGTGTAGGGGAGGAAGAGTATGGCGCCTGAAATGATTAAAGAATATGATTATGCAAAAAAAAGGTACGAAGCTATAGGGGTTGATATTGAAAGTGCTATGGAAATTATGGAATGCGTCCCGGTCTCGATACACTGCTGGCAGCTTGATGACGTTACGGGTTTTGAGCGCAGCAGTGCCGGATTGTCCGGAGGAGGTATTCTTGCCACAGGAGTTCATCCCGGCAGGGCAGGTAATCAGGAAGAGCTCTTTGAAGATATTGAAAAAGCCTTATCTCTTATTCCGGGAAAAGTCAAAGTGAATATACATGCGATATATGGGGATTTTAAAGGGAAGGCCGTAGAAAGGGACTGCATAACTCCCCTGCATTTCAAACGCTGGGTTGATTGGGCAGGGGAGAATAATACAGGGCTGGACTTTAACCCCACACTTTTTTCCCATCCGCTGGCAGATAATGGATATACCCTTGCAAGCAGGGACAGAAAAATAAGAAATTTCTGGATAGAACATGTAAAAAGATGCAGGGGGATATCAAACTATATTGGGAAAGAACTCGGAAAGGTATGCATAAATAATATATGGATACCGGATGGTTCAAAGGATAATACAGTGAGCAGGCTGGAGCACAGAAAAATATTGAAGGATTCCCTGGATGAGATATTTGAAAAGGATTACCCCGAAGAAAACATGCTGGATGCCCTGGAGAGCAAATTATTCGGGATTGGATTGGAATCCTACACGGTGGGTTCCAGTGAGTTCTATTTAGGCTATGCAGAAAAGATGCATAAACTTATAACTTTCGATACAGGCCATTTCCATCCTGCAGAGCTGGTTTCAGACAAGATTTCAGCGGTACTGCCTTTTTTAAAGGGGATAATGCTTCATCTGAGCAGGGCAGTCAGGTGGGACAGCGATCATGTGACCACGCTTACAGAGGAGATTATTGCAATAATGCAGGAGATAGTCCGTGCAGGCGCACTGGGAAGGGTTCATATAGGCACAGATTTTTTTGATGCTTCAATAAACAGGGTGGGGGCTCTTGTCCTTGGCGCAAGGACCGCGAAGAAAGCTCT
Source organism: uncultured Actinomycetota bacterium (assembly GCA_964563645.1). GTDB lineage: Bacteria > Actinomycetota > Humimicrobiia > Humimicrobiales > Humimicrobiaceae > M55B120. The sequence continues at coordinate 21,349 of CAZLXJ010000051.1, read as the reverse complement.
TCTTTACGCTCTCCTTGAGCCGTCTGAAAGCCTGGCAAAATATGAATATGAAGGCAATCTATTTGCCAGACTCGCACTGCTGGAAGACCTAAAGACAGCACCGGCAGGAATTGTGTGGGAACAGTTCTGCAGAACGAATGGTACCCCGGGTGATTTTGAGTGGGCAGGGAATGCTTTAAAATATGAAAATGAAGTTCTGAAAAAAAGAGAAAGAAATTCCGGATAACACAGTTAAATGCCTGCCTGCAGCCGCAAAGCAGGGATGTTTCTTAAACGCCGGACCGGCCAGAATATTTATTTGAATGCATTTATTCCCTTATATTTTTGCAGCAATTTGAAAATCTCTGCATTTCAAAACAGTAATACTTTTACTGAGTTTCAGCAGGAGGTATGCAGCCCTGGCTGTAGTGGAATTGTCTGCCTTAAGGTCCATCTTTAATAAGAGTTTTTGTACTCTGGCCAAACAGAAGTTTTTTATTATGATATATTATCGTTGTTTCTGGTAAAATAAATATATACAATACCCTGACACTGGAATGCGGGCCCTGATGAGAAAAAAAGCAAAAAATTTAAGCATAATAATAGTGACATACAACAGCCTGGAGTATCTGAAGGACTGCCTTTCCTCAATATATGCCTGCCCGCCAAAAAATGACTATGATGTTATTGTTGTTGACAATGCTTCTTCTGACGGCACCGATGAATATGTAAAATCAGCATATCCGGATACTACGCTTATAAAAAATGAAAGAAACAGGGGATTTGCAGCTGCAAGCAACCAGGCAATAATGATTTCTGATTCAGCCTATATACTACTTATAAACAGCGACTGCCAGGTTTTTGATAATTCAATAGAAAATCTTCTGGGATATTTTATAGATAATGAAAAAGTAGCAGCTGCAGGGCCAAAGATACTGAACAGTGACGGCAGTATTCAATATTCGTGCCGCAGGTTCCCCTCCTTTTTCGGAGCCGCAGCCCATACGTTGCTCGCACACATATATCCCGATAATCCATTTTCAAGAAAATACAAGCTTGTTGATGCCGACAGAGAAAAGCCTTTCCCTGTAGACTGGGTATCGGGTTCGTGCATGATGATCAGAAGAAAAGCCCTTGAAGATACAGGCATTCTGGATGAAAATTATTTTATGTACGTTGAGGATATAGATATATGCTACCGGATGTGGCAGAAAGGCTGGGAGGTCCATTATATGCCTTATTCAAGAGTCGTCCATCATACAGGCGGAAGCAGCAGCAGGACCGGTACTGTAAACCGCAAAAAAGAGAGTACCCCTGACTCTAAAAATGGTAAATATCATCAGGGCGAGGGATACATCCATGAGAAAAAATACGGAAGGGAAAGGATAGGCCCGGCGGCTGCCATTGTTGCAAGCTACAGGATGCAGAAAAGCGTGTTTTATTTTTTCAGGAAGCATTATATGAAGAATTTCAGGGTAATTCTCGTACCATTTGTAATACTGGTACTGGGTATAAGGCTTATAACTGCAGGTCTGAGGAGCATATTTTACAGATAAATCGGTCCGGTATGTTTTTTATAATACCGATTTATATTAAAATATTTGAAAAAAGTTTTAGGAGAAAGTTCTGATTTGAAGATACTTATAACCGGTCATTGCGGATTTGTGGGCAAACATCTTATGCGGTATCTTGCAGATACCGGAAGCCACCTGTTCTATGGGATAGATCTGCAGGAATGCCGCAGGGAAATTAATATAGAAGGACTTGAGCTTATAGAAAAAAAAGCTGATCTTTCAGACAAAAAAGCAGTGGATAGCATTATGAATGATTTTAAACCCGAACAGGTATATCATCTTGCAGCAAGAAGTTCTGTAAGCGGTTCGTGGAAGGATCCTGCAGGGACTTTTAATTCTAATGTATATGGAGGCATAAATCTTCTGGAAAGCATAAAGCAGACACTTCCCGGTTCTTCAGTTCTTTCGGTATGCACTGCAGAAGAGTACGGGACATCAGGTGACGGGCGGCCCTTAAGAGAAGACGACAGAATATTCCCCGGCAACCCTTATGCTGTGAGTAAATCAGCACTTGACTTTTTATCTGCAATATATAACAGGGCTTACGGGCTTAATATAATGGTTGCCAGGTCTTTTAACCATATCGGACCCGGGCAAAGGCCCGGATTTGTATGTTCCGATTTTGCCCGGCAGATATCACTTATCGAGGCAGGCATGCAGAAGCCGGCTATCCTTGTCGGCAACCTTGAGGCAAGCAGGGATTTTTTGGACGTGAGGGATGTGGTAAAAGCTTACTGGCGCATAATGAACATGGGCAGGCCGGGAGAAGCATACAATGTTTGTTCCGGAAAGCCTGTAAAGATATCCCGCATACTGGATATCCTGATTTCGCTGAGCAGTATGGATGATATCCGTATCGAAGTTGACAGGAATAGCTTCCGGCCTGTTGATATAAAGACCCTGTTCGGCGACAACAGCAAACTTGTATCTGAAACAGGGTGGAAGCCTGAATATGAAATTGAAAAAACTCTGGAGGACACACTCGCCTGGTGGCGTAAAAATATTAATACATGAAAGGGAGTCGTAATATGAAAGCAGTGATACTTGCCGGCGGCCAGGGTACAAGGATGAGGCCTGTTACCCTGCTCACCCCCAAGCCGATGCTTCCCCTCATGAACCGTCCATTTATGTACAGTTTCGTTGACTGGCTGAAATCCCATGGATTGACGGATATAATATTTTCAACATGCTACCTTCCTGAAGTTTTTAGTAATTATTTCGGAGACGGGAAAAGATTCGGACTGAATCTGAGCTATATTTCTGAAGAGAGACCCCTGGGAACATGCGGCGCAGTCAAAAATGTAAAGGACCGGCTTGATGGAAAAAATTTTATGGTATTTAACGGGGATATACTGACCTCTCTTGACCTGTCTGAAATGAAAGCTTTTCACAGGGAAAAGAATGCTGATATAACCATTGCACTTACACCTGTTGATGACCCTACAGCTTACGGCCTGGTACCCGTAGACAGTGACGGGCGGGTCATTGAATTTTTGGAAAAACCGGGGGCAGACCAGTTAGTGACAAATCTTATAAACGCGGGGACATACATAATAGAGCCGCATGTGCTTGAGCTTGCACCTGAAGGCCAGAGGTATTCTTTTGAAAGGGGTCTTTTCCCGCTGGCTCTCAGTAAAGGCTGCAGGGTATACGGCTATCTCTCTGATTCATACTGGCTTGACGTCGGGACTCCCGAAAAATACATTTCGGCCCATCACGATATAGGCCTCGGGAAGATAAAATATGAATTTCCTTACCCTGAACTGGGGGATGGCATATACACCGGAAAAGATGTAAAGTATTCGGATAAGAATTTTGAGTCGGGCCCGGCGGTTATAGGTGATGGAACTGTCATGGAACCGGGTGCCATCATACGCCCTCTATCGGTAATAGGAAACAACTGCCGTATAAAACAGGATGCAGCTATATCGGGGGCCGTCATATTTGATAACTGTACCATAGGAAGAAACAGCCATATAACAGATTCAATAGTCTCTTGCAATGTAAGAATCGAAGAAAATGTCAGCATAAGCGGTTTGTCCGTAATAGGGGATAACAGTTCGGTACAGGATGATAATGTTCTTACAAACGGGATAAAAATAAATATCAATTCAGTAATATATAAAGGCCAGATAAAATTTTGATTGCCGGGCCGGCATTATTAATAAAGGGAGGAAATGTTGAGAGCTATCATAACAGGCATAACGGGTCAGGACGGGTCATACCTGGCTGATTTCCTGCTGGAAAAGGGTTACGATGTCTATGGAATGGTCAGAAGATCCTCTGTGGAAAACTTTAGCAGGATAGAACATATAAGAGGCAGGCTTAAATTTGTACAGGCAGATCTCCTGGACCAGCTTTCTATAATAGATGCGCTGAAGGAAGCAAAACCGGACGAGGTATATAATCTGGCTGCAATGTCCTTTGTCCCTACTTCCTGGAAGCAGCCGGTGTACACAGGGGAATGTACGGCACTGGGCGTGACCAGGATGCTGGAGGCAATAAGGCATGTTGACAAAAATATCAGGTTTTACCAGGCTTCCAGCTCTGAGATGTTCGGGAAGGTAAAAAAGGTGCCCCAGGACGAGGAAACGCCCTTTTACCCGAGAAGCCCCTACGGAGTAGCAAAAGTTTACGGGCACTATATGACCGTAAATTACAGGGAAAGCTATGACATGCACTGCTCCAGCGGCATACTTTTTAACCATGAGTCTCCAAGAAGGGGGCTGGAGTTTGTCACAAGGAAGGTCACCTATAATGCCGCAAAGATAAAGCTGGGCATGGCTGATACCCTTTATATGGGAAATCTTGATTCAAAGAGGGACTGGGGTTATGCCGGAGATTATGTGAAAGCGATGTGGCTCATGCTCCAGCAGGATTATGCTGATGATTATGTCGTAAGCACCGCAAAGACGCACACTGTCAGGGAGTGGGTTGAGGCTTCATTTAAATGCCTTGGACTTGATTGGAAAAAATATGTAAGGATGGATCCAGGATTTCTGAGGCCGGCAGAAGTAGACCTGCTTGTGGGTAAAAGTTCGAAGGCAAAAAAGGTCCTGGGCTGGAAGCCCCTGGTAGATTTTTATAAACTGGTTGATATGATGGTCGGGGCCGATTATGATTACCTTAAAGCCAGAATGTAGATAAAGATAATAATTATGTATCATGAAGTATAAAGGGCAGGAAAGCATGGAAAAAGAAACAATAAAATTTGGTACGGACGGCTGGAGAGGCATAATCTCTGAAGACTTTACAATGGACAGGGTAAGGATAGTAAGCGCGGGAGTAGGTAATTATCTTAAAAAAAATATAAAAGGCAGGGAGCCCGTTGTTGCCGTTGGCTTTGACACGAGGTTTTTGTCAGACCGCTTTGCTGCCGCTGCTGCAGAAATATTCAGTCTGAATGGAATAAGGGTTATCCTTTCTTCAGAAATAACTCCCACGCCGGTCCTTTCCCATGCGGTTGTCGACAGGAAGGCAGACCTGGGAATAATGATAACTGCCAGCCACAATCCTTATTACTATAACGGATATAAAATAAAGGGCAGTTTTGGCGGTTCAGCCACAATGGATATAATAACGGATATAGAAAAAGAAGTCCGGAAACTTATATTCAGTCCAGGGCCTGACAGCAGCACGGAAACGGAGGAAAGCGGCGGCAATTACAAAATCAAAAGGGACAGTTTTAAAAACGCTTATGTAGAACATGTGCTCAAACAGGTGGATACGGATTTAATAAAAGGGTTTAAGTTCGGGCTCTTATTTGAACCGATGTACGGCGCCGCTCAAAAGATTTACAGGGATATCCTTTCGGGTTTTAACCCAAAAAAACTGTTAATGATACATTCAACAATAAACCCCGGATTCGGGGGGATAAACCCGGAGCCCATAGAGATTAATCTGAAGGAAGCCGTAAATTTTCTCAAACAGGAAAAGTGCCAGTTCGGGATATGCCTTGACGGGGACGGGGACAGGATAGGAGCTCTCGGAGAAGGGGGGAGCTATATCAGCTCACACCATATTTTTGCTATTGTCTTAAGAGACCTGGTCCGCAGGAAGGGCATTAAGGGCAGGGTTGTAAAAACCGTAAATGTCTCGTCCATTGTTGACAGGATATGCAAAAAAAACGGCCTTGAGCTTGATGTCACCCCGGTCGGGTTTAAATATATTGGAGAGAAGATAGTGGAAGGCAATGTAATAATGGCCGGTGAAGAGAGCGGAGGCCTGTGGTCCTATGGAAATATTCCTGAACGGGATGGGATGTTAATGGGGCTTAAGCTTCTGGAGATAATATGCAGTGAGAAAAAGACAATCAACCGGATACTGGAAGATTTGTACAAAGAGTACGGGTTTTTTGATTACCGGAGAACAGACTATTCTATGGGTGTAAGGGAAAAACAGAAGCTTGTTAAAATTCTTGAAAGAGGTATTCCGGAGACGCTTAAAGCCGGGGGCGTAAAAAATGCAGTAACTATAGACGGATATAAGTATCACCTGGATGAAAATAACTGGGTCATGATAAGACCCTCCGGTACCGAAGCAGTAGCAAGGGTCTACAGCGAGGGTGAAAGTGCTGCAAAATCAGTTTATCTCCAGCAGCTGGGCAGGAATATAATAAACAGTATTAGTAATTGACAGTCCTGGATAAGGATATAAGTATTTAGTTAAGGATGATTACGGGAGGTAAAATGAACAATCTGGACGATCTCAAAAAAATAGAAATGATCGACCTATCGGGGATGCTTGATATAGAAGAGAAATTCCCCGCACAGCTGGTTGGAGCAAAAGATATTATCACTGGAGCCGATCTGGGCAGCCTCGGGGGGAAGGAATATAGCGGCCTGGCCATTCTCGGGATGGGCGGGTCGGGCTTTGCGGGTGATATAATAAAGTCCCTGGTCTCTGATGAGATAGATATCCCGGTGGAGGTGGTAAAGGGCTACAGCCTCCCTGCATTTATTGGAAAGAACTGGCTGGTAATGGCCGTGAGCTATTCCGGCAATACCGAAGAGACTATTTCTGCTGCAGGGCAGGCAGCTGAAAGAGGAGCTGATATATTGATAGAATGCTCCGGGGGCAAACTTGAAGAAACTGCACAGAAATCAGGATATGGCCTTATAAAAATCCCCACAGGGCTGCAGCCGAGGGGTGCCATAGGCTATATTTTTTATCCTGCCTATCTGGCACTCGGGATCCTGGGGCTGGTAAATATAAAAGAAGAAGATGAAATAGAAGCCCTGGAGCTTGTAAGGGAAAAGTCGGCACTGTATAACAGGAACACACCTGCCGGGAAAAATCCTGCAAAAAAACTTGCTATTGAAATAGGCGAGAATCTCCCTGTGGTATATGGAACAGAAGGAATATATTCTGCTCTTGCTTACAGGCTAAAATGCGAAATCAATGAGAACGGAAAAACGCCGTGCTGGTGGCATAATTTTTCAGAATTGAACCACAATGAGACTGTAGGCTGGCAGAGGCTGGTCCCGGTTACCAGAAATCTTATCATCATTACCTTCCGCGACCCGGATGAGAATGCCAGGATGAAGACAAGAATAGATATAACCCTTGCCCAGATCAGGGAAAACGTAGGGAAAGTTGTCGAGATCCCTGTTGAGGGAAGATCAAAACTTGCGCGTGCGGTCTCTACAATGTATCTTGGAGATATTGCTTCCGTGTATCTTGCCATTCTGGCAGGGGTCGACCCCACGCCGGTCGTAAAGATAGAATCTCTTAAAAAGAAGCTTGCCGCACTGGATTGACAGGAAATTAATATTTGCGGCTTTTAAACAAATTAAAGTTAATTCTGTCTATTGGACAGAACTCTTTAAATTGATAATAATAAACTTGATCAGGAAGGGTATTGCTAATGGATTATGATGTAAGGGACACAGGACTTGCAGGTGCAGGTAAAAATAAGATAGAGTGGTCGGAGAAGGATATGCCGGTCCTCAGGGATATAAGGGCAGATTTTGCTGAAAAAAAACCCCTTAAAGGAGTGAATGCAGGAGCCTGTCTTCATGTGACCGCAGAAACTGCCAACCTTATGATAACACTTAAGGAAGGCGGGGCCAGTGTTGCATTATGCGCATCAAACCCGCTTTCCACACAGGATGATGTTGCCGCATCCCTGGTAAAAGACTACGGAATAAAGGTGTTTGCGATAAAGGGAGAAGACAATGACACTTACTATTCGCACATACATAGTGTACTTGACACAGAACCGCAGATAACAATGGACGACGGGGCAGATCTTATCTCTACCATACACAGCAAAAGGAAAGAACTGCTGAAAAATGTATTCGGAGGAACAGAGGAGACAACAACCGGGGTTATAAGGCTCAGGAGCATGGCAAATAAAAAAGTCCTGCACTATCCCATTATTGCGGTAAATGATGCAAAGACAAAGCATTTCTTCGATAACAGATACGGTACGGGGCAGAGCACGATAGACGGGATACTTAGGGCTACCAACATATTGATGGCAGGTAAAAAATTTGTAGTAGCGGGTTACGGATGGTGCGGCCGCGGGGTGGCAATGAGGGCAAAGGGGATGGGGGCATCGGTTATAGTCCTTGAAGTTGATCCACTCAGGGCACTGGAAGCCAAACTTGACGGATTTGATGTAATGACCGGTAGGAAAGCCGCTGAATCAGGAGATATATTTGTCTCGGCCACCGGAAACAAGAATGTAATAGGCCACGATATAATTGATAACTGCAGGGATATGTGCATAGTAGCAAATTCAGGGCATTTTGATGCTGAAATAGATCTAAGATACCTTAAGGAGACCAGCAAATCAATAAAGGAGGTAAGGCCGTTTGTTGAGGAATACCTTTTAAATGATGGAAGAAGGATATATGTGCTGGCAAACGGGAGGCTTGTGAACCTGGGAGCTGCCGAGGGGCACCCTGCAAGTGTTATGGACATGAGTTTTGCAAACCAGGCCCTGAGTGTCAGGTACATATATCAGAACAGCCGGAAACTGGATAAGAAGGTGTATACCGTGCCTGAAGACATAGATAAAAGCATTGCCGTGTTAAAGCTTAAATCCATGGGGGTCGAGATAGATAAATTGACAGACGAACAGGAGGAGTATCTCAGATCATGGGAAATGGGGACCTGAGAGGGCATCCGGTTAAGTCAGATGTCCGTACAATCGTATGGGAGAAGCCCATCTTAAAACTTATAGACCAGAGGAAACTCCCGTTTGAAGAGATATATTTTAAATGCACAACCGCCGGAGAAGTAGCCGGAGCAATAAAGAAAATGGTGGTAAGGGGAGCTCCTGCAATTGGGGTAGCAGCTGCCTACGGGGCAGCCATGGCCGCACTTGGGTTAAGGGGAAAGACTTCTGGTGAATTTTTTTCTTTTATTGATGAAAAGATAAACGAACTTTCTGGTACCCGGCCAACTGCAGTAAACCTTTTCTGGAGCCTTAACCGCATGAAAAAGGTCATTGCGGATAATAAGGGGCTTGACCCGGACAGTTTAATTGATAAGCTTGTACTTGAAGCTGAAAAAATAGAAGAAGAGGATCTAGAGATAAACCACCTTATTGGAGAAAATGGGCTGGAGGTTTTTGAAAAACACAGGGGAAAAGTGAAGATGCTGACCCACTGCAATGCCGGAGCCCTGGCAGCTTCAGGTTATGGTACGGCACTTGCAGTAGTAAGAAGCCTGCACAGAATAGGAAAAATAGGAAATGTAATAGTTGATGAGACAAGGCCTTTCCTGCAGGGTGCAAGGCTTACCGCATGGGAGCTTCACCGGGAAAAAATACCTTACTTTGTGATATGCGATAACATGGCAGGATATTTTATGTCAAAGGGAGATGTAGATGCGGCGGCCGTGGGAGCAGACAGGATTGCTGCAAACGGGGATACTGCCAACAAGATAGGCACCCTCGGCCTGTCAATACTTGCTAAAAATTACAACATTCCTTTTTATGTATGCGCACCCCTTTCCACAATAGATATAAATACCGGCTGCGGTGACGGCATACCTGTAGAACAGAGGGACGGCAGGGAAGTCAGGGAAGTACTGGGGAAACCCATAATACCGGAGTATATGCCTGTTATGAATCCTGCTTTTGACATCACCCCCGCAGAGAACATAACAGCGATAATCACCGAAAAAGAGGTTGTCTATCCGCCATTTGACAAAAATATAAAAAAGATATTTGATAATAAAAAGTAATCGGCCCGGAGATATTTATGAAAAGTAAAAAAGCAATGGTGCTTGCAGCAGGACTGGGAACAAGGCTAAGGCCGCTCACGGACCTGATATCCAAACCCATGGCCCCTATCGTAAACAGGCCCGTAATGGAACATATAATAAACCTTCTGGCAGAACATGATTTTAAAGATATAGTCTGTAACCTCCATTATTTCCCCGATGAGATAAAAAACTATTTTGGTGATGGGTCGAGGCTGGGTGTAAGTATAACCTATTCTTACGAGGAAGAGCTGCTGGGTACGGCCGGAGGGGTAAAAAAAGTGGAAGATTTTTTTGGGAAAGAGAGTTTTATCATAATATCAGGAGATGCCCTTACGGATATAGATCTCAGCGCCGCATATGAATATCATAAGAAAAAGAAGAGTGTGGGGACCCTTGTACTGACCGGAGTTGAAGACACTTCCCAGTACGGCGTTGTAATTTTGGACGATGAGAATAGAATCAGGGGGTTTCAGGAAAAACCTTTAAGCGGCGAGGCAAAATCGAACCTTGCCAACAGCGGTATTTATATTTTTGAAACCGAAGTATTCAGGTTCATGCCGCCTGCAGGGCATTTCTACGATTTTGGCAAGAATCTTTTCCCAAAACTTCTTGAAAAGAATATACCGTATTATGGCTATAAGCATGACAGCTACTGGAATGATGTCGGCAGCCTGGATGAGTACCAGCAGGGAAATTTTGACGCACTTGAGGGAAAGGTAAAGGTCAGGATACCCGGAAAAAAGATAAATGAAGGGGTGTGGATAGGAAAAAACTGCCGGATCCAGGAAAATGTTACAATAATACCGCCTGTCTGCATAGGCGATAACTGTACCATAAAAAAAGGCGCCAGGCTGTATGGCCCAATAATACTGGGCGACAATACCATGGTAGATGAGAGGGCTATACTCTACAGGGGTATAAAGTGGGGCAGTGGTTATATAGGAAAGGACACTTCGCTGATTGGAGCTATAATAGGCTATGAAACAGAGATTAAGGATAATGCATCTATCCTGGAAAGGGCAGTGATAGGCTCGAAGAGCGTGATAGAGCATGGTATAAAGATCCATCCCTCAGTTAAGATTATGTCGAATGAAATAATAGATATTGACAGGAAGAACACAGAAGAAGGTAAATAAAAAGATAATTTGTTAGATAAAAGTATAACTGATTTTTTTAAAGACATAATAGTACCGCCCGTATGCTGTGTATGTGGAAGGATATCTCCTGATTATCTTTGCAGCCAGTGCAGCTCTGAAATATTACCCCTGAGTAATGCCAGATGCTGCAAATATTGCGGAAGGCCACTTTCGGATGCCGGGCAGGTTACCGCGGGTACGGAAGATACCTGCAGTTCATGCAGGTCTGGAGAATATAATTTTACAGCCCACAGATCATTTACCCTTTACAGGAAAAATATGAAAAAAATAATAATAAAATTCAAATATAAAAAGATCTATAATCTTAAAAATATACTGGCGGAGTTTCTTTACGGGGTATATAAAGAATTTTTCTCCACGGAAGGTATTGACTATGTCGATACCGTACCCGGAGAGCATACTGTTGTTCTGACGGAATATTTTGCAAGAAAATATAGGATACCGTTTATACAAAATATTTTAAGGATAAAAAAGACAGAGCGTCAGGAAAAACTCGGGATGAATGAAAGGAAGATAAATATACTTGACTGCTTTAAGCTAAGGGACTGCCTTGCATACAGGAATAAAAGTATACTGCTCATAGATGACGTGTGGACTACGGGCAGCACCTTAAAAGAGATATGCAGAATAATAAGCCGGGCAGGTTCTAAAAAGATCTTTATTTTGACCCTTGCGAGAGGAGCATAATGGATAGGTTAAAAGGAAAAGTAATGTGGTTCAGCCCGGAGAAGGGTTTCGGCTTTATAAAATGCCCTTCTTCACCCATGGGTGAAGCAGAAGTATTTGTCAACTATGCTTCGATACAATCCGAGGGTTTTAAAACCCTTTCAAAGGACCAGGAAGTTGAATTCGACCTGGCAACGGACGAGCGGGGCTATTTTGCAAAAAATGTAAAAATATTGTAATTTGTTGACCCTGATTATTTGTTGGAAGCCGGTTTAATATTATTTAAAAGTCAAAGGAGGCTGTTATGGAGTTTATAGTCAAGGGAAGGAATATTGACCTGAATGAAAAAATAAAGAGCTATTCAGAAAAGAAGATTAAAAGAAGAATAAATAAATTTCTTGACAGGACCACAAAAACTGAAGTTAAACTCAAGTTGGAAAAAAATCCCCGCATTAGCGATAATAAAGTGGTAGAGATTACCGTATTTGCAGCAGGCGCAGTAATCAAGGTAAATGGGGTAGGAACAGATTTTTTCGAGGCTATAGACAGGGCCGGCAGCAAGCTTGAAAGACAGATAAAAAAATACAGGGAAAAACTGATAGAAAGGGGAAGAAAAAATCATGTAAAAGAGGCAGTCCCCGGGGATATCGGGAAGAGGGCTTCCGAAGAATCTAAAAAGCTGGAAGATAAGATAAGACGGTCAATAGTAAAGACAAAGACTTTTATTTTAAAACCAATAACTCCCGAAGAAGCTGTAATACAGCTGGAACTTCTGGGTCATGATTTCTTTGTATTTATAAATTCTGAGACACAGAGGACAGCAGTGATATACAGGAGAAAGGATTCCAACTACGGTCTGATAGAACCTACCATTTAAATGGTATTGTTAAATATTTTGTGAGGCGGTTTTTATGTTCGGCAAATTAACTAAAATATTAAAAGCAGGAGAGGGGAAAAACCTTAAAAGATATGAGGACCTGATAAATGCTGTCAACAGCCATGACGGGCAGATGTCCGGACTGTCTGATTCCGAACTTTCAGGAAAGACAGCAGAGTTTAAAGAAAGATATGATAAAGGTGAAAGTCTTCAGAGCATCATGCCGGAAGCTTTTGCGGTGGTAAGGGAAACTGCAAAAAGGACAATAGGCATGAAGCATTTCGATGTACAGATTATGGGCGGTGCCGTACTTTTTGAAGGCAAGATAGCGGAGATGAAGACAGGTGAAGGGAAAACCCTTGTAGCCACGCTTGCGGTGTACCTCAATTCATTTACAGGGGAGAGCACCCACCTTGTAACGGTAAATGATTACCTGGCGAGGAGGGACAGCGAATGGATGGGACCTATATATAGATTCTTAAAATTAAAAGTAGGACTTCTCCAGCACGGTATGGAAAATGCAGAAAAGAAAGAGCAGTATCTATGTGACGTTGTCTATGGAACCAATAACGAGTTCGGTTTTGATTATTTAAGGGATAATATGGTTCTGAGTGCAGAAGATATAGTCCAGAACGGCCATCATTTTGTCATAATAGACGAGGTAGACAGCATCCTTATAGATGAAGCAAGGACGCCCCTTATAATATCAGGAGTGGCAAGCGGTACAACTGAACTGTACAAAAAGTTTGCATACATAGTCCCGCGCCTTAAAGAAGAGGATGATTTTGAGATAGATGAGAAGGCCAAAACTGTTGCAATAACGGAAAGCGGGGTAGAGAAAATTGAGCATATGACAGGACTGGAGAATCTCTACAGCCCCCAAAATTTCCGCTTAATACATGCACTAAACCAATCACTGAAAGCGCGGTATCTTTTTAAAAGGGATGTAGACTACATGATAAAAGACGGGCAGGTAGTCATAGTCGATGAGTTTACAGGGAGGCTTATGCCGGGAAGGAGATACAGCGAAGGTCTTCACCAGGCCATTGAAGCAAAAGAGGGTGTAAAAATAAGGGACGAAAATCAGACACTGGCCACCATAACAATCCAGAATTATTTCAGGATGTATAAAAAACTTGCAGGCATGACGGGTACCGCAATCACGGAGGCAGCAGAGTTCAGGCATATCTACGGGCTTGATACAGTAGTAATACTGACAAATATGCCCATGATAAGGGAAGACCTCCCGGATCTTATATACAGGGATGAACAAATAAAGTTTAAAAAGGTTGCTGGAGATATAATAGAAAGATACAGAAAAGGCCAGCCTGTACTTGTGGGAACCATATCTATAGAAAAGTCGGAAATACTTTCAAATATGCTTAAAAGGATGGGCATACCCCACCAGGTCTTAAATGCAAAATATCATGAGAAGGAAGCTGAAATAATTGCAAAAGCAGGGCAGAAGGGGTCTGTAACTATTGCAACCAATATGGCCGGAAGGGGTACCGATATAGTTCTCGGAGAAGGTGTGGTAGAGCTGGGAGGGCTCCATGTACTCGGCACCGAAAGGCATGAGTCAAGGAGAATAGACAACCAGCTCAGGGGAAGAAGCGGCAGACAGGGTGATATCGGCTCAAGCCAGTTTTACCTGAGCACAGAGGACGACCTTATGCGGCTTTTCGGATCCGATAGGATCTATAAGGTAATGGAGACTTTTAATTTCCCCGAGGATATGCCAATACAGCATCCGATTGTAAACAGGTCCATAGAAAACGCGCAAAGACAGGTAGAGGGAAGAAATTTTGAGATAAGAAAACATGTCCTCCAGTACGATGATGTGATGAATAAGCAGAGGGAAGTAATATATGCCCGGAGAAAAAATATTCTTGAACAGCCAGACCTGAGAGACTCTGCAATCAAGATGCTCGAGGATGTTGTAGATGCCTGCATAAGCTTATTTATAAATGACAGGGAATACCCTGAAAAATGGGATCTTGAGAGTCCCGGTAATCTGCTGGGTACAATATTCAAAAAGGAAAATATCTCGGATATTCTTGACAGGGAAAAGATAATCCAGCAGGGGTGGGATGCTGAGAAATTAAAGAAAGAGATAACTGCCAGGGGTAGGAAAATCTATGAAAAAAGGGAAGAGCAGCATTCTCCCCGGACCATAAGAAAACTTGAAAAGATAGTCATGCTGAATGTAATAGACAATATGTGGAGGGGGCATCTGCTGGAGATGGATTATCTGAAGGAAGGAATAGGTCTGAGGGCGATTGCCCAGAAGGACCCGCTGGTAGAATACAAACACGAGGCTTTTAATCTTTTTAAACAGCTTATAGATGAAATTAAGTTTGAAACAGTAAGGCTTCTTTTCAATGCAAGGATAATTACTGCACAACAGGAGGAGGCGGTCCAGGACCAGAAGTTAAAAAATGTTTCCGCCAGCGGGCCCGGGGCGCCCGTGCAGTCAAAGGTGAGAACTGTAAAACTAAAAACCAAAAAAGTGGGAAGGAATGATCCCTGCCCCTGCGGCAGCGGGAAAAAATATAAATATTGCTGCGGGAGAAATTTTTAGAAATCGGAGGGCATATGCTTGAGGAATTGAAATGCAAATATGAAGATCTTTTAAAAAAGCTCCTGTATCTCAGGAATTGTCTTTGAAATAGATAATAAGAAAGCACAGCTCGAAGATTTACAGAAAGAGGCGTTATCGAAAGATTTCTGGAATGACAGGACCAGGGCACAAAAGATCACACAGCAGATCACGGAAATAAAAGATTTAATGGATGGAGTTGAAGGCATAAATGCTTCTTTAGAAAATGCGGAGATTGCCATAGAAATACTTGAAAGCGAAGAGGACAAAAAGATTGCTGCCGGGCTTGAGGAAAACCTCGCAAAAGCGGAAGAAGCCCTTTCCGGGTTTGAAGAAAGGGCCATGCTGGGCGGGAAGTATGATGATTATCCTGCAGTGGTTACAATACATCCCGGGGCAGGGGGCACGGAATCTGCCGACTGGGCGGAAATGCTATTCCGCATGTACAGCAGATGGATAGAGAAGAAAGGGTTTTCCAGCAGAATAATAGACAGGCAGCCCGGTGAAGAAGCAGGTATAAAGAGCATTACATTTACAGTATCGGGTAAAAATGCATTTGGTCTTCTGGAGAGTGAAAAAGGGGTACACCGCCTGGTCAGGATATCGCCTTTCGATTCATCAAAAAGAAGACATACATCATTTGCCTCTGTGGATGTGATACCGCTTGTTGTGGATGATATTGATATAAAGATAAACAAAGAAGACCTCAAAATAGATACTTTCAGGGCAAGCGGTGCCGGAGGCCAGCATGTAAATGTTACTGATTCAGCTGTAAGGATTACCCATGTACCGACAGGAATTGTGGTCCAGTGCCAGGATGAAAGGTCGCAGATATTAAACAGGCAGACTGCAATGCAGGTACTCCGGTCAAAACTGCTGGAACTGAAGGAAGAAAAAAAACAGGAGGAGATTGAAAGGTTGAGGGGAGAAAAAAAAGAAATTGGCTGGGGCAGCCAGATCAGAAGTTATGTGATGATGCCTTACCAGCTTGTCAAAGACCACAGAAGCAATGTCGAGACCGGAAATGTTCAGTCTGTGCTTGACGGAGATATAGATCTATTTATAAGGAGTTTTCTTGAAAAAAAATTAACCACAGAGTAAACTCTACATAATTATACAGGGATCAGGATATGTTACTCAGACTATGAACATGATTGAATTCAGAAAAGTTAATAAGGTTTATGAAGATGAAACTGTGGCTCTTAGAAATATAAATCTCAGCATAGAAAAGGGTGAATTCCTGTTCCTGGTAGGGCCAAGCGGTTCAGGCAAATCGACATTCATAAAACTTTTAATAAAAGAAATTCCGGCTACAAGCGGCAGCATATTTATAGCCAAAAGAAATATATGTAATTTAAAAAACAGCAGCATACCACAGTTAAGGCGTAACATAGGTTGTGTCTTCCAGGATTTTAAGCTTCTTCCCAATAAGACTGCTTCTGAGAATGTAGCCTTCGCACTGGAAGTCATAGGCAGGCCGGGATATGAAATAAAAGTCCAGGTCCCCCAGGTATTAAAACTTGTGGGACTTCACAATAAGGGCAGTTCATATCCGCACCAATTATCAGGCGGGGAACAGCAGAGGGTATCCATAGCCCGAGCATTTGTAAACCGTCCGCCGATACTTCTGGCTGACGAACCTACCGGAAATCTTGACCCTGCTACTTCAGATGGAATAATGAAAATACTGTCAAGGATAAACCTTGTTGGAACTACCGTAGTCATGGCCACGCATGAAAGGAGCATAGTAAACTCTATGAGGAGAAGGGTGGTAGAGCTGGAGGAAGGCGAAATAATAAGGGATCAAAAGAGAGGGGTTTACGGAGACTGATCATGTTGAGGCCCAGATATTTCTTTAGCGAGACTTTTACCAGTTTTAAGAGGAATTTCCTTATGGGGTTTACAGCCATAACAACTGTTGCCATTACTTTATTCATCGTAGGTTTTTTTGCAGTGCTTGTCTTTGATATACAGGGTATAATCAATTCAATAAAAGGCCAGGTAGAGCTGGCAGTTTACCTGCAGGACAATATATCCGGACAACTCAGAGAATATCTGGAAGACGAGATCTCGAGCTGGGAAGAAACATCCAGTATTAGATATGTTTCAAAAGAGCAGGCGCTTGAGCGTTTTAAGGAACAGAATGAAGGAAGCGATATACTGAAGGAGATCCAGGGGAACCCGCTTCCCGCTTCGTTTGAGATAACAATGAATGATCCGGAAAAGGTAGGGCTTGTAGCACTGAGATTTATGAATAAGGAAGGCGGCTACATTGAAGGGGTTGACGATGTAGTATACGGCCAGACCTATGTAAATAAGCTTTTTTCTATAACTGCTATAATAGGAACCGTAGCTTTTCTTATAATAATAGTACTCCTGCTTGCGACGGTGGTGCTGATATTCAATACGATAAGGCTGTCTATCTATGCCAGGAGAAAGGAGATAGAGGTCATGAAACTGGTTGGAGCCACCAACTGGTTTGTCAGAATGCCTTTTCTTTTTGAAGGTTTTTTTGAAGGCTTTCTGGGAAGCATTATAGCAGTGGCGCTCCTTTATCTTCTGGGAAACTTCCTGTTAATAAGAGGGGAAATGGTTATAGTGGAAACAATGAGGATAAAGGAACTTGCAATACTTGGAAGCGGCTATATTATTATATATATATACATAGGAATAATAATTCTGGGCGGCTTGCTGGGAATTATAAGCAGCGCAATAGCACTCAGAAGATTCGTTAAGACATAAAAGACTGATTTTATATGAAGACCCTGCCAAAAAAATTTACAGCAATATTTGTAATCCTTTCAGTCATACTTTCAGGATTCTGCATATTTACAGGACCCGGTGCTTCTCACGCCCAGTCGATCGAGGAAGAGCTTGAACAGATTAAGGAAGAAAGAAAAGAAGCCCAGGAAAAAATAAAGGAAGTGAAAAAGGCAGAGGGCCAATACATAAATGAAGTCTCAACAGTCGAGGAGCAGCTGCTGGGCGCCCTATCCGAACTTGATACCTTTAACCATCAGCTGGCAGATGCTAAGTCTGTTGTGGACAGTACTACAATCGAGCTTGTACTAAAGGAGGAAGAGCTCAATAAGATAGAGGATGAGCTTGCTGTAAAAGTAGAGATATTAAATAACAGGATATCCCAGATATATAAAAATGGCGGAAACAATGTTCTGGAAATGCTCCTAAAAGCAGGAGACTTTATAGAGTTTATATCCAGGATGAAACTTATGAGCCTTTTTGCAAAGCAGGATACCGAAAATGTCCTGGATATCAAGGAAAAAAGAAATGCTACCCTTGGTATAAAGAAATCAATAATAGACCTGCGGGAGATGCAGAAAGAGCATAAGGAAAAGATAGAAATGCTCGTCTCACGGTCGGAAGCAAAGACTTCAGAAATTGAAGAGCTTTATGAAGAAAAGAACAGCCTTCTCTATCAGACAAGAGCCAATAAAAATGCCCTTATTGCGATGGAGAAAGAGCTTGAGATAAAGGAAGCTGAGTTAACCAGGATACTTGAAAGCTACAGGTACGGAGCGGCACCCTCGGGAAAATTCATGTGGCCGGTTGCAGGCTCCCTGAGATCAGGTTTCGGCTGGCGCATCCATCCAATATTCGGGGTGAGGAGGTTCCATTCAGGAATAGACCTGGCTGCACCCTACGGAACACTGGTAAAGGCAGGTGACGGGGGACAGGTAATCCAGGCAGGATATTTCGGAGGTTACGGTTATTCTGTGATGCTTTACCACGGGGGAGGCTTTGCAACATGGTATGCACATCTTTCAAGCATAAGGTGTGCAGTGGGCCAGTTTGTAGAAAGAGGCCAGGTAATAGGCCTGGTGGGCTCCACCGGATGGTCAACGGGACCACACCTGCACTTTGAGGTAAGGATAAACGGCAATGCACAGGACCCCCGTCAGTACCTGGAATGATTTTTAATAATTTTATAAAATACCCGTGGTGATCTGATGAAAAAAATAATAATAAAGGCCGTAGTCTCTGTCGTAGTATTGATATTTGTTTTTTCTGCCGGATTGTGGGCGGGATTGACTATTGACTCAATAAAAAGTTATTTTATAAAAAATGAGAGCAGCTCAGGCACAGGCAGTGTATCCCAGGAACAAAAAAGCGGGATCCTGGATAATATTTCTGATGGAATAAAAAATAGATCCAGCATTAAACCTTTTGAAGAGGCACTTGACTATATAAGCAATGATGCATTTTCAGAAATCAGCAGGCAGGAGCTTCTGAGGGCGGCAATAGAAGGAATGCTGTCCTTTCTTGATGACAGGCACGCTGACTATTTTACCGTAGAAGAGTACCAAAGAATAGTTGAATCGTACAGCGGGACCATGAGCGGGATAGGAGTAATTGTCACACAGCAGGATGACGGAAGCATTGTGGTGGTACAGACGCTTCCGGATACCCCGGCTGACCGTGCAGGAATAAAAAAAGATGACCGGATAATAAAAGTAGATGGCGTTGATATCAGTGACATGGTCCTCGAAAGCGTAGTGGCCATGATAAAGGGAGAAGAAGGCACCGGCGTAAATATAACTTTTTACCGGCCGGCAGATGATAGTGAATTTGAAGTGGACATTATAAGGGAACGTTTTTATGTTCCAAATCTGTTTGCAGAGATAAGAGAGGGAAATATAGGGTACATACAGTATATAGGTTTCCAGGACGGCGGCGCTGATTATCTTGATTCTGAAATAGATAAACTTATCAAAGATGGGGCAGAGGCTATTATATTTGACATCAGAAACAATCCGGGAGGAACCCTGGACGATGCTGTCAAAGTATGCGATCTTTTTATGGATGAAGGTGTAATTGTCACAGTCAGGGGGAGGACGGACAACATAGAAAGGGTTGATGAATATCTGGCAAAGAAGGGCAAATATACAGAAATACCTATGGTGGTTCTAATAAACGGTTTTTCTGCAAGTGCCTCGGAGCTTGTGGCAGGTGCCTTAAAGGAAAGCGGCAGGGCAACTTTGATAGGGGAGACAAGCTTTGGCAAGGGTACGGTACAGGTAATCCATGAGCTCTCTGACGGTTCCGGAATAAAATTTACATCGGCTAAATATTTTTTACCTTCAGGGATCTCTATCGAAGGCGTCGGTGTAATGCCGGACATTGAAGCGGAGCTGACTGTTGAAGATACGGAAGATGTCCAGCTTGAGAGCGCTCTGGATAAGGTGAAAGAAATAATGAAAGGCAAGAGTTGAGCCCGGGCAAAAAGAAGAAAAAGAAAAAGGGCTCTTCTGGAAGCAACCTGATTGCTACAAATAAAAAAGCAGGAAGAGATTTTTTAATACTTGACAGATTTGAGGCCGGTATAGAGCTGTGGGGCTGTGAAGTAAAATCTGCAAGAGACCACAGGGTCAACCTGAAGGACAGCTATGCCAGAATAAGAAACAATGAGCTGTTCCTTTTCAATATGCACATCTCCCCCTATGAAAAAAGCAGGACGGGAGAACTTGATCCCTTAAGAACCAGGAAACTACTTATGCACAGAAGAGAAATAGACCGAATTCAGGGAAAACTTACTGATAAAAGCCTTACGCTGATACCGCTTAAACTGTACTTTTCCAAAAACATGGTCAAAGTGGAAATAGCCCTTGCAAAAGGGAAAAGCAAAAGGGACAGGCGGGAAGACATAATAGAAAAAGAACATGAAATTGAAATAAAAAGGGCTTTGAAAAAATATTAGATTTATTGTAATATATATCCGCTTCTTGATAAAACCTCTCATACGGGGGCGATCAGGATTCGACGGGGATAGATTGAGCGCAGATAGCAGGTCGAGTATCAGAACTCGTAAATAACTGAAACTAAACATAAACGCTGACAATAGCGAATATGCATTAGCAGCTTAATTTAAGCTGCTACGTCTGTGGAAGTTTTCCTGCGGTTTCTAACAGGCGCCGATAAGCAGGATACTTCATATAAAGTGTCTGCTGTTATATGAAGGAAAAATTTGCAGGCTGGCTGATCAGGACCGTGTCTGTACGGGCCGGAAAGGCGAGATTTAAAATGCAGACTAAGCCTGTAGATGTCTTCGTGGCGATATCTTCGGACGCGGGTTCGATTCCCGCCGCCTCCACCATATAAGTTATTACTGTGGGCCATTCAATTTGATATTAAACAATGAAAACATGGTGGATACATGTTTTCAGGAATTTATATATATCTTTTATTTTTAGCAATCAAAATTATATAATAAAAAAACCCTTTGGTATTCTGAAGTAATTTTAGACTAGAAAGAAGATATAGA
>CAZLXJ010000050.1:0-12394 GCA_964563645.1 uncultured Actinomycetota bacterium | reverse complement strand
ATCCTCCATACCATATGATACTACATCTTGTGGTTACGCCAGTCAAGGGGATACCCCTATACAATATAATTATATAAACTAACAATAATATATTATACTATTTGTTATTAATATTTCAATTATTGCATTATATACCTTTGCAATTAATCATCTTCTATCAATTTTACCCTGAACACATGCAAAAATGGGAACATTTCAACATTTAGCAAATTCGTAATTAATTTAAGAATCGTTTCTTATTTTCAATCTTATAACTTTGCAAGTTCATCAAGTGCTTCGGTCCTCCGTAGTAGTAAAACATATTTAACCGGAAGATATTCTTTAATTGAATTATTACCAATGGATTTTAATGAGTATCTTAGTTTTAAAAACATAAAGATCCCGAAATCAGATTCGAGTCTTGTTCCTGAGTATTTTGAAGATTATATGCAAACAGGAGGAATCCCAGAGTATGTATTAAATGAAAACATTGAATATCTCAAAGAGTTAGTAGACGATATTATAAATAAGGATATAGCAGTTTATTATAATGTTAAAAATATTTCGGTATTAAAGGATTTCTTTCTTCTCCTTATGGAAAGGGCGGGGAAACAAGCCAGCCTAAATAAAATCTCCAAAATCCTTGGAATCACCCCATAGTTTCTGCGCTTCGTAAAAATCAATATCATGCTTTTTCTTATTGCTATTACTTTTTCTCTTATCAAATTCAAATTCCATGATATATTTATTATACCTTTTATATACCATAAACCAATATAAAAAAATTATGCTATATTATGCTGTTAGGGATCATATCCCTACCCTTGTTTGGTGAAAAGCCTTGATTTTTAAAAAAGACCGTCATGTTTGGCTCTCCTAAGCTTTGATATTTCGAACCAAATTATCAAATTCTTATTAATAATTAAAAATAAGATGTAAGCTATATTATTAGTTTAAAAGTGGCTATATATTGTATAAGCTATTCGACCCAAATTTTTATGCTTAAATTAGGGTATTTTTATATCAGGGTTTAATATTGAAGTTTTTTTATAACATCATCAGCATTAACCTCTTATCCTATTCTTACCTCACTGCAGGCAATACCGGTTACTTCTCCACGCATTGTGCTGCTACCAACTTCTTAATGAAGTCCTTGATATGAGCATGTAACATACTTCCTTCATTGGCAAAATAAATTGCCCATTCTGCCGAAGTGAAAACTTAAGAAAAATACATAAGAAAGCCCCATGAGTACAATAAGACTTAGAAGAACAGAGCTTATGGGTTGCAGATACCCTTTAAGCATTAAAAGAATTGTCTTAGTGGAAGATATGGAATTAGAAGAGCATAACCGTTTTCTAGCACTCCCTTGTAATATGCCTTAGTAATTTTTATTTTTTCAAGTTCTTCCATATCCTCCTCTGTAATCCACTTAACTGCATCATCATCTTTTTCAATTTGTCCTTTAGATTCTGTTTCTTTTGGGCCTAAAGGTATAGCTATTAATAAGATAACGAGTAGAAAACTTGAATTAAAAATAATAGACTTATTCCAAAACCACTCATGCAAAATAAAAGGCTTAGAAATATCGAAAAAAATAAAAGGGGAAGAATATAAAGATCATTTATATAAATCAATTGTTGAGTAAGTTAGATTCACTGGCTCCTCATATTGGACACTTTTAGAACTCCTGAAGCATTAAATTTATATATAAATTATAATTATTTATCCCAGAAATATAATATTGACATTTTAGTACCATAAAACTCAACTGTCTAATTTAAGTTTGAATTAACTCTCGTCATTTACCTCACCTAAGGCCTTCCTAATCTTTGACAACACATTATTGGCCTCAAATGGTTTTGAGATAAAATCTACAGCTCCCATTTCTTTTACCTTCTGTTGTAGTTCTGGGTTGGGATAAGCAGTAATTACAATTATCGGGGTTATTGCAGTTTGCACAGAGTTACTTAAATTATCTATCACACTAATACCACTGCCTGCAGGCATCTTAATATCTAAAAGGATCAAATCCGGTTTCTCACTAAAGGCTTGGGCTATAGCCTGCAGTGCATCATATGCTACCACTACCTCGTATTTATTTGCCTTTAGCCGAGAGGCTAAAAGTAAAACGATCTGCTTATCATCATCAGCAATTAATATTTTCTTAGCCATAATTATCAAATCTTCCTTTCAGTCATTTTTCTATATCCTTTTATAATTGTACTATATTTAGCAACTTTTCTTTTGTCTTAGCATCTTCGGGAAAACTGGCAGCTCTTAAGTCAACTTCTATTTCTTTAGCTAATCCTTCCCTCGATAAGTAATCGTCAAGATTTGATTTAAATCTTTCGACTGCTAACTCTGAACCTTTTTTATCGATCTCTGGGAGCACCACCAAAATTGATTGGGTATCTTCAATACTAATATCTGCCTCGCACCTGAGGTTAGTTTTGACTAGTTGTTCTAAACCGTGCATAATAGATGCGATTTTGTCCTGGCCTAACTTTTCCTGTAAAGCATCATAATTCTTGACTTTAAAAATAATAATGGATAAAGATAAACCCTCTTTAATCGCCTCTGCCAAGCCATCAGTGACATATTCTTTAAATAGCTTCCTTGGACTGTACTTGGGTAGGGTAAAACTGATTTTAGTTCCCTGGCCTAACTTACTTTCTACCCAGATTTTCCCGCTATGTAATTCAATAATACCTTTAGAGATAACCAGGCCAAGACCAGTGCCTTTTTTTGTGGACTCAAATTCCTGGCCAAATTGTGTAAATTTGTTAAATACTTTGAGTAGCTCCTTTTCTGAAATACCTATGCCGGTATCGGAAATTGTGCACTCTACTACATTTTCTTTATCAATTACGGAGATCTCTATATGGCCAGCCGGAGTGAATTTAATGGCATTACTTATTAAATTCACTAATACCTGGGCAATCTTGTCCTTATCCATGTAAAGCTCTATATTATCCTTAGGGAAATTGTATTTTAATTCTAACCCTTTGTTTTGTAAAGTAAGGTCGAAGTTTGAATTAACATCTTTAGCTAAAGAGATAATGTCTATCAATTCTCTTTTGAGTTCAACTTTATGTGCTTCAATTTTAGAAATATCCAGAAGATTCTCGATAAGGCGCGCTAGTCGATCGATCTCCTCGATAGACATGGACAAGAATTGTTTTTGTTTTTTATTGGTTTCACCGCATATACCGTCTAGTACCTGCGAAATTGCCTCTCTGGTCACAGTTAAAGGTGTGCGTAGCTCGTGTGAAACCATAGAGACAAAATCAGATTTTAATTGATCGAATTTATGTAATTTTTTATTTGCCCTCTCCAGTTCATCGTTTGCATCTTTCAAATCACCCATTATGTGCAGCATTGCCCTCTGTGTCCGTGTTGAATCTTCGCTTCGTTTTTTAAGGTCTCTATCTTGCTTCTCCAAATCGCCGATATTTATAATAACCTGGCTCATATCCCTGGCTATTCCCACGATATTTATTATCTTTTCACCCTCCCGCATTGCCGTACCACTAAAATTCATCGGAATTTTCTTACCCTCTTTGGTAAGAAAAGTTAAGTTAATATTATACGCCGAGCCATGCTCCATTATTTTTTGGAAGCATTTGTGTAGTATTCTTTCTTCTTCTTTAATAAAAATCTTTTTAACTGGCTGACTGATAAGCTCATGCTCTTTATAGTCCAATAAATTTAAAGTAGCTTTATTTACTGACCTAAATGTGGAATCAGGATTAACAACAATCAGAGCATCTGGTATCAAGGAGATAATGCATTCCATATAGCTTTTTTGGCTTAAGAGTTCTTCTTGTTTTTTTTTCATACTCAAGTCATAACTCTTTGATCTCATTTTTCTTTTAACCTTTCCTCCAGTTCCTCTATCTTCTTCTCTAACTCTTCCATCTTCAGCTCCCTATCTACGGCAAATTTACTAAACAGCTCTAAGTCCTGCATCTTCTTTTTTAGCTCATCTTGCATTATTTTGCGCTCGGTTATATCTCTGAAGCTTTCAATAAGATATCTTTTCCTAGATAAGATGATTTGCGATGTATTAATATCAGCATAAAAAATGCTGCCGTCCTTCCTCTTTACAGGAACACCAGTAGCAAGTCTAATTTCTCCCCGTGCCTGCTTCTCAAAATGCTTCATAACATATGGCAGATCTACATCATTATGGATATCCTTAATGCCAAGACGGATAATTTCTTCTTCGGTATATCCCAGCATCTGACAAATTGCTTTATTAAACATGAAGAATTGCTTGGTCTCTATATCTGCCAAAAGCATTCCATCCATGGTAGCCTCGAATATGGCCTTGAATCTTGCCTGGGATTTCTTTAATTCTTCCTCCTCTCCCTTACGATTGGTGATGTCGCGGATATTGCATTGGACTACCTCTGTCTTGTCAGTTAAATAGGCCTCAGTATCTATGCTCAAGCCTTCTTTAGTTTTTATTAGCGTGTCTTTATAATGGATTATACCCTCTTTTTCCAATTCTATTAACATCTCTTGAAATTCCTTTTTACTTCTTATCAGTCCTATTTCCCAGAGTTTCTTTTTCAGAAACTCATCAGAGGAATAACCTATTGATTTTGTGGCAGCTACATTAGAATTAATAATGTCGCCTTTGGTTTTATGAATAAGAAATAATATATCCCGTGATGTGTTAAAGGCTTTGTGAAAACGTTGCTCGGACTCCTTTAATTTTTTCATTACGTTCTTGCGCACTGTGATGTCTTCAATAGCCAGTAGGATTAGTTTTTCTTCCCCACTTTTTACTGCTTCTGCTTCTACCATTTTCGTTATTATTGCTATTATTCTCTTAGGGACATGTAACTGACATGCATTAAGGTTCATAATTCGCTTTCCAGTGTGCTCAAATTTAATTTCGATTTCATAATCTCTTACAACCTTCTTTTCTGGTAGAATTTCCTTTAAAAGTTTAAGCAGTTTTGGAATATTCCATTGTTTATTACCTAAATCAGGAAACGACTGACTTATTGTATCCTTTTCTTCAATCTTAAAGTATGTATAGAAAGCTTGGTTGGCAGTAATTACTAGTAATTTTTCATTCAAAACCAGAAATGGTTCTCTTAGCGTATCAATAATACTATTGGTATAGTCTAAGATTATTCTAGTATCTGACTCATTCTCATACTTTTTGTCTTTCATCTTTTAAGCCCTCCTTCAAACTAAATTTCTATAAGCTTACGCCCATAGGATTTACTTACTTCATGCTTTGTCTGCCCGCTTTCAGCAAGGAGCCTCCATCTACAAGCTTACGTATTTAGTGTTTCTGGCAAAGTAAAATATCTTTATTGTGTTTCTTCTTCAATTTATAATAAATATATTAATAAAATAAATTATTAATATATTTATTATAACATTTTTTACAAACTTTTAGTAACTCTATTATATTTAGATAGTTTGATGGATATGCTTATCGTATTGCTTCTGCATTGTTATATTGTAGTGAGATTAAATGTTGTAATGTATTATAAAGGTTAAATAAAGAAAAAAAATATTTGAATATATTTAATAAAAAGCCAAAAGTATTGATATGGCTCCCCGGACTGGATGATATTGATATCATCATTAACTGGTATTTTAGAATCCTGCAAAAATGCATTATTCTATTTGCCATTATCAGCTTCATTATATATGATTTAAGAGATATCCTGATTTTTAGACTTGGAGAACAAATCAAAATGGCTGAAATATTAATAAAAAAGATTAATAAAGTAGATAAAGCATTATTAAATGATGTCAAGAACCGTATAGTGGAAGCAGTTGACCCGGAAAAAATAATCCTGTTCGGTTCTTATGCTTATGGGAAACCTTCAAAAGATAGCGATCTGGATATTTTAATAATAATGAAATCCAATCTGCCAAGATATAAGCGCTCAATACCGATCTACAAAGCACTCGCAGGTATGCTTATCCCGAAAGATATTATTGTATATACACCCCGGGAAGTAGAAGAATGGGATAATGTACCACAGGCTTTTGTTACAACAGCTTTATCCAGGGGAAAGAAAATATATGAAAAAGAATAAAGATGACATCATAAATAGCTGGATGAAAAAGGCTGATAAGGATCTTGAAGTTGCATAAAGAGAGCTCAAAATATCAGATCCGCTGACTGATATTATCTGCTTTCATGCCCAGCAATCTGCAGAGAAATATATGAAAGCTTACCTTATTTTTCTTGATATTGAATTTCAAAAAACCCATGATATAGAGGACCTGGTCGTTGTGCCAGCAAGAAAGAACCTTCAATCCTGGAATTTAAGGACATTGCGGAGTTGAGTGCTTATGCAGTAGGAGCAAGATATCCTGAATTTGAAGAACTGTCTTTTGAAGATACAGAAAATGCAGTTGAAATTGCTAAAAAATTTAAAAAATATATTAAGGATAGAATTCTTTAATGTTCACCTTGATAATTACTCCCAGTCAGGATATTGATCCGGTGATTTGCCCCGGCTGTCTATGATCGTGGGTGTGGATGGCATTGGCGACTTTCTATCAATACTTAGAAGCTTTATATCAAACCACCACATATCGCCAAAATCAAAAAGGTAAAATAATTTTTGACCTTTAAAAAGCTTAAGATCCTCAATAGTTGCTTCCACGGAATTCATACCTTCTTCCTCTTCAACTTCAGGACAATATATAGGCTTTCCGGTCTTCCTGTTCCCGCCAATATAAAAGCATCAAAATCACTTACCGTTTTTTCGATTTTATTTATAAAATCCATACCAGTTTTTCTTCTTCATATATAACAGTTTTATCATAGCTTTTATTAAACCAGTCTTTTTAGGAAATCCGGGCTCACCCTCCACTCCATTCCATTATCAGCCTTTATGGTAATGGTTCTTTTATTTAATCTTATAACCCTTCCATTTATTCGGTTCCCCCTATCATCTATAAAAAATACTTTTTCCAGTAGATCGAAACCCTGGACTTTTTTCATTGTCTTTGTGTCTGAAATAAGCCTGATTCTTTTTACTATATATTCATTTAGCTTTACAAGCTCATCCAGGTTCATTAAATCAATGAAGCTTCTTGTATTGTGGTCGATATCATTTCTTTTCATAATTCCCTTATTTTCATATGATACATCCTGAATCTAATACACAATTATAAATATATAACCCGAATAATTAAACATCTTAATACATATTTTCCTCTGTTGTCTTTATCAAGAAATATTTCGATAATCTTCTTTTTTTTTGGCAATCTCTCGCAAAAATCCTTTAACCTATTGAACTCATAATCTGATGCCATACTATTTTCTCAATACAGGGTTCCAGCAAAACCGTAAAGGCCTTCCAATTCTTTTTGCCGCATATAAAGCACATCCTTGAGCTTTCCTGTTTTCCTTTTACCCTGTATCTCATATTATCTTACCCCGTAAAGGACAAACAATGCTATCCCTCCTGCAAGGGCAAGGCTGGCAAATACATAGGCCACAATGGCTGAACCATTATCGCTTATCCTGCCGCCCAGTTTCTTCTTAATTATCCTCATTATTGAGGGCGGCTTTTTAATGGCTATGACATACACAATGACTGCATATACCACACAGGCTATGCCTCCTATTATATAACCCATACTATTCCTCCTATACCAATTTATTATATTAACAATATTACTGCAGTCCCTTTACGATCCTGGGTGCCAGCAGGGCATAGATTATGCCGCAGATAACTGCGATTATCCCCACATACAGCATAAGCTGGGGCCAGGTGCCGCTCTGTGCCAGTATCATGTCATTTGCCCGGTATGCCCAGTAGAACGGAGACCAGTAAAAGAATATCTGCCAGTTGCCCTTTACAAATTCATATCCGGCAATTGATCCTGCAAGGGGAAGGAAAAGCAGTTTGACGCTCCCGGCAGCTTCCATGAAATCATCGCTGGTAAGGCCCTGGAGAAAGCCTATTATCAGACTTATCATGGTAACCGACAGGACCACCAGCGCAGCCTGTCCCAGGTTTATTGAATAAAAGCCGGTTATATATATGACGGCTATGGATGAGACGACAGCCACAAATATACCCGTGAAACCCTTGCCCATGATGAAAGCCTGTCTTGAAGTGGGGGTTACGTTTATGGCTGCCACCGTCTGGTCCACTTTTTCTTCCAGTATATTTATGGATATAAGCATACCGGCCAAAAGCGAGATAAGCAGCAGCAGTATGTTTACCAGCATTTTCTTGAGAGGCGGTACTGTCCTTCCGAACTCTATGATCTCTGAACGGGCATCCTCCAGCTGTACATCCGATTCATACAGGACATTCAGCAGCTTTGCATACTCGATTACTGATTCAGGCTCATTTCCCTGAGTCAGTATATAATAGCTGTCACTTTTTGACAGTACGCCTACCACATCATCCCTGGCACCGATCCTCTGTTCGACTTCCTGTTTGTCAGACATCAGTTCCACATGGGCAAAATCATCAAAATACCTGGCCTGCTCCTGATTTTCCCCATCCACCAGGGCCAGGTTGACACTGGTATCATTTATGCCGGGTGAAAGAAAGTTTATGCCTGCTGCCAGGACCAGGGGTATTACCAGCATATAGATAGTCATAAACTCCCTTAGATTTATCCTTATATCCCTTAAAAATATAAACCATATTCTTTTTATCATCTTTATCCCCCTACACCCTGAGCGTTCTCTTGAACCGGATATTTGTCAAAACAAAAAGTACCGCCCCTGCTGCCAGGAATCCGGCACTGGTATACAGGGGATATGCTATATCTCCCGCAGGCAGGATTATCTCCTTAAAGGCCTGCAGAATGGGATATGTGGGTATAAGTCTTACCCAGAACGGATCCCACCCGGGGATAAAATAGGCAATACCGGGGACCATCAGTATAAAGAACAGAAGATATATCAGCCCGAATGCCCTGGTCATATTATCATGGAAACTTGCCACCAGCAGGCCCATTACCGAAGCAAAGAAACCGGTAGCCAGGAGCAGCAGTATGACCGGCCCGTAATTTACGGCAAATCCCATTACCGGCATTATGATTATAAGTCCGGATGCCAGTGTGGTTAGCAGGAGGACGAATACCTTGCTAAGTATATATATACCTATAGATGAGGGCGTGACTGCATATGCCTCTATAACTCCTTCCTTTTTGTCAAGGAAGATATAGGCAGCCATTACAAACATGCCCATAAGGCTGCCGGAAAATGCCACTATTGGAGGGAGGGTGTTTTCCCTGTCTGAAAGCGGTTCAAATCCTGAAGTAAGGGAACGCACTTCCTGTTCACCTATGCGCTGTTCCAGCACTTCGGTATTTTCATTGAACAGTATTGACAGAAGGTTTTTCAGTCTTGTAGATTCATACCCCTGCAGGTAATACCTGTAAAACAGCCTGTTTTCATCATCCAGTTCTACTACTGCACCCAGGTTCCTCTCCGAATCAGCCAGTTCCCTTACCGCTTCCTCGCTATCCAGTATATATATCTTTTGCTCTCCGGTTTCAATAAGCTCAGCCTCATATATGCTCCCTCCAGCCTCCAGCTCTACCGTCTCAGACCTGCTGTCGGGGTCTTCTTCCAGGAGGGAATTCAAAAACATCTCCTGTCCCTGCCGGGGAAGGTCCGGATGGAGATACTCTACTGTAGTGGTACTGAAGTTTTCCGGGATGGCAAATAATACTACCAGCATCAATACCATGGCAAAGCCCAGTTCCACATAGAAATAGAAACCCCTGGAGGCCAGTATGAGCTCCTTTTTAAAGCTGCTCCAAAGTTTCATATCAGGCAAGCCCCCTTCCGGTGACTTTTATAAAGATCTGCTCCAGGCTGGCTTCTTTGGTATGCATGGTGATTATCTCATTTTCCCTGATGATCTTCTCCAGTGCATCTTTATCCTTCTTGATGATGGTAGAGAAACAATCCTTTTTTACCTCACCATTATGGGAGTATTCCACTTCCACCATTTTCTCCCCGTACTGCAGTTTAAGGTTCTTTGGTGAGTCGATAAGACTTATTTCACCGTCTACAATAAAAGCTACCCGGTTACAGAGCTCATCAGCAATAAACATATTATGGGTGGTAAGGAATACTGTCACCCCCTCACTGTTCCTGCTCTTTATTATATCCTTGATGGTGGCTGCAATAGCAGGATCCAGGCCGGTAGTCGGTTCATCCAGAAACCACATGGTGGGATTGTTTATCATGGACCGGGCAAAGGTCAGCCTGTGCTTCATGCCTTTGGAAAACTCTTCTGTCCTTATATTTTCCTTGCCCTTGAGTCCTACCAGCTCCAGAAGCTCATCCGGGTCCCTGGTATCAACATCAAACAGCCTTCTGTAAAAACTTAAGTTTTCCTTTGCTGTCATCTTGCTGTATACATTGGACTGCTCAAATGACATGCCGATCCTGTTAAACATCTTCCTCTGAAGCTTCCTGATATCATATCCGGCCACAGTCACCTCACCCTTCTGCAGCTGCAGCAGTCCGGTAAGTATTCCCTGGGTAGTGGATTTTCCCGCGCCGGAAGGTCCCAGGAAGCCAAATATCTCACCCTTTTCCACTTCGAAATTCACATCCCTGACTGCATAATCACTATTTTTTAGGTAAGAATGATACAGCCCCTTAACTTTTATCATAACCAGCAACCTTCCTTTCCCTGGTTCCTATGCCGTGCTTTAAAAAATCAATCAAAAGATCTATTGCGTCTATCATCTTCCTATCAAATTTCCTGACCCTTGCTTTTTTGCCTTCCTTTGTCTGGAAGTAATATTCTATGGAGCTTACACTTAAGGTGGAGATAGTATGGCTTATAAAATCTATATCTATGTCATCCCTTATTTCTCCTTTCACCATGGCAGTCTTTAGCAGTCCGGAGTAGACATTTCTGGCATTTTCCTGCCCGACCCCCACCATCTCTTTATAGATGGGATGTTCCCTGTTTTTAAACAGCCAGTCCCCCATCATGTTTATCTCCGGATTATTGGCGGCAAACCTGAGGCCTTCCAGAAACAGTTCTCTTATCAGCTCAAAGAAGTCATACTCACTGCTCCTCTCCATGACCGGTGCCAGCACTTCTGCTTTTTTTTCTGCCACTCTGGTGACCAGGTAGAAATACAGGTCTTTCCTGTCATCAAAGTACTGGTAGAAGCTGCCCTTGGCAATACTGCAGTTTTCCACAATCCTGGTGATGCTGGCCTTATCATAACCATATTTTGCAAACTCTTTTATGGCTGTCTTTTCTATAGTCTTCCTTTTATCATCAGGAAGGTTATAAAAAGTCTCCTTTGGCAAAACAATCCTTTCCAGATATGACTCTAGAGTCATATGACTATTGATTCATATTGTATTCCTTGCTGTCTCAACTGTCAAGAAATTTCCATATTTTTTCCATATTTTTCCGGTGGTGGCGGCTGATATGTATTTGCCTTCACATCATAATTGAATATAAAATAATTACTGGATAACAATATGGGGAGCGGACAAACTTATAAATGCAATGGTATTAAACAGGACCGGAAGGATAGAGACTGGGTCCCATAACGCTCATCCGGCAGTAAGACCATAAGATCCCCCGCCCCTGCAGCTTACTGATCTTCCAGTGCCCTGCCCGGGTCCTGATGAGATAATGATAAAGATATATGCCTCAGGCGTATGCCATACAGAACTTGACCAGATAGAGGGAAGGATAAAGCCTCCCATGCTGCCGGTGATACCGGGACATCAGCCTGTGGTAATTGTTGAAGATATCGGAAGCCGGGTAACAAAGTTTAATAAAGGCGCCAGGGCCGGTGCTACCTGGATATTTTCCAGCTGCGGCGCGTGCAGCTTCTGCCGCCGGGGACTGGAAATTAACTACTACATCTTTTGTTTAAGAAAAGAACTCCAGGGCATATAGTAGATAATACCAAAATAACTTCCTTTCTCGTCACCGTTATAAAGCAAAAGGCCACTAACATCATATCCTGCATGAACCTGATATTCTTTTTCTTTTTCCAGAAGGATTTTTATGTTCTCAACCATTTTCGGCCGTGCAGTCTTATTATATTTTATCTTGCTGAATATGATTTTTTTATTTACCCGATCTTCAATTATAA
This sequence comes from uncultured Actinomycetota bacterium, assembly GCA_964563645.1. GTDB lineage: Bacteria > Actinomycetota > Humimicrobiia > Humimicrobiales > Humimicrobiaceae > M55B120. Next base: position 310 of record CAZLXJ010000050.1, on the reverse strand, counting down.
GGTCTGATTCTCGGCCAAGATTGCTCCTAAAGTAAAATAGCTTGATGTCCTTATTGTTATGTCTGATATTCTTCATTATCTCCGATACTAAATAATTTTCAAAAATAGGTCCGCACAGAGGGCCCTTTTCAAATAGTTCTTTAGTCCTTACACCTGTTAAATAGCAGACCAGTCCTGTATCCCAAAAATAAACCTTTGGGCGTTTAACTTTCCTTTTGCCAAGATTATGAAAATAAGGCTCTATGGTAAATATAATATAACGGGCTTCTAATATTGATAGCCAGGACTGGATGGTCTTATAATTTACGCC
>CAZLXJ010000049.1:0-10023 GCA_964563645.1 uncultured Actinomycetota bacterium | reverse complement strand
GACAGGGCAATAAATATAATCGGTAAGACTGCGCAGCTTGAATTCAGGATATTAAAAGGCAGTTTGATATTCAGGAAGGGAACTGATACTGAATTTGCCGGATTTGATCCCGAAACTGGAGAAATAATATACGATAAAGAATCAGATGAGGTCATACTTGTTGAAGGTATTAATACTGACTTACCATTAAAGGCCGGGGTTTTATATGAAGATGCTTCAACCGGCATGACCTATCTAATGAACAAGGATTTTGATCCAGATAATATCGGTAAAGCCGGCGAAGAAGATAGTTTGGAAGAAGATGCAGACAAACCAGAGGGAGGTTATCCGGAAGATGCTCTGGACGGTTCTCTTATAGAAGGGGTATTTGAATATGACGGAAACACCGGTGAGCTCTTACTTATGGATAATGACACCGGCGAAAACATCGGAGAACTTCTGATTGATTCTAGGACCGGTGCGGCATCCCTTGTCGGTCCGGTCCTTCTTACAGGTAACAGGCTTGCAAGGTCTTCAGCTGGATATGACTCAAACGGCAGGATCATTGTTTCGCTTAGCTTTAAAAGCGAAGGTGCGGATATATTTGAAGAAGTTACCCGAAATAATACCGGAAAGCAGCTTGCCATAGTGCTGGATGAGGAAATAAAATCAGCTCCCTTTATAAATGTACCTATAACAGGCGGCAATGCTGTTATAGAGGGTATCAACAATCTGGAAGAAGCCAGAGATATATCACTTGTCCTTCAAACAGGCGCACTTCCTGTTAATTTGCTTATAGAAGAAAGCAGTATGGTAGGCCCTACGCTTGGCAGGGACGCCCTGCAAAAGGGCATCTATGCAGGAGTTATAGGATTTATACTGATAATAATATTTATGTTTGTCTATTACAGGGGCCTTGGCCTTGTATCAGCTCTGGGACTTATTATATATGTTATAATTTTCTGGGGAGTGCTTGCAGGGATAGGGGCGGCCCTTACACTTCCCGGTATAGCCGGAATAATACTCACAATCGGAATGGCCGTTGATGCAAATGTGATAATATTTGCGCGCATAAGAGAGGAATCAAGGAAGGGTAAGTCAAACCGTATTGCAATAATAGACGGGTTCCGTAATGCGCTAAGTACCATTATAGATTCAAATGTGACAACACTTATAACAGCTGCTGCACTTTACCGTTTTGGAACCGGTCCTATAAAAGGTTTTGCAGTAACCCTTGCTTTGGGTGTAGTTATAAGCATGGTCATAAGCCTGCTTTTTACAAGATCGGTACTGTTTTTAGCTTCAGGTTTTTCCGGTCTTTCGTCGCCGGGCTTAATAGGGGTAAGAAAGATTGAGGAGCAATAGTCTTGGACCTGAAAAAATTCAACTTTAACTTTATTAAGAGAAGAAGAATATGGTTTATCATATCCGCTGTGGCTATACTCGCAGGTGTTTCCGGATATTTTATGCAGGGAGGATTTAATTTTGGTATTGATTTTCTGGGAGGAACGCTTATAGAGGTAGAGTTTGACAGAGATGCCGGATCAGGCGAGATAAGGGAAATACTTGAAGAGACAGGCTACAGAAACCCTATAATACAGCATACAGAATCAAATAAATATATAATAAGGATAAAAGCTGAAGAGATAGGAAAATCTATCAGTGCTGAAGAGAAGAAAATGATACTTGATGCTCTTGATGAAGCCATAGGTATAAACCCGGAAATACTGCAGGACAGGACAGTTGATCCTGGTTTTGGCAGTGTTCTTATAAGAAATGCGTTGATTGCTATAGCAATAAGCCTCGCAGGGATACTTGCGTATGTATGGATACGTTTCGAGTTGCGTTTCGGTGTGACTGCTATTGCTGCACTGTTACATGATGTTCTTATAACCCTCGGGGTATATGCGATATTAAACCGGGAGATCAACACTTCAACAATAGCCGCAATCCTTACAATAATAGGTTATTCACTTAATGATACGATAGTGGTTTTTGATAGGATAAGGGAAAATACTGCATATTCGAAAAGTATCGGTTACGAAAAAGTTGTAAACAATTCAATAAATACTACACTTTCAAGATCTATTAATACATCAGCAACAAGCCTGTTTCCTATAATTATGCTTTTGATACTGGGAACGGCAGCCTTAAAAGATTTTGCACTTGCCCTTACCATAGGTGTAATAACAGGTACTTATTCATCCATTTTCTTTGCAAGTCCTCTGCTGGTGGTTTGGAACAACAGGTTTTCAAAGTATAAAAAATAAAGATGTCAGTCATTCCGGATAATTGGATAATCAGAAACCCAGCAATAGAAACCGCTGATAAGGAAGTTTTTCATGGATTCACTCCGCTATTTTCAAGACTGCTGCATCTAAGGGGTTTGAAAACCGATGACGAAGTCAGTTGCTTTATAAGGCCTTCCATAAAAGAACTGCATGATCCATTTATGATACCAGGCATGAAAGAGGCCGTCAGTAGATTCAGGAGGGGCATTGAATCAGGAGAAAAGATCCTTATTTTCGGTGACTACGATGCAGACGGCATCATAAGCTCCGTCATGGTCCATAATTTATTAAAGCTGTTAAAAATACATGCAGAGATACATATTCCTGATAGGGTTAGAGAGGGCTACGACCTTGGAGTTGGGCATGTCAAAAGCATCAAAGGCAGGGTAGGCCTTTTAATAAGCGTTGACTGCGGCACCAATAACATAGAAACGCAGGAATATGTAAAAAATAATCAGGATGCACCGGATGTAATAGCATGCGACCATCACAACCCTTCGCTGGATGAATACGCTAATAATAAAAAATATATAATAGTAAATCCCAAATTGCCTGGTTCGACGTATCCTTTTAAGGAACTAAGCGGAGGAGGCGTGACTTTTAAATTTTTAATAGCAGTTTTGAGGAGCCTTGATATCAAATGGAAAAAGCCATTCAGGAAAGACTACTTAAATTCGCTTCTTGATCTTGTTGCTGTATCGACAATAGCCGATGTTATGCCGCTTACAGGTGAAAACAGGACAATGGTTATAAAGGGCCTGGAGAAGATAGGAAATAGTTCAAACAGGGGACTGAGGGCCCTTATAGATGCAGCTGTTACCGATAAAAACAGTATAGGAGAATTTGAGGTCGGCTTTATTATTGCTCCAAGAATAAATGCAGCCGGAAGGGTTAAAAATGCAATGGAAAGTTTCAAACTCCTTTCGGGTGATTACAAAGACTGTCTTTTTCTGGCAGAAAACCTGGATAGATACAACAGGGAAAGACAGGAAATGCAGAAAAAGGTCATGGATGAAATATTGTTAAAATATGATTTTGATGAAATAAAAACGACAAAAAAAATATTCATTGCAAAATCACCTGACTGGAACGAAGGCATACTTGGTATTGCTGCTTCGGATATTGTAAAAAGATTCAATATACCCGCAATACTTTTCAGGGAAAGGAATGGTATTTTAAAAGGATCCGGAAGAAGTATTCCCGGTTTTGATCTTTACCGGAACCTTAAAAGCCTTGAGAGCCTTTTTTCTAAATTCGGAGGGCATGATATGGCCTGCGGCATAAAAATGGATTTAAAAAAATTCAAAGAGTTCTGCAGAAGTATGTCAGAGATTACCGCTGAATTACTTACCAAAAAAATACTTTTAAGGAAATATGAATATGATATGGAGATAGATTTTAAGGATTTAGACTCCGGATTTATAGAAGAGCTATCACTTTTAAAACCGTTTGGAACAGGGAACCCGAGGCCGGCTTTTTTGTCAAGGGGCTGCAGTGTCTGCAGTATAAATAAAATAAAAAACGGCAGGCATATGAAAATAGGACTGAAAAACGGAAATTCAATCTTTGAAGGTATAATTTTTAATGTAGACGATTGTAAAAGGGATATCCTGATAAATAAAAAAAAGATAAGTATCCTGTATAATCTTCAATTTAATACATGGGGCGGCGGTAAAACCATCCAGCTTGTTTTAAAAGACCTATTTTAGAAGAATCAAAAAATGTTCTATAATAACAGATATTCTTTGAAGCGGGCCTTTTTATATGCAGGGATTGATTATGAGTATAAATAAAAATACCAAAAGCAGGAGCAGGGTAATTGACAGCGACAGCCTGTTTAATAACCTTCTGGAAAAAATAAAGGCTTACAACGAGAATATTGATGAAAAGCTGTTGTCCAAAGCATATAATACTGCAAAAAAATATCACAAAGACCAGTTCCGTAAATCCGGGGAGCCCTTCATCATACACCCCCTTAAGGTTGCAATGATACTTGTAGAAATAGAAATGGACCAGACATCTATTATTTCTGCAATTCTTCATGATGTAGTGGAGGATACAGAATACAGCCTTGAAAAAATTACAGGTGAATTTGGAAACAGCATAGCACGTATAATAAACGGGGTCACAAAGCTTGACAAACTTGTATTTAATACAAGGGAAGAACAGCAGGTAAGCAACATCAGGAAAATGATAATAGCCATGTCAGAAGATGTCAGGATAATACTTGTAAAGCTTGCCGACAGGCTGCATAATATGAGGACCCTATCGCCTCTGGAAAAAGAAAAAAGGGAAAAAATTGCAAAAGAGACACTTGAAGTCTATGCTCCTATTGCACACAGGCTTGGCATATACCAAATAAAATCAGAGCTGGAAGACCTGTCCTTCAAATACCTGCATCAAAAGGAATACAGAAAAATAAAAGATATGGTAAATGAAAGGATAAGGGAAAGAAAGTCACTTGTTGATGAAGTGATAAATCTTGTTAGTGAAAAGCTGGCAGAAGTTAACATTTCTTCAGATATAAGTGGAAGGGTTAAATCATATTACAGCATCTATAATAAGATAACCAGACAGAACAGAGAATTTGAGGATATTTACGACGTACTGGCCATAAGGATAATAGTAGATGACGTAAAGAGCTGTTATGCCGCACTTGGAATCATACATTCCCTCTGGAAACCTATACCCGGAAGATTCAAGGACTTTATTGCAAATCCTAAGTTTAATATGTATCAATCACTGCATACAACTGTAATAGGATTAAAGGGTAAGCCCCTTGAAGTACAGATAAGGACCTATGAGATGCACAGGGTGGCAGAATATGGAATAGCCTCACATTACAAATATAAGGAAAGCGGCTTCAGGCTGTCAGAGTTTGATAAGAGGGTTGCCTGGATAAGGCAGCTTCTTGACTGGCAGAAAGAATTGAAGGATCCGCAGGAATACATGGAATCACTTAAACTTGACCTTTTCGAGGAAGAAGTCTTTGTATTTACTCCAAAGGGAAGGGTAATAAATTTGCCCAGGGGAGCCACACCAATAGATTTCGCTTACACTATACATACTGATATAGGAAATAATGCCATAGGAGCCAAAGTTAACGGTGTAATGGTACCCATAGAAAGCACACTTGAAAACGGTGATATTATTGAGATTATTGTGTCAAAAAGTCCGAAAGGGCCCTCCCGGGACTGGCTTAACCTGGTAAAGACTTCGCGGGCAAGGAATAAAATAAGACAGTGGTTTTCAAGGGAGCAGAGGCAGGAAACCTATAATTCAGGACGCGAAATAATGCTAAAAATACTGAGAAAAAACAGTCTTTCCTTTAAAACTGTTAAAAATGAGGTATTTGAAGATGCTGCACGCGATATGAATTTTGACAGTGCGGATACGCTTTTCAGAAGCATAGGTTCCCATAAGGTTTCTGCGCATCAGGTATATACCAGAGTTATCAAAAAGATATCACAGGCTGAAGAAAAAAAAGAATTAAAGATAGAGGATATAAGAGAAAGAGAAGAAACCAGGGAGTCAAGAAGCGGAATAAACGTAAAGGGAATGAAAGAAGTTCTTGTAACCATAGCAAAATGCTGCAACCCTGTGCCTGGAGATAAAATAGTGGGATACATATCAAGGGGAAAGGGAATATCTGTACACAGGAGCGATTGTAAAAATGTAAAAACACTTATGAAGAGGGACAGGGAAAGGTTCATAGAGGTGAACTGGGACAGCAGGGCGCCGGAAAAATTCAACGCCGAGATACAGATAGAAGCAATTGACAGGATAAAACTTTTAAGAGATATAACAAATGCCATCAGTGAATATGATCTAAATATTCTCAGGGCAAATTCCCTGAAGGTTGATAAAGCGGGACATATAAAATTAAGGTTTCTGATAGAAATAAATAATAAATATATTCTGAAGGATGTCATAAACAACATAAGGCAGATTGATTCTGTATATGATGCTTTCAGGATAACACCTGGAAAATAACGGATGAAAATAAATAAACTAACCCTCGGACAGCTTGAAGCAAACTGCTATACAGTCAGTTTGAAAAATATCAATTTTATTATCGATCCCGGTGCGGAACCCGGTATAATTATAGAATTTCTTGAATCAAATTCCATTGAACCGGATATGATAATAAATACGCATGGGCATTTTGACCATATTGGAGCAGCAGAAGAAGTCGCAAAAAATTACGGCATACCATTTTATATAGACCCTGATGAGGAAGAAACAGTACTGGACCCTGTGAAAAACGGCTCTTCATTTTTTGGGGAAAATAATTTATCATTGAAAACTTATAAACTTATAAATGCTGATGATATTAAGTATTTTAATGAAAACGGGATATTTATCATAAAGACACCCGGCCACAGCCCGGGCAGCATTACTTTAAAAATAGGGAACATACTTTTTACGGGAGACCTTATTTTTAAAGGTTCGATAGGTAGAACGGATCTTGTGGGCGGGAGTATTAAACAGATGAAAAATTCACTGTTAAAAATAAAAAGGCTTGATAAGAATTTTAGGATATATCCAGGACACGGTCCGGAAACTGATCTTGGGTACGAGATAGAAAATAATTATTATTTAGGAGACAGCATTATCGGTTCATGAAATATGAAAGAAGGAAAGGCAGGAATATTGTCAGTTAATTCTCCACGGGGTACAGCAGATATTTGCGGTGAAGATATAAAATATAGAGACTTTATAATTACCACGGTAAGAGAACTTTTCGAGATATTTAATTTTGAAGAGATAATTACTCCTGCATTCGAGCATACCGAAGTATTTTCCAGGAGTATAGGAGAATCTACAGACATTGTTCAAAAAGAGATGTACACATTCCCCGACAGGAAGGGCAGGTCGCTCACGCTCAGACCCGAGGGCACTGCTCCGGTAGTCAGGTCAGTAGTAGAAAAAAAGATGCTTGTACCCGGGAAGATACCCCTGAAACTCTTTTATATAGGCAATATGTTCCGATATGAAAGGCCGCAGAAGGGAAGGATGCGGGAATTCTGGCAGCTTGGTGTGGAGGCCATGGGCAGCAGCAGCACATTGCTTGATGCAGAAATTATATGGCTTTTAAATGAAATATTCAAAAGACTTGGATTTAAAAATCTTGTTCTAAAAATAAATACTATTGGATGCAGTAAATGCAGGAAGGATTATCTTAAAATATTTAAGCAGTACATAGAACCCGAACTTGATAATCTCTGTCCTGACTGCCAGAGGCGCTTTAAGGTCAATCCTTTAAGAATATTTGACTGCAGGATTGAGGGCTGCAAAAAAATCGTTTCTGCGGGTCCGAAAATCAAGGACTACCTCTGCGAAAACTGCAGGAAGCTTTTTGAAGAATTAAAAAGCATCATTTCAGATCTTTCAATAGATTATACAATATCCGATGATCTGGTTAGAGGCTTTGATTATTATACAGGCATCATATTTGAAATGGCATCAAACGACATTGATAGTGCACAGAATGCCCTGGGGGGAGGCGGGCGTTACGATAATCTTATTGCGGAGTTCAGTGGACCGGATATGCCTGCTGTAGGGTTTGCCGTAGGGCTTGACCGCACTGTTTTGTTGATGCGTCAGCTTGGAATAAAATATATGAATGTAAAAAATAAGCCAAAGTCATATATAATATCCTTATCAGAAGAAGTAAGACCTTATGCTATTGATGTTCTAAAACAGCTCAGAAGTTCGGATATTGCATGTGATATAGACTATTCATCAGGCAGCTTAGGGTCCTCTTTAAAAAATGCAGTGAAAAAGTGTTTTAACACGGCTCTTATAATAGGGGAAGAGGAAGTGAGAGGCAATATTATCACCATAAAAGATCTTAAGAATTTTAAACAATATAAGGTAAAAAAGGATAATCTGGTTAAGGAAGTTTTGAAGATTACGGGAGAATATAAGAATGAGTGATTCAAAATACCGTACAAAAATGAGGTCAAACCTGTGTGAGGAGATAAGTAAAGATTTTATCGGCAGAGAGGTTTCGGTTTGCGGATGGGTCAATAAGAGAAGAGACCATGGAAAATTAATATTTATCGATCTCAGGGATTTTTCCGGAATAGTACAGATTGTGCTGGATCCAAAATCCAGCATGGAAGCATACACAGAAGGTAAGAAAGTAAGAAATGAATACGTTCTTCAGGCCACAGGCACGGTAAGAAAAAGGTCTGATGAGACAATAAATCCTTCAATCAAGACCGGGGATATAGAAATAATCATATCGAATCTAAGGGTATTATCAGAGTCAAAAACACCTCCCTTTATGCTGGAGCACAGCGGCAGGGTGGATGAAAATACAAGATTAAAATACCGGTATATAGACCTTCGCACTGAAAAGATGCAAAAGAGCCTGAGATTAAGAAGTAAAATAACTGCGGTTACCAGGGAATTCTTTAATTTGAAAGGGTTTGTTGAAATAGAAACACCTATCCTGGCAAAAAGCACCCCTGAAGGAGCAAGGGACTTCCTTGTGCCTTCAAGGATTAACCCCGGAAAATTCTATGCGCTTCCTCAATCACCGCAACTGTTCAAGCAGATACTGATGTTTTCAGGTTTTGACAGGGTTTACCAGATTGCAAGATGCTTCAGGGATGAGGATCTAAGGGCAGACAGGCAGCCGGAGTTCACACAGATAGATCTTGAGATGACTTTTGTTGAAGCGGATGATGTCATAAATATCATAGAAGGCCTTTTTGAAAACATATTTAAAAAAGTTTTTAATAAGAAACTTACCATACCCTTTAAAAGGATAAGCTGGCATGAAAGCATAGAATATTACGGTACCGATAAACCTGATATAAGGTATGGCCTTAAAATAAATGATATAACAAAGATATTTTCAAAAAGCGGTCTTAAAATATTTAAAAAAGTTATAGATTCGGGAGGTTTCATAAAATGTATTGTAATTCCTGATTACGGTAAACTTGCCAGGAAAGACCTTGATGAGCTTGTAGATATTGCAAAATCAGCAGGAGCAGGCGGCCTTGTATGGATAAAAGTAAATGAGGATGGAAGCATGCAGTCCCCTGTAGCTAAATTTTTATCGGGAGATGAAAAAAAAGCTTTAACCGATACTTTAAGCCTTAAAAAAAATAATATAGTACTTATAGTCGCAGACAGTTTTAAGAAAGCATGCGGGACCCTGGGGGAACTGAGGGTACATATTGCAAAAAAGATTGGCCTTACAAAAAAAGATGATTACGAGATAATCTGGATATATGATTTTCCTCTTTTTGAATGGGACGAAAAAGAAGAAAGGCTGAGCCCGGTCCACCATCCGTTTACAAGCCCTGACAGGGAAAGCATTAAATTGCTGGAAAAAGAACCCCTTAAAGCCAGGTCACTTGCTTATGATATAATAATTAACGGACAGGAAATAGGAGGCGGCTCTATAAGGATAAATGATTCATCACTGCAGCAAAAAATATTTAAACTTTTGAAGATAGATAAAAAAACAGCAAAAGAAAATTTTGGTTTTCTGACAGAAGCTTTGTCATACGGTGCTCCGCCGCATGGAGGAATTGCCCTTGGAATGGACCGTCTTGCAATGATCCTTTCCGGTCTTGACAGCATAAGGGATGTTATAGCTTTCCCGAAGACGCAGTCGGGCCTGGGGCTTTTAACAGGTTCTCCCTCAGATGTAAAAAAAGAACAGCTTGATGAAGTATTTATAAAGACGATTGCTGCGGAAGAAGAGTAGAATAAACAAAAAATGGATAGATTC
>CAZLXJ010000048.1:0-31268 GCA_964563645.1 uncultured Actinomycetota bacterium | reverse complement strand
CTATGCTGACATTTTCCCCTATTCTTACATTATAAGAGATTATTGAATCAGTTATATGGCTGTTTCTTCCAATGGTACAGTTATCAAATATGACGGCTCCTGATACGGTCGAACCCTGTTTTATATGGCAGTTGTCCCCTATTACTGATAGGGGAAATATAACGGCACCCGGTTCTATAACAGTTCCATCCCCTATAACCACGGGACCCGATTCAAAACTTTTTTCTGAATACTTTACGTCTTTTCCGGTATATATCCCCTTTCTCAGTTCAGGATATGGAAATTCATATTTTATTTTCCCGAGTCCGATATCCCGGTGGGCTGCAATGTATTTTTCGGGAGTTCCCACATCAAGCCAGTATGAATCAGACAAATAGCCGTATACCCGGCAGCCTTTATTGAGGGCCAGCGGGAAAAGCCCCCTTTCAAAAGAATATCTCTGCCCTTCCGGTGCAAGCTCAAGCATATGCGGCTCTATGATATATGTCCCCGCGTTTATAAGGTTTGTCACTAACTGGTCAGTTCCCGGTTTTTCCAGGAATTCACAGACCCGTCCATCACTGTCTATCGGGACCAGGCCGTAAGCCGTCGGGTCATCCACAGGCGTAAGGGCTATGGTTATATCGGCATTCTTTTCCCTGTGAAAGGCTTTCATTTCCGTGAGGTCAAGCGAGGTCAGGATATCTCCGTTGAATACCATAAAAGTTTCCCCGCTGAGCCGGCCCTTTATATTTCTGACTGCGCCGCATGTCCCCAGTGGTCTCTCTTCAGAAATATAGCTCAGGTTCAGTCCGAACCTTTTCCCGTCTCCGAAATAACTGCTGAAAACTTCAGGAAGGTAGCAGGTTGAAAATATTATATCCGTCAATCCATGGGATTTCAGCCATGTGACGAAACTGTACATGAATGGGCGGTTTAAGAGGGGAAGCATTGGTTTGGGGTTAAGCAGGGTAATGGGCCTGAGCCTTGTACCCTGGCCGCCAGCAAGTATTACTGCTTTCATATTACAGCTTCCTTTCACGCATTTATCTTTTTACGCCACCAGGCGAGTGTATCCTCGAGAGTTTTTTTAATTTCATATCCAGGCTTCCAGCCTGTTTCGGATACAAGTTTGCTGTTGTCGCCAAACAGCGTCTTTATATCATCAGGCCGGAATTTATCGCTGTCAACTTTGACCCGGATATCACCCCTCCTGCTCAGGGAAATAAGGATATCAAGCAGCCGGGATATCCTTACCGGTTTTCCGGAACATACATTATAAGCTTCACCTGGCCTGCCCCGGTTCATTATATGCCAGTAAGCTTTTACGACATCCCTGACATCCAGAAAATCCCTGCTTGCTTCAAGGTTTCCAACACGGATCTCAGGCTTTTGCATGCCTGCTTCAATAAGTGATATCTGCCGGGCAAAATCGGAACATACAAATCCCGCCTGTTGGCCCGGTCCAATATGGTTAAAAGACCTGGCAACCATTGTATTGAGCCCGTAAGCCCTGTTATATGTGGCAGACAAAAAATCCAGTGCAGACTTGCTTACTGCATAAGGGTTCCCGGGAAATATTTTGTCGCTCTCTTTTACCGGCCGGCCATTCCCTGCAGCCCCGTATTCTTCCGCAGTGCATACCATGAGCACTGAGGCTCCGGGATTCATCTTTTTTATGCTTTCCAGAAGGTTTATGCCTCCGCATACATTCGAGTTCAAAGTCCCCGCGGGATCCTTCCATGACATGCTTACCGAGCTTTTGGCTGCAAGATGATATACCTGGTCGGGTTTAAAATCCCCTATAATCCTGTCCACTTCTTTCCTGTCTGTAAGGTCGGCCTTTTTTTCTATAAGTTCCGGTGCCTCCATATCAAGCTCACCGCTGCATTCTTGAAGATCCACACCATAGAACAGATGCTTGCCCTTACCTGAAAGGTACTGTATAAGGTGTTTTCCCACAAATCCACAGAGACCTGTTATAAGTATCTTCAAACCAGACCTGCCTCCTAAAACTTTTTTCAAACTATTTTAATATAAATCGGTATTATAAAAAACATATCAGACTGATTTATCTGTAAAATATGCTCCTTAAACCAGCAGTTATAAGCCTTATACCCAGTATTACGATTACAAAAGGTGCAAGGACCGCCCTGAAATTTTTCATATAATGCTTCCTGAAAAAATAAAATACGCTTCTCTGCATCCTGTAGCTTGCTATGATGGCCGCCGCGGGGCTTACCCCTTTCCCCCCGTATTTATCTCCATAAATGTATGCACCCCTGTTATGATATTCTGCATTTTTTGAATGCTGACCGTCCTCTTCCCTGCGGTTTCCATATCCGGTCCTGCTGCTGCTTCCACCGGTATGATGGAGAACTTCAGAATAAGGCATATAGTGGACCTCCCAGCCTTTCTTCCACATCCGGTAACATAGATCTATGTCCTCAACGTACATAAAATAATTTTCATCCAGAAGCCCTGTCTCTTCCAGGGCTTTTCTTCTTATCATCATGCACGAACCCGAGACCCAGTCAACAGGAAAAGGCTTTTCCCTGCTGGCATCAACAAGCTTGTACCTTTTTGAGAATGGATTATTTGGATATATATGTATAAGCAATGTATGGGCCGCCGCTCCAAAAAAAGAAGGGAACCTGCGGCATGAATACTGAATGGTCCCATCGCTGTTCAGTATCTTGGGCCCTGCAACTGCGACTTCCTTATTTTCTGCAAAATATCTCAGAAGTTTTTCTATTGAATTATCAAAAACCCGGCAGTCACTGTTTATGAGGAGCATATAGGCTGAATCCGAAATCATTATTGCCTGGTTACTTGCAGCGGCAAATCCCCTGTTCCTGTCATTTTTTATAAGCGTAATATCCGGATATGCCGATCTTACATATTCATCAGTGCCGTCAGAAGAAGCATTATCGACAACAATAATATCATAACCGCTTTCTGGCGGGCAGGCGTATATTGAAGAAAGGCAATCTTCCAGATACCCGAGGCTGTTGTAAGTCACTATTATTATGCTTAAATGTTTTGCTTTTTCCATCATCATTTTTTAAATTCCTGCTTCAGGGTATTATATCAGGTGTATTTATTTTACCAGAAACATTGATAATATATCATAATAAAAAAATCTTGTTTGGCCAGAGTATATGAACTTTTAAGAAAAACAAACTTTAAAATAAGCAATTTTTATTATAAGCAGGTAACCCTACCGGTTAAATTTATGAAGGCGCCGCTGCTGCCGGGGACCGGGAATTTACACACAAATACATATATATATAAAATATAATTGAATGCTTTATTAATAAAAGTATTATAAAGACCTGCATGCTGAACGGTTCCGGAGCCAGATGTGCTTATTACCCGGAGTTTCCTTTCCTTTTTCCCAGGACTTCATGTTCATACTTTAAAACATCCCCGGCCCACTCAAAATCACCGGGTGTATCATTTAACTTGCAGAACTGCTCCCAGACAATTCCTGCCGGTGCTGTCTTGAGGTCTTCCAGCAGCGCAAGTCTTGCAAAAAGATTACCTTCATCCTCATATTTTTTCAGGCTGCCAGCCGGCTCAAGGAGGGCATAAAGCAGGGCTTTTTTCACAGTCCTTGCACCAAGGACAAGTGCTCCTACCCTGTTTATTGAAGCGTCGAAGAAATCTGTCCCTATATAAACTCTTCCCAGTGCTTCTGCACGGATTATCTCCTGCATTATTGCAATAATCTCATCTGTAAGAGTGGTCACATGGTCGCTGTCCCACCTTACTGCCCTGCTCAGGTGAAGCATTATTCCCTTTAAAAAAGGAAGTGCGGCTGAAATCTTGTCTGAAACCAGCTCTGTAGGATGGAAATGCCCGGTATCAAAAGTTATAAGTTTGCCCATCTCCCCTGCATAGCTTAAATAGAACTCGCTGGAGCCCACCGTGTAAGATTCTATCCCGATCCCGAATAATTTGCTTTCCAGGGCATCCAGCATGTTCTCTTCAGGGTAATCCTGCTCGAATATCTCGTCCAGGGAATCCTTCAGTATCTTTCTGTGCTCCAGCCTGCTGACCGTATTATCTTTCGAACCATCCGGTATCCAGATGTTGTTTATGCATACCTTTCCAAGCTCTTTTCCAATATAATTTGAGATCTCCCTGCATCTTTTTACATGCTCTATCCAGAAATTCCTTATTTTCTTGTCTTTGCTTGAAAGAGTATATCCTTCCTCGGCCAGCGGATGGGAAAAGAGTGTAGGATTGAAATCAAGTCCTGTATTTTTGTCTTTTGCCCATTCAATCCATCTTGTGAAATGCTGGAAAGTTATGCTGTCCCTCCCTACATTCCTTCCATTAAAATCCCCATATATGGCATGTATGTTTAATTTAATTTTCCCCGGAATAAGGGATACGGCTTTTTCTATATCTTCAAAGAGTTCTTCCTGGCTACCTGCCCTGCCGGGATAAATTCCCGTGGAAAGGATGCCTCCCCCGGACAATCCGCCACTCCGTCCCTCAAAACCTGTAACGTCATCAAGCTGCCAGCAGTGTATCGAGACTGGCACGCATTCCATAATTTCCAGAGCGCTTTCAACATCAACCCCTGTTGTCCCGTACCTTTTTTTTGCGTAATCATATTCTTTAATCTCTTCAGGTGCCATATTTCTCCTCCTGTTATATTTTTCAAAGACATAAGATGCCTTTTAAGAAAAAATCACCCTCTTTTATAAAAAGCAATATATATTTTTTAACAAATAAGAATAATTTAAAATTCATATTTCAATCCTGGACTTTTTTTAAAGCAGCGGGGCAGTTCCGCTTTTGCAGCTTATTCTGTGTTGAAGCCCTGGCTCAGGCCGCTAAAAGAAGAAAGCGCATCATCTATAAGAGATGCTGCGCCTTCTTCCTGCTTTATACCCTGATAATATAAATTATTATTTCTTCTTCTTTTCTCTTTCAGCTGCCTCGAGCATCTTTTTAGCAATCCTGAGCTCTGTCTTCCTCCTGGTTTCCTCCGTATAGACCCTGAGCTCTGCCACAAGGCGGTTGTATCTTGTAATAAAGATAGTGTCTCCAAGGTTTTCAGTCAGGTATTTAGTCAGGTTTACCCTTAATTCATTTGTATCTATCTTCTTGATATCATCGTCGTATGCCATTTCATTCTCCTTGCCATTTATACAATTTTAAAATTTTTTATTATAAATTTATTTCTTTATAATTAATATTTTAAAAAAAACTTTGTTATATTATCTCATGTTTAATTAAAAATTTCTATACTAAAATGAATTAAATCTAATATATTATATATATTATAAAAAATATAATAATTAAAAAAATATTTAAAAACTATTTTCTTAATAAAATAAAATCTTTTCCCTTTAAAATATTATACACAGGATTATAACTTATTTTAAGGGCTGAAGGATTTATGAAAAATTCCGGCTTTTCATCACATTTCTCCTACTGTATAAACCGTAAATATAGCCTGACGCTTTGGCAATGTCTATATATATCAGAAGTAGGGGTACCGTTGCAGTTGCAGCAAATATCCTGTTTTTTGGAGGCCTGCACTTCTCATTTCCGTCCCACTTCAGAAACAGTCTGTAATATTGTTTATGACAATAAAAAACTGCAGGGACTATAAGCATTAGAAATATCCAGTGATTTATAAATATACCTGTAAATACTATTGCTGCAAATATAAGTCCCGAAAAGAATCTTATAAAATGCCTGATGGGGTACATCCTCCCAAGCGCATCGCCCTTTGCGTATCTAAAAAACTGCCTGAATATGTCTTTCAGGCTATTCCTCATCTTCCAGTAGACAACAGCATCTGGATTAAATATGACTTCATATCCTTTTTCTTTTAAATTGAAGTTGAACTTCATATCCTCTCCGTAATCAAGGTACTGCGGATAGCCTTCCACTTTTTCCCATTGGGCCTTCCTGAAGCAAATATTCCTTGACGAAGGCATGTAACTGTCTCTCTTTACTTCGTTTAGCCCGGGCATGATGCAGAGGGCCAGCAGTGCCTGTAGAAAGCTTCTGCACAACGGGTAGTTCATGCCGCCGGTTATCTTAAGATCGCTGGCGTCCATACCGCTGTTTATCTCTTCCAGCCACCGTGGGTCCAGGATACACCCTGCGTCACTGGCGCTTATAAACCTGCCGGATGAATTGATAATGGCGGTATTCCTTCCCATCGATATTCCCGCCCCGGCCTTCTTTATTAGCCTGACCGCAACAGGGCCCTCCTTTTTATTTTTAGGTCCTTCACCATAATATATTTTTAGACCTTCTGCACCCGCCTCTCCGGCCAGGCCTCTAAAGAATTCCTCGACAACCCCGAATGTATTGTCTTCTGAACCGCCGTCTACTATCACTATTTCCGAGGGCAGTACGGTCTGGTCCATAAGGCTTCCAAGAAACTGCCGTATGGAGGATGCTTCATTATATACAGTCGCAATAAAGCTTGTCCCCTCAAGAACCCTTTTATTTCTTGCTTTTTCATTAAGCATGTCTAAAAATCCAAAACTTTCCCTTATTTATCCATAAAACTCTCCGCGAAAATATAGCCCGATAGCTCTTATATATCTGGAGACCCTTTTTTGTTTTTTTATATCCCTTCTAAAGACCGAAATCACAAAGAATGCTGCTATTCGGTTTACAAGACCCAAAAAGTATAGAAGACTTATAAGCAATGCGTCAATCTTTGAATAGTTTTTTAAAAAATAAAGCCTGCGGGCCCTCCACAACTGTGATTCCCTAAGGGCCATGTCCCTGGAAGCTATCCCTGCATCTGCATGCTGGATTGAATAAAAGGGATAATAATAATTCCGGAAACCTTTACGGTACAGCCTCAGGCACAGGTCCGCATCCTCGCCGTACATGAAATAATCACTGTCAAAACCGCCTGTTACTTTAAAATATTTTCTTTTTATCATCAGAAACGATCCCGAGAGCCAGTCCACTTCTGAACAATGTTCATGATCCCACCATGACATAAAATATGAACCAAAAATCCTGCTTTTCTTAAATATTCTATACAGGAAAAAACTTTCATAAAACTGCCTTGATATGCAGGGAAATGAACGGCAGCTCGGCTGCAGCCGGCCGCTGCTGCCAGTGGTTTTTACTCCCAGTACCCCTGTATCCTTATTTTCCAGGTAATATGAAACCACCTTCTCGAAATTGCCTTCAACTATTCTGCAGTCCGGATTTAAAAAAAGCAAAAACCGGCCCGAAGCTTCACGGGCTCCTTTGTTGGAAGCCTGGCCGAATCCGGTATTTTCCGCATTTTCAATCAAACGGAATCCGGTATTTTTACTGCAGAACTCTCTTATGTATATTCCACTTTTATCAGTTGAAGAGTTATCAACAATAATTACTTCATATGAAACAGCACTCATCCGGGGATCAAAATACTTTTTTATGCTTGAAAGACAGTCTTCTATAAAACCGCTGCCGTTATAGTTTACAATTATAATGCTGAGATCTGTCATTTCTCCGGTCGTATATGGTTTCAAAGTTGCTAAATATCATCCAAAACTTCACTAATTATTGAAAGCAGTTCCTTTTCAAATCTATTATTAGAGAATCTCCGGCAGTTAAGCACTGCATTTTTTCTTATGGGCTCCGGGTCTAAGGCCCCTTTTATTATATCAATGGTTATCCTTGAAAGCTCTTCCAGGTTTTCAAAAAAGAAACCGTCAATTCCATTCTTTATTATTTCCTTCTGCCCGCCTTTATTTATTACCACAGGTATGCATCCTGCCGACATGGCCTCCACGGTGGTTATGCCAAAATGTTCGAATTTCTCCGGATGTGAATCCCCGTCTTCCCCCAGGCCGGCTGCATGCCAGAAAATAGAAGCTTTCTTAAATAATGAAGCAAGCCTGTCAAAAGAAATATTCTCCAATATTTCTACAGGATGGCCTTCTGCCAGCTTCCTTATCTTTTCCACATATTCCCTGTGATCCGCCCTTTCGGCCAATCCCCCGGCAAGATACAGCCTGTAGCCCTCCATATCTTCAGGGTAATCCTCAAGCATTTTTATAAAAGTGAGGACAAGCTCGTACTGCTTTTTGTTATGATGCTCCGGAAAGAACCTGCCGACGCTGAGGATGATCTTTTCCTTAACTGGACGTACTCCGCATGCGAAGCTTTCCGTATCCACCGGAGGGAACAGTATAGTGCTTTCTTTGCCCCATAATATCTTCACCCAGGATGCTGTATATTCCGATATTGAGATTATTTTCTGATAGCTTTCAAGGAACCTGTGATTTTTGGGATAGGTTACCAAAAATAACGGTACATATCCAATCAGCTTAAGCAGCAGTTTTTTTAAAAGATTGGTACCGCCGCTGCTGTAGACTGCAACCCCCAGGACCCTTGAATCTACTGAAGACCTGTGACTTTTTGAAGGAATGAATGTATCTGAAGTTACATTAACCCTGTAACGGATTTTACCCCCTCCGGGACCCGGGATACTAACAGTTTCCTTTTGTCCTTTTGAAAGAGCTGTCTCGTATATAAACTTTTTTGCTTCCCCTGTTCTGCTGCCTGGATCATTAGGTAAAGGATGCGCCTCCACCCTCACCCTCATATTGTCTATGGGGCTGGTCAGGGGATTTTTTATACCCAGTGCAAATTTACTTTCCCCACCTGTTTCAATAACTGACTTTCCCCCGGTCCAGCTGCCCCTTCCGAGCATGAAACGCTTGGGCTGGTATATGCCTTCTTTTACCTCTATCTCCGAAAACCCGTGCGTCATCTTTGAAGCAAGCCTTAAAATCCATACAGCGGGAAGCCTGAAAAAAAATAAAAGAAAACGGTGCAAAAAACCAAAATCAACATCAAACGGTGTCGGGAAATAGCACAGGTAAATATTCCTCCTGCCGTAAGCTGGAAGGGCGCTCAGATATGTGGCATTTATGAAAAGATGGTATTTTTGGGTAAATCCCCTTATATAATCATCTGATATGTAGGGAAACACTTTAAGCTCAACTTTTGAAAGGTCAAGGTTCAATCCCCGGGATATGCCGGCTTTATCTGTATATATATCTGTTACGAGATCAACGCTGTATCCCGGAACATAGGAGAGGATCTCGGCCATTTTACAGCTGTACCTCTCGCCCCCGCCGGCAGTAGATAAATATCTATCGTAGATTGCAATTTTTATCATAATCAGTAACAGAAGCAAGAAAGATTTTTAAAAATCCCTGAACCATTCCCTTATCCGAAAGTCACTTATCTTTTTCCCTTTTCTTATCCTTATCCTTCTGGGAAGAAATAGTAAAAGAAGGTACTTTAACCTGAAGAAGATCTTAAATCTTATTCCAATATCTATCCTTTCTGTCTTTCTCCCCATTAGAAGGCGGGCAATATAAAAAAATGCATGGATGATCCCTGCAGCTGCGAATGCAGCCTGGCTTCTTGCAAACAGGGTAAACCATCCGCACTTGTATATCATAAGCAGCCTGTTTAGCAGTACATGATAAGTAAAATCGTAGGACCATTCACTTCCGGAGCCGCAGTGGTGATGCCTTACCAGCGCATTGGGGGTAAAGAAATGTTTCCATCCCTTAAGCCTTGCCCTCCATAAAAGGTCTATATCCTCATAATAGGTAAAAAAATATGAATCGAAGGAGCCTGCTTCTTCAATCATCCTCCTGTCCATCATAAAACTGCTGCCGCTTAAGGCAAATACCTCCTCCACCCTGTTATACTGTCCCTCATCAAAATTCATAAACCCCCTGTCCATGCTGTATAATGAACGGTTTATCTTGACGCCGCAGCTGTTGATTATATCTTTTTTACCGGTATAAAATTCAGGAGCTATTATAAGTTTTACCCATCCGGGCCTCTTTCCCACTTTTATTTCTTCCAGTATCTCGCCGCCTATAACAATACTTACCTTGTTTGGTGAAATTTCTGATGATAATTTGATCTCAAGACAGGTTTCCCTATCATTATCAAAAATCGGTACGCCCATTAAGGCATTCCCCTGTGTCCACCTGAACGTCTCCCCCCTGCTGTCTAATTCTGGCGGATAAAACCCCTCGACATATTTTATTTCAGAGGATGCCCGGCGATTTCCGTGTGTCTTTTTCCCTGCATAAGATCCGGGACATCTTACTTTTGCATCCAGTATTTTTATCCCGAGCCTGCGCATATCCTTCCCGCTATCCCTGCTTGCGGATATTATCTGCAGGGGTAAAAAGGGCCAGTAAAAGACTACCCTGGGGCCCACCGCCCCTATCTTTGAATCTTCTGAAGACATTTCATATATGGAAAGCATCTCCCGCAGCCAGCCGGGATCCACGATACAGTCATTGTTTATAAGGGCTATATATTCACCCTGCGCACGCCTGAGACCCTCGTTGTTCCCCCCTGCATATCCCCTGTTCTCGCCAGGTTCCACTATCTCTATGCCGGGGAATTTTTTTCTCACAAAGCCTGCGGAGCCGTCATCAGAACCGTTGTCTACCATTATTACCTGCAGCCTGTCCTGCGGGTAATCTAATTTACTGATAGAATAAAAAAGGTCGGCAAGATATTTCTTCCCATTCCAGTTAACTGTAATTATTGATATTAAGGGGTCGTCTTCCCGGGACAATTAATACCTCTCATTCAGAATATTTTTTATCCCTGTGATATTAAGATAACGCCGGTGGTTATTAATTATTATAAAAGCACCTGCCTGTTCATGTCTGCATCATTTTCCAATACAAATTTTGATAGCACGGGAATCGAAACCGATATAAAGCGGTCGAAAGGAATACAAAATTTTCTTTCCTGCAATGCATTTAATCTATTCTTATATCAGATTTATATGATAAAATCTACTTCTTCCTTGCCAGATAATATCTGTTGCTTACGGAAAGTCCCAGCAATATGTCAATATTATCAAGATCTCTCATTATTATTTCAAGCCTTTCGCTTACACCGGAAGCTTCAGCTTTTGACTTATTCTTTATATGGAGGCTGTCGAGCAGTGATTTAAGGCTTTTTATATCATAACCAAGCCCCTTTATTTCATTGTACAGTGTCCTGAACACGTTGAAATAAATAAGGAGTGTCCTTTCTCGGTTCTTCCGGTTAAGCTCGTTTATCTCATTATTTATCTGCACATGTATATTATTGCTCAGGTTCATCATGGATTTATTATAACTTCTTCTGAGATTCTCAAAATACATGCTGGAAAGCAGGTAGTAATATTTTTTAAATTTTCCCTTTAATGAATTATCCTTCTTTAATTCATCAGATTCAAGGATATCAAAACTGCCCAGAAGATCCAGTTCCTGGAACTTACTTCTGTCAAGACCTATGTCAAAAAGCTCAAAAAGTTCATTTTTACCGTAAACTTCCCCGAATTCTTCATCGCCCGTTACTTCTTTTATGCTTTCTACCGTATCCTGCATGCCCTTATCAAGTATTTCAAAACCTGCCTCCTTAAAGACAAAATCAATCGTAAAATCATCTATCCTTATATCAGTTCTGCTGCCGCCCCTTTCCTCTTCAAGCTGCTGGCGCAGTCCCCTTTCCCCGGGAAGGGTAATAAAAAGCAGCCCATCTTTTTTAAGTTTTTTGCCCAGGATGCTGATAAGATCATAGAATAAACGGGAGGAGATCTTGTCAAATGGATTTATGGCTATCACTCCGTCAAACTTGGTCCTCTGATTTATCCTGGACTTAAGTATACCGATTTCGTCAATATTGCCTTCGCTTTTTCTATCCTGCTTCAAACTGTCGACTTCCAGGTAGAAAATCTTGCCTACATCGCCTTTTTCTACCATTTTTCTGTCCCTGAGCCTGTTTTTTGTTATCATCAATACATTTGTGCTGCCTTCAAATTCCTTTTTTATTATCCTGCTGAACCGGCTATTCTGAAATTCGACCATTTTATGTATCTCTTCCTTATCAGCTGCAAAATAAGGGTTCCTGCAGTATTTTACCAGGGGCTTTGAAACATTTTCCCAGAAAAACCTGTGTCTTATCTTTTTAAGGTTCTTCCTGTATATGTCCTGCAGGCTCTTATTTGAAAGCACGCTCTCAATTACCCTGGCCAGCCTGGTGGTGTCCTCATACTTTACCACTTCTCCTATATTCTCCTCCCTTACCATCTTTGCAATTGAGTCTCCTTCTGTGGTTATAACCGGAAGGCCTGCCCATATGTAATCCATCACCCTGGTCCTGTAGGAGAATTCCGTCTCTATCCTTTCCAGATGTATTGAAAGTCCGGCATCGGATTCCAGGAGAAGGGTCTGCCTGGCGCTGTATGGCGTCCATTCGTTGAAAAAAACCTTATCATTGTAAAGGCCAAGCTCTTTGGAAAGTTTAATTGCGTCCAGGCATTTTCTCATCTCCGGCAATTTCGGGTCCGGATGCTTTATCCCCATAAAGATGAGCTTTATGTCATCCCTGTTCCTTGAAACCTCCCACATTGCCTTTATCACCGTAATCGGATCAAGCCAGTTCCATATGCCTCCCCCCCACAGCAGCAGCTTATCGCCTTCCCTTGTATCCGGGACAATACTTCTTACCATGGAGCCGGATCTTACGGGAGGTTCTGAAGGTATCCCGAAAGGCACCACATCTATAAAATGCCTGAAAGTGTAGTCTTTATCATAATTATATGGGTTGATCCTTCCCATCGCTGAGAGCATTCCGGTCCAGTAACTCCTCTGTTTTTCAGAAGCACATATAAAATAGTCCCCTATTGAGAGCTGGAGCTTTATCAGATTGTTATTGTTATAGTCTATCCTGAGCCTTTCGGCAATATCCCTATCACTGAACATCTCAAGGCTTTCAAGATTGAAGGGATTATAAAGATCAACTATTACCATGCCGGGAAAATTTTTAAGGAGAGGGAAGTAATAGAGGATATGGCCCTGTATCAGTATTAGGTCAGCATTCTCCAGACTGCGCATCAGGCTATCGGGATTTTTTAAATTATAACGTTTTGTTTTCACACCTTCTATGTCCATATCTACTTTATTTGGAGTATGAAGTGTAACGTCCATAAATCCTGAGAGTATCTTTGAAAATTCATAAAACCTTATCCCGGGCCCGGCCATGTTCTTCCCGATAATATCATAACTTATTATCGATATTTTCCTTAAATTTCCCCTGCTGGAAGCCTTCATCTGCATATTACAGCCCTCCATTTAATAAAACAAAACATATAAAACCAACATTCATTTTAACTCTATTCTATCCAATATAAAATGATTTTTTAACCTTACGGAAAGGTTGAAAATAAAAAAGAATGCATTCATAAAATAAGCATAAAGCAGGGGCGCTGCCTGGCCGGCGGCCGCTCCCCCCGCCAGCCACTTTATCTCAGCAGGTATGAATTTTTTTAAAAGTTCGGGCAGGTCCGTATTTATTACTGCGCACCTCAGCCTGTTTTTATGATAATTGCAGTAAAATTTTTTACTGAATTTTTTCGAAGATGACCCTTCAAAATGCCGGCACACTGCTTCAGTATTGGATACAATCCTCCATCCTGCTTCTTTTACCCTCAGGCAGTAATCCAGTTCTTCAAAATATACGGGACGGTACCCGCTGTCAAAGCCTCCCGAATTATAGAAAAGTGAAAATATGGTGGCAAAAAATGCTCCTGTCACATAATCAGCTTCAATCAGGTTGCTCCTTTCCCCGGTCATGTGCCTGACCTCATCCGGCCTTCTTCCCCGGTCCCCGGTATCAAAAACGGACCTCTCAATGGGATAATCCTGGCCGGTACCCTGATGATAGGTTATAAAATTAGGAGTTATCCTTCCCGCCATATGCTGCACCTTTTCCCCTTCATAATCCAGTACAAGGCCCCCGCATACTCCTGTATCCGGCCGTTCCCCGGACTTTTCTTTACTGAAGGTCCCTATAAGTTTTTCCAGCGCATCAGGATAAAGGGATACATCGGGGTTTAAAAGTACGAGGTATCTGAAATCATACTTATCTACCGGTCTCCTTTTGCTTTTAAATACGGCATGATTTACGGCACCGGCAAAACCCATATTTTTTTTAAGGCGGATCAGCCTGAAATTATTGCTGTCAAAGGCAGCAGTCTGGTTTCTGAATTCCCTTACTTTTTTTATAGTATCATCAGTTGAACCATTATCTACAAGTACCATCTGCCAGTCTTTATATGATTGTACCGAAATAGACTTCAAGCATTCTTCAATAAAACCGCTGCTGTTATATGTTACAATTATTATGAGGCTTCTGCTGTCCATATTACAATCCGCTACCCTGTTTTCCACGGGCCTTTCTGAATGCTATTTTGATATAATTATACATCCTGTATGGAAATCCTGCTTTTACCACACCTTCAAGTTCGGAGATTTTCATATCCCTTTCACCTATCATCTCCTTCCGGGCGGAAGCTATCTTTTCCATATTTTTTAAAGCTTCTTCCCTTTCGAAGAAAATCTTCCTTTCTCTGCCGTAGTCGGGCGCAGCCGCAGGTTCTTCCACCCACTCCTGAAGTGCCCTGGTGGTCCTGTTGAAGTTAAACTCCTTCAAACCGAATTGCCTTCCCTTTTCCCCGGTATCTTTCGTTTTTTTCCTGTCAGAAGCGAGCATTAATAATTTTTCTGCCAGGTCATGCGGATCACCCGGCCTGAATACGAAACCCGCTCCTTCGGCAGCCATCTGCTCTGTAAGTTCGCACACATCTGATGAAAGCACGCACAGGCCCGCCCTGAACCAGTCGAGTATCCTGTTCTTGCTGCCCAGACGGACCTCATATATATCCTTATCGATATTTATTCCTATATCTGACTCAAGGTAATGGTCCGGAACTTCTTCTCCCGGGATCCATCCCTTCATTATAAAGCGGGAGGCGAATCTGCCTGATCCTATCATCGACAAAAAACGGGGGTAAGTTTTTACATCCTGTTCGGGTATTTCGCCTCCTGTTGATACGAATTTTATGGAAGGGTCCCTCTCCATGGCTTCTGTAAGGCCCTTAAAAAGCGTGTCCACGTCTGTCCAGGTATTGTACCCTCCCGACCATAGTACTACAAAATCATCCTTACCTATTCCGTTTTTCCCCCTTATAGCTTCCTTTTTATGTATGAAGTCTTCAACAGGCAGCCCGCACGGAATAGTATTGGTAAATTCATATCCCGCAGTAAACCTGTTAAGCCTTCCTGCCGCACCCAGCTCTCCTATGGTGGCATATTCCTGCCTTTTAGATACACATGAGAAAATATCAGCTGTGCTTATTATGTTATACTCGCTGTTCCAGTAATGGAAAAGCGGCGAATCATCACCGTCTATAAAAGCCCGGGCCTGGGCTTCCGCCATAACATGGCCAAAAAGGTCGGCCCACAGGGGAGGGGTCCTGCAGGTATTGTATGCGGAGGCAAGGCCGCTCTTTATTTTTGAACCGTAGAATGAAGGATAGAATGTGCAGCCCACCAGGCAGTCTGGTTTAAAATCACGGGCTATTCCGGTAAGGATATCCGTATCCCTAAAATCCTTCTCCGCCAGTATGTGGTACTCAAACCTGTACTTTCCATGGCTGAAGTCTTTAATGCTGGTGCTTTTAAAATCATCCGGGTATGCTGAGGGAATTGCATATCCTGCCACACAGAGGTCGTGGCCTTTCTCCAGAAGGGGGCGGGTAAACTGCCAGGTTCTTATTCCTGTCCCGTATACCTTCCTTACGTTTTCAAACGGCATGGGGCTCATGCCAAGTATCATTACTCTATTGCCCGGCATATAATCCCTTTAAATTTGTTGATGATGATATTCTATCGGAATTATCCCCTGACACGTGGTAACTAATATATTGTGATTATTCCATAATATAAACCATATTATGGAGTATGATATGACATATAAAGAATTTTTACAAAGTTTCCAGACAAGAACTTTTGCAATTCAGACACTGGACCCCAGCATGGGCTACAGGTGCAGGGCAGTCAGCCATTTCCATGATTTTTTAAGCACGGCAAAAGACAGACGGTCTTAAAATATCAAAAAAATTAAGGGAAATAGAAAAATGGGCAAAAAAAGAGGTGGTCCGGCTGGGTGCTTATTTAAGATTATAAAAAAAATTATAGCAAATACAATAATATTCCATCAGGGAGGGCTCTTATTCAAGGTCTTTATCCCTCCGGCAAGCCTTTTTTTGCATAACTCTTTAAGCCCCAAAAGTATAATACAGACGAGCTTACTTTTACTGTAAAAAAAATTTTTTAATTTAGTCCTTTTAGCAAACTCATGCTTATAATAAATTACGGACAGACATCAAAAATAGTGCGTGAAATGAGATACATAACTGTTTGTACAAATAAGTTTTTTATAATACTATGATAAAAACCTTGAAAATTAAAAGATTTTAAAAATTTTTATGAGATTTATCTTAATATTATTTTTAATATTATTCATGATTGTCTCCTCCCTATTTGTCATAACCCTTTCAAGTAACAAAAATCCTTCCCCTCAGGATATCGTACATGCGGAAGAAGGGTCCGGCCCCGGCGGGGGTACCCCCGCAATTGAAAAAATTAAACCGGATACTGCTCCGGTAACAGAAAGGGCAGAAGTGATTGGCCTAAAAGAAACTGACGCTGATAACGGGGATTTAGAGGCCGTAGAGAATGAAGGCCCTTCGGTCCAGGAATACCATGAAGAAGATCCTTACAGCAGCAGCCGGGATGAAGAGGCTGCATCAGATCAGATAACCGTACAGGATGCTGACGGGAAAGATCCTGAGAATGATACAATAAAGATATTTCTGGATGGGGATATGGAAAACGGGATATGCCTCGGCACCGCTTCCTGCGGAAAAGAGTCTTCCATGGCACTGGAGCAATACGGTTCCGATCTTGCAGATACAGGATTCAGTTTTGAATGGAAAAACACAGATCTTGAAATGGAGCCCGGTTCGACACATTTCCTTTACATTTATTATTACAGCACCCGTTCTGGCTGGGACCATATAAGAAAAGAGATAAACATAACAGGCAGAAAGCCCGGGGATAGCCGCATAAAGATATTTATCGATAAACCTTCGGGGCAGACCTCATTAGAAACCCTGTCCGGGATAGTAGGCTGGGCTGTCAATACTTCCTCCAGTGAAAATACGGGCATCGGAAAGGTAGAAGTATACATCGACGGTCCAAGAGGTTTCGGCAGGAAAATTGGCGATGCTGACTACGGGGTGCCGCGCAGCGGTGTCGTGGATTTTTTTAAAAATGATAATTACCTGTACAGCGGCTTTAAGCTTGATACCGATGCCACCGGTCTTGAACCCGGGTCAAAACACACTATTTTTGTCTATGCCGAAAGCTCAGATAATCCGGTTTCGTACAACTTTGAAAAAACCGACATCTATATATCCGGGACAGGCCAGAACAAAGCTGTCATAGAAGCTGTGGTTGACCTACGGAGGATTTCTTCTGATAATACCCTGCATATAGAGGGATATGCCATTGAAAATGAAAGATTGGAAGAATTCCTGCAGCAGCAGAAAGAAGAAAGCATCGCCGATAATAATACTGGAGAAAACTCAGATGCCGGAGACAGCGGTTTCTCCGATACGGCGGGGATCAGCCTGAAAAAGCTTGTATTTAAGTCCAGCCGGGACGGAAATGATAATATATACAGCATCAACCTTGACGGCACCGGACTGCAGAGGCTAACTGATTATAAAGGGGCGGATATCTATCCGGAAGTATCTCCCGATGGTAAGAAGATAGCATATACATCTGATATAGGCGGCATATGGCAGATAATGGTAATGGACTGGGACGGTAAGAATAAGAGGCAGATAACAAACAATAGCTTCAGATGCGCCTATCCATCGTGGTCCCATGACATGAAGTATATTTATTTTGAAGCATATCTGGACGGAGACTGGGAGCTTTACCGGATAAGCAGCAGCGGAGCGGGCCAGAAAAGGCTTACCCATAACAGCGACGGCCATGACTGGCATCCAAGCGGCCATCCTTCTGATTATAAAATAATATTTGAATCCGGAATGCCGGGCCATGATGATATTTATATAATGGACAACGACGGTTCTTCTATATCCAGGATATTCAGCCAGCACCAGCGCCGGAGGACTCCCGACCTCTCCAACGATTCTACAAAGATAACATATACAAGATACTTTGGGGACAACAGCGAAGTATATTATGCAGATATCAGGGACCAGGATGAGAAGAGGATAACATACAATGAAGACTGGGACGGCCATCCCATGTTTTCACCCGACGGCAGGTTGATAGTATATGAACAGAGATCAGGCGGAAAGGAAGACCTTATAATATATGATATTGAGACCGGCAGTAAGACAAATGTGACAAACAGCGGCTACTATGATAGCGACGCCTGCTTTATGTATCAGAAATGATACCGTATCTTTATTTTACTGCATTGCCTGATGCCTGTATTTTTTCCCCGGGGCAAGTTTTACCCTCACCGACGATCCTGCAGCGGCACCAAGCCAGAGGGACCATATATCTGTTCTCGAGAAGAAATAGTAGTAAAGCTCGCCTGCGGCCCCGCCGGGTCCGGAGATTTTATTTATAATAAAATCCACGATACCTGTATAAAAAATTATTATGGCAGCTGCCGGGATAAAACCCACCAGAAGCAGGGCTTTAAGATCGAAATAATTCACCCTGACCCTTAGCTTCATACCAAGGATTATTAGGAACCCTATTAAAAATCCGAGAATGAATACTATGAAGTACTTTAAAAAAGTGAGAAACCCCACAGGCAGCTCAAACCGGGCAAGGGCAACAAGAATATTGTCAAAATAAGCATATGCCGTGTAGTAGAGAACAATATTAACAAAGCTTACCGCTATGAGTATAAACCTCATCTTTCTATTTTCAACATTCGTCTGGTTTTCCAATCTTTTTGTCCCTGCAAAATTAAGGGGCAGTGCTGCCTTTTACTGCCGGCTATCATCTCCGCCCGTGCTAATTGCCTCTTCTTTGCCGGGGGTGTAATCACCTGAATGCCTGTAAATCTTTCTTTTAAAGCATATCTTTACAGAGGTCCCCAGGGCAAAACCCAGCCATACAGACCAGAGGGTCTGCCTGGACAGAAGATAGAAGAGCGCCTCCCTTATTTTTTCATTATTTCCGAATACCGCTGAAGCAATAAAATCAGTAACCTGTCCCGGCGAGAGCAGGAGGAGTACCAGCGGGACTATACCTATCAGAACAAAATTCTTAATGTCAAAACGGCTCCGCTTCATCCCGGCTGAAAGGAGAAGCATGGGGATGAGCCCGATACAGAACCCTGCTATTATAAGTACCAAAATCTTAAAAAAGCTTTGAGCGGCCGGTGAAAAGGAAGCGCCAAAAATATCCATTATATTGTTATAATAAGAATATACCAGAATATATAAAAGCGAGTTAGCAAAAGACACTGCTATTAAAAAAACCCTCATATCCTGTCCCTATAAAATAAATGGCACATAATGTTAAAATACCATAAATTACAGAAATATATAACTGTTTATTCATGGAAATCCCCGGAAGGCCTTTAATAATTTTCCTATACTCCCGGCGTTAACTCCCTTCCCTGTAAGCAGGCTATGCCACGCAGAAATTTTGACTTTAAATAATATAACCTTATAATTAAAATGCATAAAAAGTATTATAATAATTTTTTAAGCATGAAGACAGTTACAGCCATATTGATAACTCTTCTCGTATGCGTAGTGCTTCTTTTCGGGATAACCGCTGCCAGGGTTATATCCGGCCCGGGTGGTGCCGGCATAGATAGTGACCGGGAACAGGAGGGTGAAACCGCAGGGGGGGAACCTCCACCGGTTCAGGAGCAGGACGAACCTGAAACAGGTGACGAAGAACAGCAGGAAGAAGAGATTGATCCTACAAGGATATCCGAGATAGAAATATACCTTGACGGCTTCCGCGGCGAAGGGATCTTTCTGGGGAGCGCAAAGTACGGCCTTACCTCAAAAGAAGCATACGCAGCATACGGGGAGCATCTTTCCCAGTCGGGATTTCTCCTGGTGTCTGAAGATTCAGGATATGATTTCGAACCCGGATCCGTTCATTACCTTTACATATACACATATATTCCCGAATACGGCTGGGAGTATATAAGGCAGAAAGTCACTGTAGACGGTCAGGCAGAATATTCCGAAAGCATAGAGCTCCATATAGACAGCCCACCCCACAATGCAGTCATAGAAAAAGAAGACACGGAAAGCCTGCGTGTTTCCGGATGGTCTGCAGATCTTTCAGAGCAGCAAAGCACAGGCATAGAAAGGGTGGAAATATACCTTAACGGGCCAGGGAATTTTGGCAGATTTCTGGGAGAAGCCGATTACGGTATTGAGAGGCAGGATGTGGCAAATGCATATGGAAATGCAAACTATACCCATTCGGGATATAAACTCTCCTTTGACGCAGGCAGCCTTGAAGAAGGGACAGAGAATACGATTTATGTATATTCCTATTCAAAAAAAGATACGTTTACCCTGGCCACAAGGGACATTACCATTGAAGGGGAAAGGGATACGAATGCAGTAATATCTGCAGAAATAGAACTCGGCGGAAGCACGGTAGAGGTCAGCGGCTGGGCGGTCAGCCTGGATGAACTCCAGCAAACGGGACCAAGGGATACGGAACTGGAATATGCAACCAAAAGGATATTATTTGTTTCTAATAAAAATGGAAACGAGGATATATTCATAATGGAGCTTGACGGCTCCGGCCTTAAACAGCTTACCCGGAGCACCTCAAAGGATGCATACCCGTCACCATCTCCCGACGGAAAAAAGATAGCATATACTGCCGACATAGACGGATACTGGCAGATAATGGTAATGGATCTGGACGGAGAAAATAAAGTCCAGCTTACCGATGACCCCGTAAGAAGCGGCTATCCTACCTGGTCATTCGACGGCAGGTATATTTATTATGAAGTTGAAACTGAGGGAGACTGGGAAATATACAGGATGAACAGCGACGGAAGCAGCAGGAAGAGGCTTACCTTCAACCCGGATGCATACGACTGGCATCCATTTGCACATCCGTACAGGCAAAGGGTTATATACGAATCCGGGGCAGTTGGCCATGAAGACCTGTATATAATGGACTATGACGGTGATAATATTGAGAAAATCTCTAAAAGAGATGCCCGCAAAAGGGTGCCCTGTATGTCGGTAGACGGGGAATATATAGCTTTTATGGGTTATGAAGGAGAAACAAGGTTTGTATATATAATGGACGGAGACGGGGAAAACATAAGAAAGATATCGGATAGGCCGAACAGCGAGCACCCCTTCATATCACCTGATAACAGGGTCATAGCCTTCAACTCATATGTGGACGGCCAGAGTGAGATATTCATAATAAATATGGATGGTTCAGGGGAAACAAGGCTCACCAGCATTCCCGGAGATGACTGGGGACCTGCCTTTGTCTATCAGCTTCCCTGAGAAAAACTTTCACTCACATACGCGGCCTCCTGACAGATATTTATTTTAGTATTTTTTTGTTTTTAAATCATTATCCTTTATAATTATGTGGTCAGAATAATACCTTAATGGATATATTAAAAAATTTGAAATAGAGGGGATATGCTATGAAGCTACTGGTAACAGGGGGAACAGGTTTTACAGGAAGCGCCCTGGTAAAATTTTTACTCGGAAAGGGGCACGTTGTAAACTGCCTTGACAATCAGAAAGGGCTTTTCTACGATGAATTAAAGGAAAAGGGAGCCAGCATTATACTGGCCTCCGTAACAGACAGGGATGCTGTAAGGAAAGCGCTTGAAGGAGTGGAAGGCGTCTTTCACCTCGCTGCTGCATTCAGGGTTATAAATGTTCCCAAAAAAGTATACTGGGACACAAATGTGGAGGGAACGCGCATCCTGTGCGAGGAGGCATTGAAGCAAAAAGTAAAAAAGGTCGTCTACTGTTCCACGCAGGGTGTTCACGGAGATGTCAGGAATCCTCCCGGTGATGAAAATTCTCCCGTAGTACCTGCCGATTATTACCAGTTCACCAAATATGAAGGTGAAAAGGTTGTAAGGGAATTTGCCGGCAGGGGGCTTTCCAGTGTGATCATAAGGCCTACAGCTATCTACGGTCCCGGGGATCCGGAAAGATTCCTGTTCCTTTTCAGACTGGCCAAAAAGAAAAGATTTTTGATGTTCGGGAATGGAAAGGCGTATTATCATCCTGTCTATATTGATAATCTTGTCGACGGCTTCTATGCGGCATTTGAGAGCGGAAAGGAGAAGGCAGATACCTACATAATAGCAGATGAACAGTATTTCACCATAAAAGAGCTGGTAAAAAGGGTAGGCCAGTCCATGGGAAAAAAGGTAAAATTTATCCACATTCCGTTTATGCCCCTGTATATTACAGCCTGTGTGTGTGAGGCTGTATGCGCACTGTTAAAGATAAGCCCGCCTATCTTCAGGCGGCGCGTAGACTGGTTCAGGCAGAACAGGGCTTTTATGATAGACAAAGCCAAAAAGGAGCTTGGCTATATTCCGCGTACAGGTATTGAGGAAGGCCTTGCAGGAACAGCGGAATGGTACAGGGAAAAGGGATATATTTGACAAAACCGGCAATAGAAAGCAGATTACATATGTGTGGTATTTGTGGATTTAACTGGCAGGATGAAAATCTTATCAGGAAGATGACAGGCAATATCCGTCACAGGGGACCCGACTCTAATGGTTTCAGGGTATTCCCGGAAATGTCCATCGGAAGCACCCGTCTAAGCATAATAGACCTTTCGGAGAGCGGCAACCAGCCCATGGTAAATCATGACGGAAACCTCTGGATAGTGTACAACGGCGAGATATATAATTTTCCCCGGATCAAGAAGGATCTTGAGGCAAAAGGCTACAGGTTCAAAGGGCACTGCGATACTGAAGTGGTCCTGAAAAGCTTTGAAGAATACGGTCCCGGCTGCGTTCAAAAGTTCAACGGTATGTTTGCCATAGCCATATGGGATAACATTAAAAAAGAGCTTTTTCTTGCCAGGGACAGGATAGGGATAAAACCCCTTTATTATTACCTCAAGGACGGCAGGCTTGTTTTTGGCTCGGAGATTAAAAGCATCCTGGAAGCAGACTGCATTAAAAAAAATGTAAACCTCCAATCCCTTTATTATTACCTTGGATATGAATTTGTACCGGCGCCGGATACAATGTTCCAGGATATCCATAAGTTAAGGCAGGGTCATTATGCAGTTTTCAAAGACGGCAGCCTCAATATAGAAAAATACTGGGACCTTGAGTTCTCTGACAGGATCAGTGATGAAGACCAGGCCGCAGACATGGTCTTCGATGCCCTGGAGAAATCCGTAAAAAGGAGGCTGATAAGCGATGTGCCCCTCGGGGTTTTCCTTTC
The DNA here is from genome assembly GCA_964563645.1 of uncultured Actinomycetota bacterium. Lineage (GTDB taxonomy): Bacteria > Actinomycetota > Humimicrobiia > Humimicrobiales > Humimicrobiaceae > M55B120. Next base: position 7,927 of record CAZLXJ010000048.1, on the reverse strand, counting down.
CGGCGGACTCGATTCAAGTGCGGTAGTAGGGTTTACTGCCAGAAATTACGGTAAAAAACTCAGCACCTTCTCCATAGGATATAGGGATAAGACGTTCTCGGAACTCCCTTACGCAAAGGCCGTATCTGATTATTTCGGAACAGAACATAATGTCCTCATGATAGATCCGGTAACCCCGGATGATATTTCAGAAAGCCTCTACCATCTTGACGAACCAATGACTGACCTTTCCTGCATACCTTTTTACCTTATAAGCAGGAAGGCAAGGGAAAAAGTCAAGGTCTGCCTGAGCGGAGAGGGAGGCGATGAAGTATTTATGGGCTATGACCGCTTCAGGGCTGCAAGGATGGATTCCTATTACAGGATATTCCCTGGATTTTTCAGGGAAAAGATAGCGGCCCCCCTGATCAGGAAACTGCCTGATAGGCCCCAGAAAAAGGGTGCTGTAAATGTACTGAAGCGCTTTATAGAAGGTTCCCTGTATCCTGTTGAAGCCGGGGCCATGCGCTGGCAGTATTTCCTAAATCCCGCAATAGAGGAAAATATTTTTACAAAATCAACAAAGGATAGGATAGCCTTCACTCCCTTTGACCCCGTTTACTATTTCAGCCGCCTTTGCGATTCCAATATTTCCCAGAACAGGGACATATATGTAGATATAAAGCTTACGATGGCCGACAGCGTTTTGATGAAGGTAGACAAGATGAGCATGGCAGCATCCCTGGAGGTAAGGGTGCCATTCCTTGATCATGAAGTCATTGAGCTTGCAGCATCGATACCTGCTGGATTGAAGCTTAAAGGCATGACTACCAAATATATTTTCCGGAAAGCCCTCAAGAAGAACCATTTCCTGCCGGATAATATAATCTACAGGGGCAAGCAGGGTTACAGCCTGCCTATAAAGAACTGGCTAAGAAACGAGCTCAAAGGTTTTATGATAAGCCTTTTTGATAATTCCCCCCTGATAAGGGACAATTTTGATAAAATGTACATATCACAGCTCATAGAGGAACATGCCGCCATGAAGCATAATCATAATCATATACTGTGGGCGCTTATAAATGTTGGCCTCTGGCACGAAAGGTTCTTCAGATGACATTAAAGATCTTTGATTTTTAAGTGTATAAGGGATAATAATTTTTTAAAACAGCAATATGAATATACTTTTAACGGGAGGAGCCGGATTCGTAGGCTCGCACCTTTCAGAAAAAATTACAGGTCTTGGGCACAGGGTGACCTGCATAGACAACTTCAACGATTTTTATGACCCTGCCCTCAAAGAAAATAACCTTAAGGATATGATAGGAAGGGAAAACTTTGAACTTTGCAGGGCAGACATACTTGACGGGAAGGTTATGGAGGAGATATTTTCCAGCCGGGATTTCGATATGGTAATACATCTTGCCGCCATGGCCGGGGTGAGGCCTTCCATAACAAATTCAGCCCTGTATGAAAAGGTAAATATCGGCGGTACACTGAACCTGCTCGAAAACTGCAGAAAAAATAATATAAAAAAGTTTATCTTTGCCTCTTCTTCTTCGGTTTACGGCGGAAATGAAAAAACTCCCTTTTCAGAGAAAGACAGCGTGGATCTTCCCGTCTCCCCTTATGCTGCAACCAAAAAATCGGGAGAGCTTATCTGCTATACATATCACCATCTTTATGATATTTCTGTATTTGCCTTCAGGTTCTTTACTGTATACGGACCCCGGCAGAGACCCGAAATGGCCATACATAAATTTACCAGAAATATATATAATGGAGACCCCCTGGAGATATACGGCGACGGTTCGTCTTCAAGGGATTACACATATATAGATGATATAATAAAAGGCATACTTTCGGGCCTGGAGCTTGTAGAGGGATACGAGATAATAAATCTTGGAAATTCTTATCCTGTTTTGCTATCCGACCTGGTAAGGCTCATAGAAAAGGCTACAGGTAAAAAAGCCGTATTAAGATATGCCCGGCCGCAGCCCGGGGATGTCTTTACTACCATTGCAGATATCGAAAAAGCAAAAAAGCTGATAAAATATGACCCTGAGACTTCCATGGAGGAGGGGCTCGGGTATTTTATAGACTGGTATAAGGAAAAATCAGAAGAAGGAATTTTAAATGGCCCGAAGCCTAAATGAAGAATATATCAAAAATGCCGGTTTGTACCGCAAAGACCCCGGAAAGAGTAACAGCCTGTCTGTGATTATACCTGTATATAACGAAAAGGACAGCATAAGGCAGCTTTACGGCAGCCTGGACAGCGTTCTTTCAAAAATGGATATCCATTACGAGGTTATACTTATAGATGACGGCAGTACAGACGGGACCTATGATGAGCTGGTAAAGATACATGATAAAAACAATGCCTACAGGGTAATCAGCTTCAGGAAAAACTTCGGCCAGACCGCAGCAATGAGCGCCGGTTTCCATTATTCAAGCGGAGACATTATTGTAACACTGGATGCAGACCTTCAGAACGATCCAAAAGATATACCGGCAATGATCAAAAAGCTTGAACAGGGTTATGATATAGTGAGCGGATGGAGAAAGAACAGGAAAGACCGGGTCTTCAACAGGCGCTTCCCTTCTATGGTGGCAAACAGGATTATATCCGTACTATCCGGGGTGCATCTTCATGATTACGGCTGCACCCTCAAGGCATACAGGAAGGAAGTAATAGACAATATAGAGCTTTACGGCGAAATGCACAGGTATATTCCTGCTATTGCCAGCAGCATGGGCGTAAGCGTTGCAGAGATCCCGGTAATCCATCACAGCAGAAAATACGGCAGATCAAAATACGGGATATCAAGGACCATAAGGGTCATACTTGATATAATAACAATCAAGTTCCTCTTAAGCTATTCCCACAGGCCCATACAGATATTCGGTCTTATGGGCCTATTTTCCGGAACCGTAGGATTGGCAGTTACCCTCTATCTTATAATCATGAGGATATTCTTCAGCCAGAGCCTGGCAGACAGGCCGCTATTCATACTGTCTATCTTTATGATATTCATAGGCATACAGCTAATCACCATGGGGCTGCTGGCAGAGATAAATATGCGGATATATCATGAAGCCCAGAATAAGCCCACCTATGTCATAAGGGATATTATAAAATAATCAGGATGGCAGGCACAATTAATCTTTTAAGACTTACAAAAATCCTTTTTTCGTACCTCCTGAAAAGAGAAATACTGGATTATATGCCCCTGAGGTTATGGATCGAGACCACCGGCAGGTGCAATCTAAGGTGCGGCCTCTGCATGAACAGGGACCTGCCCCCGGACCAGAAAAAGGATATGGATACCGGGCTTTACAGAAAGATAATAGACGAGGCTGCGGGAAGCGTCTACGATGCCAACCTTTTTCACCGGGGGGAGCCGCTGCTGCACCCTGATATTACGGATATGATAGCCTATGCGGCAGATAAAAACATAAGGACAAGGATCCACACCAATGCTACCCTGCTTGATCAGGGCCTTGGCAGGAAAATCATTGATGCCGGCCTTGATATGATCTCATTCTCTTTTGACGGATATACCAGAGAAGAGTATGAAAAGAACCGGAAGGGTGCTGACTTTGAAACCACGCTGGAGAATATAAAAGGTTTTCTGGAGGTAAAAAAAGATATGGGTTCAAAAAAGCCGGCAACGGTTCTCCAGATCATGGAATCCGGTTCAGCTGAAAAAACCCTGCCGGGCCGCAAAAAAGCTTTTAAAAAAAGATTTGAAGGCCTGGCTCCCGACAGGATAGTAACAAGGACGCCCCATAACTGGGGAGGACTCCTGAAGACCGGGGATGAAGCCGGCACTGCCGCAAGCGTGAGGCATGCCTGTACCTTTCCATGGTATTCCCTTACAATTTTTTCCAATGGAACGGCCTATCCCTGCCCCCAGGATTTTATGGGCAGAATGCCTGTGGGTGATATTAACAAAAGTTCAGTCCGAGAAATATTTAACGGTGAGAAGTTAAGGGAGATCAGAAAGATGTTTGCATCAAAGGATATTAAGGAAGATATTCCCTGCAGCAGCTGCGACAGGATAGGGAGGAAGACGTTTATGGGGATACCGCTTGAATATATGCCTTCCTTTTTAAGGGATAACTTAAGGGGGTAAGGGATATATCACCCGGACAGCTGATGCAATAATTACCCCCCTGGTGTAGAATAATGATTTATTTAATTATAACTTACATAAGGAGCTGGTAAAAATAGAAAGATACGATGAAATCTACGAGGATAAGATACAAAAAAAGCTATTCAACAAAAATCAGTCGAAGATATCGAAATACATAGAACTTTTTGTGGGAAGGAAGGGTTTCTTCAACCTCTTAAAGTATGAAATTATAACCATACTTTTTCAGAATATGCCCGGTGCGGCCGGGATCTATTTCAGGAACTTTTTCTATCCACTTATCCTTGGAAAGGTCGGCAGGGGGGTAAGCTTCGGAAGAGGCATAACACTCAGGCATCCGCATAAAATAACAATCGATAATGACGTGGTGATAGATGACTGCTGCGTCCTTGATGCAAAGGGCCTTAAAAATAATGGGATACGCATAAAAGAAAACGTATTTATAGGAAGGAACAGTATAATCTACTGCAAGGACGGGGACATCACGCTTGGGAGAAATACAAATATCGGATTTAACAGCATGATATTTTCCGGGAGCAATGTCAGCCTGGGAGAAAATACCATACTTGCTTCCTTTGTATACCTGATAGGAGGGGGACATGATTACACAAGGACAGATATCCCCATAGCAGAACAGGATAAGCCTTCGCTCGGCATCAGCGTAGGTGATAACTGCTGGCTCGGAGCCGGGGCCAAAGTATTTGACGGCATAAGTATTGGAGAAGACTCGATCATAGGGGCAGGAGCAGTAGTAATAAAAGACGTACCGCCCTTTTCGATAGCAGCCGGGATGCCCGCAAGGATCATAAGGAAAAGGAATCAATAAAAGATGAATCCAAAAAACAGACTTGTTTTATTTTACAGGAAAAATAGAAAGATTATACTGCTGGTACTCAGATTGGCCATAAGTGTTTCCCTTATCATAATCCTTATAAAGACCCAGCTTAAGGATTTTGATATAGCTGTTGAGACGCTTAAGTCAGCCAGCATAGGTCTTCTGCTTCTTGCGTTTTTAACCCATCTTATAGGAGTATGGATCACTGCAGAGAGGTGGCGCATACTTCTGAGGACACAGGATATAAGCCTCGGCGCAGGTACGCTTTCAATAACCGTCCTTACTGGATTTTTCTTCAGCAACTTTCTTCCTACAACAATAGGCGGGGATGTTTACCGGATATATGATTCATCAAAGAGGGCGCAGATAACTGTAGAGAAGGCCGCATCGGTGATCCTTGTTGAAAGGTTATCCGGCGTTGTAAGCGCTGCAACTTATGCAGTCGTTGCCCTGTTTCTGGGTTTTACCGCCATAGGAGATCAGCCTATCATTATTCCCATTATAATATTTTTTGCCATATCCATTATAATTGCCTTCCTTATCATAAACCCTTCAATTTTAAAACTTGACAGGCTGGTAAACAGGATCAGGTTTTTGAAAAAGATAAGGGAAAGGCTGAAAAACATATATGACACGTTAAAAACTTTTAAAAAGTTTAAACTGGTTTTACTGCTGGCGCTTTTTTACAGTTTTGCCCTCCAGTTCATGGTAATACTCAATTATTACCTCTCAGCCAGGGCCCTCGGTATTGGACTCGGGCTCGTGGTCTATATTTTTATAGTCCCCGTAGTGGCAGTAATTTCAATGCTTCCCATATCCATAGGCGGAATAGGCCTGAGGGAGAACTCGCTTGTTTTTATCCTTGTAGCAATGGGAGTGGTCAATGAAAAAGCTGCCGTATTCTCCCTCATCATTTTCGCCATGTGGATCGCTCTGGGAGCACTGGGCGGAATAGCATATATCATAAGGCCCTTTTTTGAAAAAAACACGAATCAGACCGTTACTAATAAAGAAGAGGAAGAAGAAACAGATTAAAAATCGAACAGCCTTACTGCTCCCCTGAAAAGACCCGAAAGATGCTGCTCGTAGAACGGTAAATCAATTATTTCCATAAATATTAAAAGTGCAATAAATATAACTGCCGTAAAGAAAAGGTAATACAGGATCTTCATTAATAATATCCTTTTCATAAGAACCTACCTTCTTCCTCCAAGACCGTTAAGATATTGCGACAGGTTATCAAACACGGTCTGGGCAACCGCTTCCGAACCTGCTGGAGTGTAGTGCATGCCGTCCGATAGGTAGCCTCCGGGATTTTTAGAAAGCACCGACGCTACATTTATAACAGGTACCCCGTATTTTGCGGATACTTCCATTATCGCCTGATTATACCTGGTCCAGTCTTCCTTGCCAGGCGAGCTTATGGGGCCTATGGTATTTATAAATACGGTAGCTCCCATACCCCTTGCCTTTGCCACAATGGAATCTATGCTGTACTGGAAATAACTGTAGCTGATACCTGTATCATTGGTCCCGTATGCCACTATAAGTATATGCGGATGAAGGGGACCTACGGTACTGTCAAATCTTGCAAGACCTTCAAAAGACATCTCTCCGCTTACAGCGCTGGCAACAGTGTTGTAGTCTGCAGCAGGATATGCCGCTTCAAGCTTTCCGTCCAGTCTCTGGACCCAGTCGGACTTTGCTATCAGGGAATCGCCCATGGCCACTACATTGAGATAGGGATGTCCCTGTATATTGATACTTGCCGGCTCCATATCAAATCTTTCGTCTCCTGCAGTGACATAAAACTGCGTGGTTATAGTGCCGCTCCTGTAATAATAATCCTCATTTACGGTCATATTGAAAGTTATTTCCCTGGTTTGATCCACATCCAGACCATTAAGTGTCCATATCAGTCCCCTTATATCGTCACTCCACTCTATGCCCTCCGCGGTACCTGAACGGCTCACATAGGTGGCAGGTTCGGGAATAGGGCAGAAAAGCCTGTATTCCCCAGCTTCCCTTTCTCCTGTGTTTTTTAGAGTAACTTTTACGCTGACCGTCTCGCCCGACCACAGATAGCCGCCTCCGTTGGCATCTGCAATGGTTGCCGAACTCTGGGAGAAATCAGGAAAGAGCCTGGCCGTATTGACAGCTTCTTCTTCAGCCATCACCTCACCCTCATAAATGACCCGGGCAGTGCAGGATACCTCATCCCCGTCCCCGACTTCCCCTGCTTCAAGTTCTGCCCTGAAAACCAGGGTTTCAGACTGGCCGGGACTGATTTCTTCTAGATTCCATACCAATTCACCTTCGCTGTATTCTGCAGACTTGCTTATGGTAGTATCTTTAATACTCAAATAGGTCGATAATCTGCTAATGACCCCCACATCCCTCGCTATCATATTACCTGTATTTTTAATGTTTATAGAGTATTCTATTTCATCGCCCAGAGACAGCAGTCCCCCATTGACATCTTCTGAAGAAAATGAAAAAGAGCTGAACCCGGGACTGCTTTCTACAACATGTCCCGTACCACTTTCGAGTAACTTGTTAAAATTTTCTTCACCGATTGAATATTCAAATTTTATTTTATCAAGGGAAATCTCCGTACCGTTATCCAGGGGATCTTCCACCCTTAACATAAAATCTATTTTCCCTGATGAATCAGCAGTTACATTCTTAATGACATACTCAAGGATTTTCTCCTGCCCGTTATACATCCCGCCTTTTGTACTGGACTCAAGTGATGTATTTTCCGGTATGGGGATTATTATCCTTAACACATCTACGTCTCTATAACCGCTGTTTTTATAATCCACTTCATAAGAAAGCGTATCTCCGGGGCTTATCCTTTCAATTGACGGGGCGGTTACTTTATTATACAGTTCATCCTCAAAATTTGGCATGCTGTAAATCTTGAAATAATAATAGTAACCTGCAGCGATTGCAG